>JAGLBF010000061.1:1906-13307 GCA_018260375.1 Deinococcus sp.
CATAAGGGCTCAACACCTAGCCGGCCAGCTCAAGCTAAAAATGCTGGGCTGGCCGGCCTGTTGGGGTGCTCAGGTTATGGTGGAAGATGACATTCCTAAAGACTGAGCGCCCTGCCTACCGCGCAGCAGCATAGTCACCGCTCTTGCCACCTGACTTGCTCAGCAGCCGCACACCCGTTATTTCTATGGCTTTACTGGCAGCCTTGAGCATGTCATATACGTTGAGTGCGGCGATGGTTACTGCACTGAGAGCTTCCATTTCTACGCCTGTGGGGGCCTCAGTTTTGACGGTGGCCGTGATATATACCCCGCCTTCTTGCAAGCTGACGCTCACCTGCGCCCCCGTAACGGGGATGGGGTGGCACAGTAGTACCAAGTCGGCGGTGCGCTTGCAGCCTTGCAGCCCCGCCAGTTGCGCGACCAGCAGCGGGTCGCCCTTTTGGTTGTGTCCACGTTCTAGCGCGGCGCGTGCTTCTGGGGGCAGCCGTACCCAGGCTTCAGCACGGGCCTCGCGGTGGGTGCTGACCTTACCCGTCACGTCTACCATGCGCGGCAGCCCGTCACTAAAGTGCGTCAGCGCCGACTCGGTAAGTGCAGACTCGGTATTAGGGTTACTCATCAGGAAAATTTAGGCTTTGCAGGGCCAAAAACGGGTTTTGGCGGGCGTGCTGCTTGCCTTCGTGCTCGGCTTGCAAGTTGCGCTCGTCTAGAGTCTCTACGGGGACGCTTGCGCTGTGCTCACAGGGGCCTTCGTTGAGGTCGTGGCCGCACACCTGGCACAGGCCCAGGCAGTGGGGGTCGTGCAGCACGCTCAGGGGCGCTTCAAGCAGCAGGCTTTCAGCAAGGTAGTTGCTCAGGTCAAGGTCGGGGTCGCCAAAAACCAGCAGCTCCTCGCCCGTGTCAGCTTCTTCTAGGTACGGCTGATCGGCACTGGGGTCATAGCGCATCAGGGTACCTAGACTGATGTCCAGCGGCACCTGTACGGGCCTGAGACAGCGGGCGCACTCCATCTCAAGCACGGTGTCCATGTGACCCTGAAGCCAAAATTCGTTGCCCTGCAGCGCATGAACCTGTATGTCATAGTGGGCAGGCTCGGCAAAATGAAGGGTTTCGGGCTGTCCGCCCTGTTCGTAGTGCAGTGTTTGTAGCTCACCATCAGCAGACGCGTCGCCGCCAAAGCGCAGCAGCGTACCGAGGTGAATGCGTGGAGCTTGTTCATGAAAAGACATAGCGACATGATAGGGCAGTGCGGGGGCGGGCAAAGTGGGGTGGGTGGCTTTGAGACAGGAGGTAGAGGGTTAAACAGCCGCGTCAGAAAGAAAGGAATGCGGATTCTGACTTGAACCGTGTTAAACACGCGGTGAAAGGCAAGAGGTAGGCGCAAAAACAAAAGTACAGACTCGGCGGCAAGAACGTGCAGGCGGCGCTTTTCCGACTGTGGTGGAATTTAGCGGCAGTCCGTATTAGAGATACGCGTACCCTGCACCACTGCATACGCCACTGCATAATCTGCCCTCTCCCCTGCCCTGATAGCTGCGCCTCACCTTATACGGCTTGTGACTTGAACCCTGTTACACACGCGGTAAAAAAAGGCCAGCAGGCCTAGAAGCAACGCCGGACTTCGCGGTAGCGCAGGCGGCGGCTCTAAGGCGGTGCTAGAACGGGGTGAAAAGCGTATATTCATGCACCAGCAAGGCATACAGCACTTTGTCAGGTACAGTAAAGGTCAATGAATATTTCTATACTTGGTATCCCTATGGATTTGGGTGCAGGGCGGCGCGGTGTGGATATGGGCGCTTCGGCGCTGCGCAATGCACAACTGGCCTATCACTTGCGTGAACTGGGTCATACGGTCAGCGACCTGGGCGACATTCATATCCCCATTCCCGAATCACTCGATAAATATGAAGACCAGGGTCTTACCTTTCTGGAACAGGTACTGGCCGCCTGTAGCAGCGCGTACCAGCAGCTGAGCGTCTTGCCCGCCAACACCTTTCCTATCGCGCTGGGCGGCGACCACTCGGTGAGCATGGGTACGGTAGCGGGTGCGGCGCAGGGCAAGCGCACAGGCATCATCTGGGTAGATGCCCACGCCGACTTTAATACCCCCGAAAGCAGCCCCAGTGGCAACATTCACGGCATGCCCGTAGCCCACCTGACAGGCCTGGGCGACCCGCGCCTGAGCGGTATTGCACCCAACTGGCACGCCCGCCCTGAAGACATCGCCATGATTGGCCTTCGCAGCGTAGACGCGCACGAGCGCGAACTGGTGCGTGAGGCGGGCATCGCCGCTTATACCATGAAAGATGTGGACCAAAAGGGCATCACTTATCTCTACGAAGAAATTATGGAGCGCATGAGCCACGTGGAGCGCCTGCACGTGTCATATGACGCCGACGCACTAGACCCCAGCGTTTGCCCTGGCGTAGGTACGCCTGTGCCGGGCGGCCTAACCTACCGCGAAGGCCACCTGCTGATGGAGTTACTCAGCGAGTCGGGCCGTGTGACCAGCCTGGATTTGGTTGAAGTCAACCCCGTGCTTGATGTGCGCAACCACACCGCCGAAGTGATGGTGGGCATGGCGGCGAGCTTGCTGGGTCAGCGCATTTTGTAAAGTAGCAATAGTACAAAGCAGTAATGTTGTAAAGCAGCAGGAGCACAGACTTCGCTGCTGTCGTCGGCACAAGAACCTACATAATACGGACTGCCGCTCCATTCCACCACAGTCGGAAAAGCGCCGCCTGCGGCTCCATACCGCGCAATCCGTATGCTGTTCCCACTCGCATTCGCCCTGATTGATTCGGAAGTACGCCAAATCAATCGGAATCCATATAAGTTGTTGCAGATGAGGCAGCGAGCTGCGTCACCGCGAAGTCCGTACAACACCCTGCAAGCCGCAACCTGTATAAAACTCACATCTCCCTAAGCGGTATCCTGCTTGCAATGGAAATGCGTTTACCACGCTGGTTTATCTTGTTGGTGCTGCTGCTGGTACTCCTAGGGTTCGGCTGGCTGTTGCAAGTGCGCCTTACCACAGCGCCAGCACAGGCACTGGCACAAGGACAGCAGCTTTTGGCCGCCAAGCGAGTGCTCGCTCTGGTCGCTCATCCCGACGACCTCGAATGGTATGTGGGCGGCACGCTGCACCTGCTTGCCAACGCGGGAGCTGACGTAGAAGTCATTGTGGCGAGCGACGGCGAACAGGGCCCTAACCGCACCCACGCACCTGACCTGCGGGCCGCCCGCCGAGCCGAACAAGAGCGCGCGGGCCAGATCAACGGCTATACCCAGATTCACTTTCTGGGCCTGCCTGACCGCCTGGTCGCCGCAGAGCCCGAACTTACCCTGCGCGTCGCCGAGATTTATCAGCAATTAAAACCCGAGGCAGTCTTTATTTTTGACCCCGACTGGCCCGCTTACCCTTACCTGCACGCTGACCATCAGGGTTCAGCGCAGGCTTTTATGCGCTTTTGGGAAAAGCTCCCCGCTCAGGGCAGGCCGCCTGTGTACCTCTTTCAGACACGGCAGCCAGACACGGCCGTGGACATCAGCACCGTTATAGACGCCAAAGTCCAGGCGATGGACGCTCATGTCAGCCAGGGCGGCGGCGGTACGATGCTGCGGCGTGTATTTGCCGCTGACGGGCGCTTGGTGGGTGTGCCCTACGCCGAACTATTCAGGACAGTGAGGGGTGATGCTCAGCCCTCCGGCGCTCAGCCATCTCCAGAGACGGCAGAGTGATAAAAACGTGCAAGCGCTGTCTCTTTCTTTTGCTGATCTCATCGCTACCCGCTCTAGAGGCGTAACATACCTGATATGTCCACAACCTACACAGCTGAGCGTGATGAGCAACTGATAGCCGCGCTGCTTGGGCCCCTCAAAACATTGGTTGAACTTGAATCTCCCTCTGAAGATTTTGTCGCCGTCACCCGCGTACAAGACGTGGTTGAAGGCTGGGCGCGTGAGCTGGGGGCCAGCTGCCACGCCTTGCCAGGCGGTACACGCCAGTTTATTTTTGGCGGCGCAGACAACCACAAACCCCTGCTGCTGCTGGCCCACGCCGACACCGTTTGGCCTCACGGTACGCTGGCGCACATGCCCTTTCGCTTAGACGGTGAGCGGGTGTATGGCCCTGGCAGCTACGATATGAAAGGCGGCATTGTGGGGGCGTTTGCCGCGCTGCGTATGCTGCAACACCACTACCCAGCAGGTGGTATTCACTTTTTACTGACCCCCGATGAAGAAACGGGCAGCCTGACGAGCCGCAGCAACATTGAGCAAGCCGCACGTGAGGCCCGCGCCGTGCTGGTGCTTGAGCCGCCCATACCAGGTACACACGCCCTCAAAACGGGGCGCAAAGGCGTAGGTGATTACACGTTACAGCTTACTGGCGTTGCCGCGCACGCAGGGAACGAGCCTGAGCAGGGTGCCAGCGCCATCTATGAGGCGGCCTTGCAAGTGCTGGATATTGAAGCGCTGGCCCGCCCAACTGGTGGCGACATGAGTACGGTTGATACAGGTACAGTTGATACAGGTACGACAGTGAGTGTGGGGCGTATAACTGGCGGCACAGCGGTCAACGTCATACCCGCTCAGGCAAGGCTTGATATTGACGTGCGCGTCAGCACCCTAGCTGAAGGCGAGCGCATCGCAGCGGCGCTCCAAGCACTCAAGGCCCATAACCCCCGCGTACAACTGGCCCTCAGCGGCGAACTCAACCGCCCACCCTTTGAGCGCACGCCCGCAACCCTGATGCTGTACCACCAAGCCCAACGCATTGCCCAGCAACTCGGCTTTGAGATCGGCGAAGGCGTGGTGGGGGGCGGCAGTGACGGCAACCTTACCGCGCCCCTTTGCCCCACGCTCGACGGCCTGGGCGCACCAGGCGACGGCGCACACGCCCAGTACGAACACATCCGCCTAGACCGCTGGCCCCAGCATATCCGCCTGCTGGCCGGCTTGCTGCAAGAGGTTTAAGGTGTTTTGGCGCAAACTGGCCCCGCCTAACCCCTACATTCAGCCCGAAAAAGGCGGCGTGTACCACCTCAGATTGTGCACTGACCGCAGCGGCGACACCGTGCGGGTGCGCTTTACCCAGTCAGCCCACATCGCTCAGAACGACAACGGCGACGGCGGTTACTTTTTTTGCAAGCCCATCATCAGCTCGCCCCACCTAGACAGCGCCGAAGTGCTGGTGACGTTTGACAAACGCTACCGTGTATTGTCTGCCACTGCTCAAGGCGGCAAGTTGCTGCCCGTCAGCGCATGGACGGCGCTAGACGACTAATACGGATTCCGTTTAATTCTTTGTACTCTGATTGCCCTAGTTGCCTGCCCTATTGTAAACTAAGAAGACATACTTATAACTAATTTTACAGAATCCGTATGAGTCTGCTGTGCTTGAGTGCCTGCTGTACTTGAGGCCTGGGCAAGAGTCCGCTCAACCAGCCAAACGCGGCTCGTCTCCTGGACTCAGCTTCTCTGGGTTCAGCTTTTTTGGGCGATCACCTCGGCTACCCGCTGCGCCACTTGGTGAATCTCGGCCTCGTCAGGGCCTTCTACCATCACGCGCACCAGGCTCTCGGTGCCGCTGGGGCGCAGGTTGATGCGGCCTTTGCCCGACAGTTGCACCTCGGCGGCGCGTACAGCGGCTTGCACTTCGGGGTCGCGGCTCACTGCCTGCTTGTCCTTAACACGTACATTCACAAGCGTCTGCGGAAACATCACCAGTTCGCTGTGTAATTCGTCAAGTGTTGTACCCAGTTGCAGCATGGCCCTGAGGGTCAGCAGCGCCGTGAGCACGCCGTCACCCGTAGGCGATACATCCAAAAACAGCATATGCCCGCTTTGCTCGCCGCCCAGGGTCAGCCCTTTGGCCTTCATACGCTCGTGAACATAGCGGTCACCTACGGCCGTGCGCTCAAGGGCAATGCCGGCTTCGGTCAGCATCACCTCTAGGGCCATGTTGCTCATGACAGTGGTCACCACGCTCTTTTCGCCCCTGGCACGGGCGTTGAGCAGCAGCATGTGATCACCGTGAACCTCGTTGCCCCTCGAGTCGACAAAAAGGCAGCGGTCTGCGTCACCGTCAAAGGCTACGCCTAGGTCGTAGGCACCGCCCTGTACCAGTTGCTTGAGGTGCTGCAGGTGGGTGGAGCCGCAGCCTTTGTTAATATTGCGCCCGTCGGGGTTGGTGTACACCGCAAACACCTCAGCCCCCGCCGCCTGAAAGATGCGCGGCGCGATGCGGTAGGCCGCACCATTGGCGCAGTCCATAGCGATGCGCAGGCCCGAAAGGTCAGGTGCCTGGGCGCGCAAAAAGCTGGCATACAGCCGCTCCACTTCACCGTAGTTGGTGATGCTGCCCATGTCTACGCCCGTCACAGGGGGCAAGTCGGCAACCTGGACGATGGCAGCTTCCATTTCGGCTTCTAGGCTGTCACTTAGTTTTTCACCGGTGGCCCCAAAAAACTTAATACCGTTGTCCTGGTAGGGGTTGTGCGACGCGCTGATCACCACGCCAGCGTCGGCCCCCAGCTGGCGGGTGAGGTAGCTGACACCGGGGGTTGGCAACACGCCCAGGTGGGTTACATTCACACCGCGACTGGTCAGGCCCGCTGCCAGCGCCGCTTCTAGCATGTCGCCGCTCTGGCGGGTGTCTTTGCCAATAACCACACTGGCACGCGGGTTGCGGCTGCGCAGCACTTCGCCTGCCGCTGCCCCCAGTTGCATCACCCAGGCTGCCGTGAGCGGGTATTCACCTGCGACAGCACGCACGCCGTCAGTACCAAAAAATTGCCGTTGAGAAGAAGGTTGAAGCATGGGGGATATTGTAGCGGGTAGACATAAAAAAAGCCCCCCGCAGGGGGAGGCCTTTTACAGGAAGATTATTTACTTAATACCGTCGCCGTCGTCATAGTCGCCTGACTTATCAGTCACTACAATGTCATAAGCATCATATTTGGCATTCAGTGCACTGTCCTTCAGGTAGCTATAAGTAGAGCTGTTAATTCCACGGGCCCAATACAGATTATTTAGTCCGTCATCAGTATAGCTGAACACGCCAGTAGTGTTATTGGCAGTAGCCATATTGCCCAGGCTCAACAGAGGAGCCTTGAAGTTGACCCATTTTGCAATTTCAGAGGCCGAGGGAGTAGATTTGCCAGCACGACGAGTAATGTCATCTATAGCCGCTCCACTAATCTTATTCCAGTCCTCTTTATTAAATTGGCCATAGGCATCTACAGACTGCAACATGCTACCAGCATTAACAGTTACTTTGTTTACAGTCAAGAGGCCATCTTTACCAATCCATTCAATGCTGGCGGCTCCTCCATTCGTAGGAATAACCTTAATAGGATTGACTGTAATACTTGCGTTACCAGCACGGTCAATAACCAAGGCCTTCAGCACAATATTATTATTAAGACCACTCTTAGCCAGAGCAATCCAGCCCTTATTCAGGGTGTCGCTAGGCATAAACTCATTCTTATAATCTACACTGCGTGCAAACTCAGCAGGAGCATTAACTATAGGGTGAGGTGTCAGATTATCAGATGACATGGTATTGCTATCATCCCAGAACAGAAGGGTACGGTAGACACCCGAAGTGATGTCACTAGAAGTGGTTTCAGTGGTTACCGTCTCACCGCTTTTAAAGGTCTGAGCAGCAGACATACTGGGTCGGTTAAAGCCGACAGTAGGCGCAGTATTGTCAATGGTAACAGTAGTATCACAAGCATTTGATGTCATAGGATTGCCTAGCTTATCAGTCATAGTACCATAGTTAAGCTTATAGGTTCCATCAGGAATCAAATTACGAGTGTCAAACACTGAACTATTAGCGTCGGCATTAGCAGGCTTAGGAAGGAAGTAGTTAGCACCAGCGTTAGCATTTATGCCAGCTAAAGATACTGTATAAGTATTAGCGTCAACTCCGATACCAGATTTATCGTCAACTGCACCATATGTTAGTTGTGCAACACCGCTAATATACTTAGTAGGATCTACAGAAGGGAATGGCAAAGGAGAATAATCACGTAAACCACTGCAAGTAACAGTAGGGCCAGTATTATCCACAATCAGGGGTTTATAGATTGCACTGGCCGTCTCATTACCAATCTGGTCACGGCTTACAGCATAAATACGGTATTCACCATCACCTAATGAACGAGTATCAATATCAGATTCAAAGCCCAGACCATGAGCAATGGTCTTCACAGTAGTAAACTTAGTCTTGGTAATTTTGCTATTGGTGGCTGATAAGCTACGTAACATTGCAGCACGCTGGGTCAAGTCAGAGGTTTGCAGTTCAGGATGATTCGTAACTTCACTCAGGGGAACAATGTAGTAACGCACACCTTCAAAGCCGGCAGGGTGGCGGGTTACAAAAGTGACGTCACTAGGAGCCTTTTGGTCAGGCTTGTCTTGGATATCAGGATTGGTAACGTACATCCAGATATTGCCGCGTGCCCAGCTACCCTGAGTGTTTGATTGATTATCAGGTGCACCCTTGAAGGAGGGCTCGGGCTGTGTAGGGCCTGAATTATCAGCAATAACAGGTTGGTAGCTGACAACTTTACCATCTACGCGCAAAATCATCCACTCGCGTACGCCTTCATATTCGCCCAAGCGGGTGGTATCTAAGGTATAAGTAGCAGTGTCGCCCGTAACAATGTCATTAAACAGCACATCAGCAGCCTGCGTTTCGGTAACAGTAGGAACGTCTGTTCCTGTGGTACGTGCCAGCAGCACTTCTACACGCTTACCAGTGGTACCAGGCGTTACAGTAAATTTTACTTTGCCCCGAACATACAAGTCGGTGTAAGTAGTAGCTTGACCATTGGCATCACTACCATTGGTAACGCCTTGATCATAGGTACGCCATGCGCCAGCAGGGCTAGCAGTTTGGTAAGTGTTGTAATCAGCATTAGCAGTATCAGTGACCAAGGTCAATTGCTGATCAGCGCTAGGAGCAAATTTACCAAAGACGACACCAGTCTGAGTTCCACTACCACCTACACCGCCAGGGGTAGTAGTTGCAGTCTTCGTGCTCTTAAAGGTGACCGTACTGTCGGTAGTGGTCAGGTCAGCTGTTTGGCTGCTAGGCTCAAAGGTATAGCCACTAATAGCAGTAGCCTTAACAACTGACTTACCTACTGGAAGGGTAATGCTGCCACTGCCATTAATAACTTCTACGGTGCGGGATTCGCCAGTGGGGGTAACCACATTAAAGCTAGCATTGGTCAGGTCACCCGTAAGCTTAACAACGAGGTTATGAGTGGTAACGGTAGGGGTGGTGGGGGTGGTAGGGGTGGTGGGGGTGGTAGGGGTGGTGGGGGTGGTAGGAGTAGTAGGGGTGGTGGTGGGGGTAGTATCTTTATTCTGTCCGCAAGATGCGAGGGTCAGAATGCCAGTGAGTGCCAACAGGGCGAGATTTCTATTCATATGCTTTCCTCCGTTGAAAAGCGGTTTCGCATTTCTGCCATCATATTAGTGCATTCTGAGTAGATTTGAAAAGCCCCTGAGTGTAGTTGCCGAGTTTCCTACAATCACGTGCTCTCCTATATCTTTCTCATCTTACCCATACAGCCAGCAAAAAGTGAATCCTTACGGAAGTATAGGCAAAGCAGCCCAGCAGTGTCAACTCGGAAAGTGTTGTGCTACGGGGCTTTTTTATGAGAAGCCTTCCAACAGTGACAAACCCAAGGTATTCACATGCAGCTTAAAAAGCATCTGACAAGGCAGCCAGCAGCGTTCTAGTCTATCTAACGGTTATAGCCCAAAAAACGTAACTGACTCCTAACTTTCAGAAAAATAAAGGCTTCATGAATCCTCAGGCTCATATTCTGCATGGGCTGCCCTGAGCTTGCGCCAGCGCTCCTTCATGCGGGCCTCCCAGCCTTCACCAGTGGGGGCGTACAGCTCTAGCAGTTGGCCTTCGGGGAAATAGTGTTGCTCAAAGCTACCTTGCGGGTCATCAAAGTAGTAGGCGTAGGCCCGCCCGTACCCCTGCTGGCGCATCAGTGTGGTGGGGGCGTTGCGCAGATGCAGTGGCACGGGCAGGCTGTCGCCCGCTTGCACAGCGCTCAGGGCATTATTCCAGGCGACATACACGCTGTTGCTTTTGGGCGCCAGGGCTAGGTACACCACCGCCTGAGCCAGCGCCAAGTCACCTTCGGGTTGGCCCAAAAACTCAGCCGTGTCACGGGCGGCGATACACAGCCGCAGGGCTTGCGGGTCGGCCAGCCCAATGTCCTCAGAGGCCATACGCACAATGCGCCGCGCCACATACAGCGCGTCGGCCCCGCCTTCTAGCAACCGGGCCAACCAGTACAGCGCTGCGTCAGGGTGCGAGCCGCGCACCGACTTGTGCAGCGCCGAAATCAGGTTATAAAAGTCCTCGCCGCCCTTATCCATCGCGGGGAGGTGGCGGCCAAAGGCTTCTGTGACCTGCTCGGGGGTGACGGCTTCCTGGGGCGTTTCTAGCAGGCTAGCGGCTACCTCCAGCGTACCCAGGGCACGGCGAGCGTCGCCGCCTGCCAAGCGTGCCAGCAAGTCCAGCGCCTCAGGCTGGGCCTGCACGCCGACCAGCCCGTTTGGGTCACTCAGGGCTTTGTCAAGAAGCACGCGGATGTCAGCCTCAGCCAGCGGCTCTAGCACCAGCGTACGCGCCCGCGAGCGCAAGGCCGGGTTGACTTCAAAGCTGGGGTTCTCTGTGGTGGCTCCTATCAAGGTGAGCAGGCCCGACTCAACGTGTGGTAACAGCGCGTCTTGCTGGGCTTTGTTAAAGCGGTGAATTTCATCTAGGAATAAGATGGTGCGCCTGCCCCGCCCGCGCAGCCGATCAGCTTCGGTGACAGCTTCGCGCACGTCTTTGATGCCTGCAGACACCGCCGACAGCGCGATAAAGTGAGCGTCTATCTCCTGGGCGACCAGCCGGGCCAGTGTGGTTTTACCCACTCCTGGCGGCCCCCACAAAATCAGCGAACTCAGCCGCCCACTTTGCAGCATGCGTGGCAGCGGCTTACCTGGGCCGAGCAGGTGGCGCTGGCCTACCACCTCGGCCAGTGTACGGGGGCGCAGGCGCTCAGCAAGCGGTGCAGGCGGCTCAAACAAGGTCATAGCGGTATGATAATACGGACTATTCCTCATTCCAGTATCGCGGGAAAGCACCGAATATGCTTCCATACCAGGGAACCCGCCTATACACTTGTTGCCGAGCATTCAGCAGCCATGCCGATAATACGGACTGCGCCTCTACACCGCGCAGTCCGTACTGTTTCTTACGTCCGCCTCTGGGATGTCACCGCGTGTTTAATAAGGTTCAAGACAGAAGTCCGTATCATACGGATTCCGATTGATTTGGCGTACTTCCGAATCAATCAGGGCGCATGCGAGT
>JAGLBF010000062.1 GCA_018260375.1 Deinococcus sp.
CGTATGAGTCTTGAAGCTTGCTAAAAACGCGGTAAAAGAAGGCCAGCGGCCTTAGGAAATAGTACGCGTTTTGCGACTGTGCTGGAATAGAGCGCAATGCCTAGCAGATGTATAGACAAGACTTGTACTTACCGGTTGGTCAGCGCTAGCGTAATGTATGAAACATATTAACCGGTTACTGGGTTTGGGTATGGTGCTCCTGTCCTTGTCGGCTCAGGTTGAGGCGGCGGCGGCAGATGGCAAAGCTATCTTTGAGGGCAACTGTGCGGGCTGTCACGGGCCACAGGCCAAAGGCGCTGTCGGGCCTTCGCTGAAAAATGCAGCCAACTGGAAGTATGACCTGTTTAAGCGCGCCGTACTGATGGGCAAAGACAGCCAGGGCAAGGCCCTCAAGCCCCCGATGCCGCTTTTTGGTCAGGTCGGGTTTTCGGGCAAAAAGCCCACAGATACGCAGCTTAAAGCCCTACAAACATACTTAAAGACCATCACCAAATAAAGGATAAGTACCTGCCAGGTAGAGTGAGACGGACTGCGATTCCATACCGCGTAACCCGTATTTTTCCCCAATCGCATCCGCCCTATTTAAATCACAAACGACCTGATTTAACCGGAATCTTTATCGTTCGTCCCGCCCCCTGGCTTTGACAGCTTTGGTGGCGGGCTGTTTTTTGACCCATTTGACAAAGCGGGCCACCTGTTCATTCTCTTGCAGCGCTTCTAGCGTGTTGTACTGCGTTGCTAGTTCGTTGATGCTAAAGGTGCTGTGCAAATACTGCTGACACGCGCTACACAGCCCCAGCGTGGGCAGGTCTTGCGGCTTAATGCCCCTGCGTTTGCCCGCAATAATAGGGATCAGGTGGTGCTGAGTGAGTTCGGAAACCTCGCGCTCACACAGGGCGCAGGTTAGGGCGGGGGCCTGTGTGTCAGAAACTTCGGGCCAAGTAGACGTATTGCGGCGTGCCATTGACGCAGCCTAGCGCGAATAGGGGAAGGTAGTGGGTCATCAGACTGCACCTGACCTGCGGGCGGCTCCTATTGAACATGCGGTGAAAGAGGGCCAGTGGAACAGAGTAAGACGGACTGCGCGGTATGAAAGCGCAGTCCGTCTCAGGTTGTGCGGTCAAGGCGGTCTGTATGTCTGTATGACTCGCCTGTTGTTCTACTTTCCTACACCCTGCTGGCCTGGGCTACCCTCTATTCTGGTTTACTCTGGGTAGACTTCAAAAACGCCCGCTGCGCCCATGCCACCGCCGATGCACATGGTCACCAGCGCCTTGCCACCGCCTCTGCGCTGAAGTTCATAAATGGCACTGGTGGTCAGCTTGGCACCTGTGCAGCCGAGGGGGTGGCCCAGGGCAATAGCGCCGCCGTTAGGGTTGGTCTTGGCTTCGTCGAGCCCCAGTTCGCGGATAACGGCGAGGCTCTGGGCAGCAAAGGCTTCGTTCAGCTCTATCAGGTCTATGTCGCTGAGGCTCAGGCCCGTTTGCTGAAGGACTTTGGGTATGGCGGCAACAGGGCCAATGCCCATCACTTCGGGGCCAACGCCCGCTACGCTAAAGCCTACAAACTTAGCCAGCGGCTTAAGACCCAGTGCGTCAGCCTTTTCACGGCTCATCAGCACCACCGCCGCCGCGCCGTCACTAAACGGTGAGGCGTTGCCGGGGGTGACACTACCGCCCGACTTAAAGCTGGGTTTGAGCTTTTGCATGGCTTCCATATTGGCATCAGGGCGAACCAGTTCATCTTGGTCAAACTGTATGGTGTCTGAGGTGATTTTGGTGCCTTTGACCTTGTCAACGCGCACAGGCACAGGCACAATTTCAGCCGCGAACTTGCCGGCTACCTGGGCCGCCGCTGCCCGTTGGTGACTGCGAATAGCAAAGTTATCCTGGTCTTCTTTGCTCACGTTATATTTGGTTGCCACATTTTCAGCAGTCAGGCCCATGCCAATGTAGGCGCCGGGGCGCTGATCGACCAAGGTGGGGCTGGGGCTGGGGTTATGACCGCTCATGGGCACAAAGCTCATGCTCTCTACGCCGCCTGCCAGAACCACATCAAACTGCCCCGTTTGTATTGCCGCCGCTGCCATGGCGATGCTTTGCAGGCCCGATGAGCAAAAACGGTTGACTGTTACGCCGCCCACTGAGTCGGGGAAACCCGCTTGCAGCGCGGCGAGGCGGGCAATGTTGAGGCCCTGCTCCGCTTCGGGGATGGCGCAGCCGAGTATGACGTCTTCAACCACGCTCGGCTCAATGCCCGCACGTTTTACGGCTTCTTGCATCACCAGCGCAGCTAGGTCTTCAGGACGGGTGTTGGCGAGGGTGCCTTTGACACCGCGCCCCACAGCGGTACGAACAGCAGATACGATTACAGCGTCTTTTAGGTTCATGGTGTTACTCCTTTAGAGGTTGTTTGAGTGCTTGAGCAGCTGATTTATAAACACAGGAACTCATTGGGCCGAGGTTCACCTTTATATAACAACTAATGTGCCATCTGAATATCAGGCAGATATGTTTTCGGGTGTGGCTCTGCTGTTCTTACTTCAGAAGGCACTTTATTTACCTTCCGTTTTCTTTGCTTCCGGTTGTCTGCGCTTCCCATTGGCCTTGCCACAAAGCCCTCCAACTGCACATCATAGGACGGCGGTTTCTATGCCAGCACCTCGCTCAGATAGCGTGCCAGGTGTTGCTCATAGGCCTTCGGGTCAATATTCCACACCCGCAGGTGTTCGCCGCCGGCGACCCGCACATACTCAATCAGGTCTGGGCGGGCTTCGTATAGGCGGTCAAGCTGGGCTACAGGTACAGTTTGGTCGTCTGTGCCGTGAAAGATCAGCATCGGCAGGTTATAGATCTGGGCGTGGCGCAGGTGATCGACCTCATCAAAGTCCTGCCCCGCTTTGAAGGTGGTGAGCCACTCCACCACTTTGGCGAGGCCCGCAGGCAAATAAAATTTCCTGACGTGATGGGCAATCAGTTCGCGCCATTCCAGTGCGGGCGAGTCGAGAATAACGCCACTGATGTGGCGGGCGAGCGGGCTTTTACGCATAAAGGCCAGGGTAATGCTGCCACCCATGCTCAGACCCATCAGCACAATGCGCTTTGCGCCGTGTTGGAGGCTGTACTCTACGGCAACTTCTAGGTCACGCCACTCGTCAGCGCTCAGCCGGTAAACCCCTTGCGGGGTGCGGCCCGCGCCGTGGGCGTTACGGTAAGTGACTACCAGACTGTTAAGGCCGAGGCGGTGATACGCCCCTAAAAAGCGCAGCGCATCTTGCCTAAGCCCCTGATAGCCGTGCATGATAATCACCCAGTCACCTGTGTGTTGGTCACCCGCACCGTGTGTGTGGATTTCTGGCGTGTTCCTTGCAGGTACCCACCAGGCGGGCAGTGCGCCGTGTTCGCCCCTAAGGGTCACAGTGCTAAACTTTAGCCCCCGTGAGCTAGGGTCGCCCCGCCCAAAGGCACTCAGGCGCAGCCAGTCGCCAGGCATCACCACCGGTACGCCCTTGATTACGGGCCGCTCGGCCCAGCCTGGGCCACTGGCTTGCACGTCGCCCAGCAGCAGCCCGCCGTGTTCATCGTCCCAGTTAACCGTCACCGCGCCGCGCCGCATGGTCATGATGTTGCGGGTCATGCGCAGCGTGGTGGTATCGCCTTCTTGCGTCACCGCCAAAAGGCGCGTAGGGGTCAGCCGGCGGCGCACTGGACGCGGGCGCACCAGCGCGTCAGCAACATACCAGGTACTGGCGAGTAGGGCAGAGGTGGCGATAAGGGTGACAAACGCTGGATGACGGATGATGGCCTTGCTTGGCGTGCGGACGTTCATACTTCAGCCCACAAGCCCTGCGTGAGGCCGCACATGGCTGCGTGAACATTCACGGCCTCACGGTAAAGCTCCTGTCCTTTACATACAACACACCGCTGCCCAGTGGTATTGGTCATCTTCTGCTCTCCATCATCCACCCTGTATCATCTACCCATTACCCGTTAATTTCTTAGGGGTTTGCCTGTTTTCAGCATGTGCGCTATGCGGTCTTGGGTGCCTTTCTTGCCGGCCAGCGTCAGGAAGGCTTCGCGCTCTAGGTCAAGCAGGTGTTGCTCGCTGACTTTGGCCTGGCGGTTATTGCCCACGCCCCCTGACAATACTTTGGCAAGCTCCAGGCTCACCACTTCGTCATATTGGCTAATAAATCCGCCCTCTTTCATGCCGTAGAGCACGCTTTTTACAGCGGCAATGGCGGCTTCTCCCATCACTGGTATATCGGTGATAGGTACAGGCTGAACATAGTTGGGCGCCAGCTCCAGCACCTTGCGCTTGGCTTCTGCCAACACATTGTCACGGTTCATCACAATCAAGTCGCGCTCTTGCAAAAAGCCAAGTTCACGGGCATGCTGCGCGCTTGTTGATACTTTGGCGGTGCCGATCAGTTCAAAGGCACGCTGTACGGCGGGCAGCAGCGGCTGGCCCTTTTGCACCAGGTCAGTAAAGCGCAGCAGCATCTCCTTGGTGCCGCCCCCAGCGGGAATCAGACCCACGCCCACTTCTACCAGGCCCATGTAGGTTTCGGCACTGGCGGTTATACAGTCAGCGTGAATGCTCATCTCGCAGCCGCCGCCCAGTGTCATGTTAAAGGGCGCTACGACAACAGGGTGCGGGCTGTAGCGCAAACTGGTGGTCGCCTTCTGAAACTGGGTAATCATGGCGCTTAGGTCATCCCACTCTTCGTCCTGGGCCTGGCTGAGAACCAGCGGCAAGTTGGCCCCCGCGCTAAAGTGTTCGCCCTGGTTGCCGATGACCAGCCCCGCATAGCCCATCTCCTGCACAGTTTTATGTGCGGTGCCCACCATGCGGATAGCGTCTTCGCCCAGCGCGTTCATCTTGCTGTGAAATTCCAGCAGCAACACACCGTCACCCAGGTCAAGCAGGCTGGCCCCCGCCGTCTTTTTCACCACTTTGCTGGGGTCTTTTTTCAAGTCGCTGAGGATCAGGTAAGGTGCTTGATAAGGCTGAACGTTGCCTGCTGCGTCGGCAATATCGCCTTGACCATAAAACGTATCGCGGCCCTCGGCCTTCATCTTGGTGAGTAAGGGAGGGAGGGTGCGGCCTTCGGCTTCCAGGTTAGCAATCACCTTTTGTACGCCCAGCGCGTCCATCATCTCAAAGGGGCCTTGCTCCCAGCCAAAGCCCCACTTGAGCCCGTTGTCGATGTCTTGCAGCTTGTCTGATACGGTGCCGGCCATTTTGGCGGCGTACCAAAAGCCGTCATTCAGCACGCCGCGCATAAAGTCGCCTTCTGGCCCCTGCGCTTCATACAGTCCCTGCACGCGCTCATTGAGGCTCTTGCCTTTGACAGCGTTTAAGGCAGCAAGTTTGGGCGGCTCGGCTTCTTCATACTCCATAGTCGCCAAATTGAGGTTCAAAATCTTGCTTTTGCCGTCACTGCCCCGCGTTTTCTTGTAAAAGCCACTGCCTGTTTTATCGCCCAGCCACTTTTTCTCTTCTACCAGCTGGCGAAAGGGCGCAGTAAGGCTAAAGTCTTCGTCATCGCCCGTTACCTGGCCGATGTCATTGGCAACGTGGTAAATAATATCCAGCCCGCTCAGGTCAGCGGTACGGAAGGTGGCACTCTTGGGCCGTCCAATGGCGGGGCCCGTCAACTGGTCTACGGCGGCGGGGGTCAGGCCCTGCTCTTCCATGTGCTTCATGGCACGCACCATGCCGTATACCCCGATGCGGTTGCTGATAAAGCCGGGCACGTCATTGGCGACGACGACGCCTTTACCCAGCATATGGTCAGCAAAGTCTGTAAAGGTGGCGAGTACCTGCGGGTCGGTTTTATCGGTGGGAATGACCTCCAGCAGGTGCAAATAGCGCGGGGGGTTAAAAAAGTGCGCCCCCACAAAGCGCCGCTGGAAGTCTTCGCTGCGGCCTTCAATCTGCAGGTGCATAGGGATGCCCGATGAGTTGCTGGAAATAATGGCGCTGGGCTTGGCAACTTGCTCCACTCTGGCCCACAGGTCACGCTTGGCCTCCAGCTTTTCAATGATGGCCTCAATAATCCAGTCGCAGTTTTTGAGCTTGTCTAGGTCGTCTTCCAGGTTGCCAGGGGTGATCAGTTTGGCGTTGCTGGGTGACATAAAAGCGGCGGGGCTAGACTTGAGGGCGCGCTCTATGCCCGCCTTTGCCAGAAAATTACGGTCAGGCTTTTCGGCACTGGGTTTGTCAGGAAGTACGATGTCTAGCAAAAGCACGGGAATACCGGCGTTGCTCAGTTGCGCGGCGATAGCGGCGCCCATAACGCCCGCGCCAATAACAGCGGCTTTTTGTATCTTCATATGGCCTCCTCAGATCTCAATACACGGTTTAACTGCACGGTTTACTGCACTTCATTATGGCCCGCTGCCCCGCCTACGTCCTCAAAACTTTGTCCTCAAAACTTTGTCCACAGAACCTCGGTACAGAACCTATGCGGTTATTCCTGAGACGCGGCAGTGTAAAGGGAATGTTGAAAGGCAAGGCAGAAAAATTGGACTCAGTACAAGTTTAGAGGAAGGGCTGAAGGTTGTCTATGTGCTAGCGGCTTAAGGTGATGTACTCTACCTTTCACGGGGCATGTATGTTGCCGCTCTAGTCGCCTGAGGTTCGGGAGGTTGCGTGCAGGTCAGAGGCGCCGCCTGCACCATGGCTCCTAGCCCTTACAATACTCGCCATGAATGCCCATACTTTTTCTACCATGCTGGGAGGCCGCGAGCTGACCTTAGAAACAGGCAAGATTGCCAAACTGGTCAGCGGCTCAGTGACCCTGCGGTACGGCGACACCCTGCTGCTGGTCACGGCCCAGGCCCGCGAAGAGCGCTCATCACTGGACTTTTTGCCGCTGACGGTAGAGTTTGAAGAACGCCACTACGCGGTGGGCAAGATTCCCGGCAGTTTCCAGCGCCGTGAGGGCCGCCCAGGCGAAAAGGCGATTTTGTCGGCGCGCATCACTGACCGCCAGATTCGCCCCCTTTTTCCCAAAGGCTACCGCCAAGAAACCCAGGTTGTTATCACGGTGCTTTCGGCAGACGGTGATACCCAAACTGACGTGCTCAGCGCTACAGCGGCCTCGGCGGCGCTGAGCATCAGTGACATTCCCTGGGAAGGCCCCACCGCTTGCGTGCGTGTGGGCTACATTGACGGAAACTATGTGATCAACCCCACTAGCAGCCAACTGGCGCTCAGCCGCCTGGACTTAGTCGTAGCAGGTACCCGCGACGCCATACTGATGGTTGAAGCCGCCGCCCAAGTTGTTGATGAGGAACTGCTGATAGGCGCCATAGAATTTGCCCACGCAGAAATGCAGGGCCTCATTGACCTGATAGAGCGGATGAGAGACGCGGTGGGATTGACCAAATTCACCTTTGCCACCGACGCTGACCTTACGGTCGACCTTGTCCCCGAAATTGCCGAGGCCGCTCAAGCAGCGGGCCTACGCAGCGCACTGCTGACCCTGCGCAAAAAGGAGCGCAGCCAACAGGTAAAGGCCCTGCGTGACGCACTGATTGCCGAGCGCGTGCCTGACAGCGAAGCCGAGGGGGCCGCCGAGCAGATTACCGCTTACAAAAATGCCTTTTATAAGGCTGAAAAGCAGGAGCTGCGCCGCATGATTTTGGAAGAAGACCTGCGCGCTGACGGGCGCAACACCCGCACTGTGCGGCCCATTTGGATAGAGGCGCGCCCACTTCCCCGCGCTCACGGCTCCGCCATCTTTACACGCGGCGAAACCCAGGTGCTGGGCGTCGCCACCCTCGGCACCGAGCGCGACGAGTTTCTGGTAGATGACCTCAGCAGCGAAAGCAAAGACAAGTTTATGCTTCACTACAACTTTCCGCCCTATTCTACCGGTGAAGTAAAACGCATGGGAGCGCAGTCGCGGCGCGAAATCGGTCACGGTCACCTTGCCAAGCGCGCTATCAAGGCGGTGCTGCCTAGCTTTGAAGAGTTTCCGTACGTGATTCGCGTGGTGGGCGAAGTGTTGGAATCGAATGGCAGCAGCAGCATGGCAACCGTGTGCGCAGGCTGCCTCGCGCTGATGGACGCAGGCGTACCCATCAAAGCGGCGGTGGCAGGCGTGGCGATGGGTCTTGTGATGGAAGACGGCAAGTACAAGATACTCACCGACATTCTGGGTTCAGAAGACGCGCTGGGCGACATGGACTTTAAAGTATGCGGCAGCGCTGAGGGCGTTACTGCGCTGCAAATGGATATCAAAATCGTCGGAATTACCCCGCAGATTATGCGCGAAGCACTCGCCCAGGCCAAAGAAGCCCGCCTGCACATTCTGGGCAAAATGGCGGAGGTGTTGTCCCAGTCCCGTAGCGAGTTGTCGCCCACCGCGCCGCGCATCATCAGCCTCAAGATAGACCCTGAGCTGATCGGTAAAGTTATCGGCCCAGGCGGTAAGCAGGTGCGCGAACTAGAGGCGCTGGGTACCCAGGTGACCATAGAGGAGTCGGGCCAAATCCGCATCTTTAGTGCGTCTGGGCTGGCGGCGCAGGCGGTGCGCGACAAGATTGAGGTGCTGACCCGCGTCGTCAAAGTGGGCGACGAATTTGAGGGCACGGTGGTTAAAATTGCGCCGTTTGGGGCCTTTATCAACCTCTTTGATGGGCAAGACGGTATGCTTCACATCTCGCAAATGTCTGAAGAGCGGGTAGAAAATGTAGAAGATGTGCTGCTGGTAGGCGACAAACTACGCGTCAAAGTTGCCCACGTGGACGAGCGCGGCAAGCTGGACCTGATTCGCCCTGAGCTTGAAGGCAAAGTGCCGGTGCGTGAACCCCGTGCGCCGCGTGAAGGCGCAGGCCGCCCACCTAGGCGCTGAGCAGGCTAGAGAGCTAGCTAGACTGGCCTCTGTTAGACTGGCCCCTTTGTTAGACTGGCCCCTTTTCTATTCTCCACCAATCATCAGCGGTTTCCAGGCGCGGTAGTATCAGCCTATGACCAGTTATCAGCACAACCAGTACGAGCGGGCAGCACGGGCCCTGCAAGACGGGCGCGAGGCGGCCCAGGCAGGCGAGGTGCGCCTCGCGCTGAATATGATCGAGCAGGCCCTCGATATGCTGGAAGTGCTGGCGCCTCACCGCGAGCGCGATATTTTGCTGGCGCAGGCGCACTTGGGCAGTTATCAGCTGCTCACTGTGCTCGGCAAGCCGCAGGCCGCCCAACATCTGCGGCGCGGGGTAAGCTACGCCCGTACCACCCGCGACCCTCTCGCCCGTGAGCTGGCCCAGGAGTGTCTGGAGAGTGCCAGATAAGTGGGATACGGATGCAGGAGCTGAACCTTAGCTGAACCTTGTTAAAAACGGGGGTAAAAGAAGGCGAGCGGGCGTAAGAAACAGTACGGACTTTGCGGCAGGGAAGCGCAGGTGGCACTTTTTCATACGGACTGCCGCTAAATTTCACTACAGTCGGGAAGACACCGCCTGCGGCTCCATATCGCGAAACCCGTATGCTGTTCCCACTCGCGTCCGCTCGGATTGATTCAGTGCAGTTCTGAATCAATCGGAATCCGTATCACCTGTGCTGGAATAAGGTGCAGGGGCGCCTTTGCTGGTGACTTTTGGCCGGTGTTTGCTTTACACTGGGCCTCATGGCAACCACCTTTGAACAAGCCCGCGCCGAGTCTATGGATCTACCCAAAAAGCCTGACAACATGACCCTGCTCAAGCTGTATTCGCTCTACAAGCAGGGCCAGGAAGGAGACGTGAGCGGTGACGCACCTGGCGGTTTTGACATGGTGGGCAAGGCCAAATACAACGCCTGGGAAGCTCTGCGCGGCACTCCTAAAGAAGAAGCCCAGCGGCAGTACATCGAGTTGGTGAATACGCTGCGCGGCAAATAATACAGATTCCCACTTGAACTTTGTTCACAACGCGAGGAAAGAAGGTCGGCGGGTATAGCAAAAAGCATGCAGTTCACCGCAGTGCAGGCGCCTCTGGGACTATGCTGGGAATAATACGCTGGAATAAAGTGGAAGGCGTAGAAGTACCTGCTGTGTAGAGCGTGCATCATCATGTACCTTTACCTCATACGGATTCCGATTGATTTGGCGTACTTCCGAATCAATCCGAGCGGATGCGAGTGGGAATAGCATACGGACTGTGCGGTATGGAGCCGCAGGCGGTGTCTTCCCGACTGTGGTGGAATTTAGCGGCAGTCCGTATCAAACCGAGTGAGTAGGGAACAGAGTAAATAAGCAAAAAGCACCTGGAGGTGTAGACGTTTAGTCTCCTCCTTTAGGCTCTTTGCTATGCTAGGGCCATGCACAGCGCGGGAAGGCCACAGGCCGCCACCTCCGAAGACGTGCGCGGAGCGCTGCGCCAGCGGATGCGCGGTTTGGTTCAGCGCTACGCAGACGAATTGCCCGCCCGCGACACCCACAGCCTGATGCAGGGCTCAGCGATGCAAGGCGTGCAACTGTGCTTTATGCCTATGGGAGAGCGCGACGGGGCGTACGACCCCGAGCGCGGCATTATCCTTATCAATGCCCAGAGCCGTCCTGAGCGTCAGCGCTTTACCCTGGCCCATGAAATCAGCCACGCGCTGCTGTTTACTGATGATGACTTGCTCAGCGACCTGCACGACAACTTTGAAGATGAAGCGCTTGAACACACCATAGAGATGCTTTGCAATGTGGGGGCCTCGGCGCTGCTGATACCGCCTGATACCCTGAGTGAAGTGGTGGCCCGTTTTGGCTTTACAGGGCGCGGTCTGGCGCAGTTGGTACGCCGTACCCAGGTGAGCGGCAGTGCGGCGCTGTACGCCCTGTGCGAGCAAGCGAGTGTAGCTGAGCAGCGGCTGATACTGGCGATTTGTACGCCTAGTACGGCGGGTGATTTGCTGGTGCGGGTAGCGGCAACCACGGCGGGTGTGCCGTACTCGCTGCGCCCTGGTACGCAGATACCCGCCGACCACCCTGTCAGTCATGCGCTGGATACGGGGCTACAGCAACACGGCCGCAGCTATATTCCCTTTCGCTCAGGCCGAAAAATGCCCGCGCTGGTTGACGCATTTGCTGAGCAGGGGCGGCGGCGGGTATTTGTGAGTTTTGATATTGGTGGGGCGTGATATGAAGCGTGCAGGTGCTGGTGCCTGGCCGTCACCTACTGGTGCCACGCATCCCGCTTCATTCCGGCACAGCAAGACAGGCGCGGCCTACGCCCTACCCAAGTTACACTAAACCCCATGGAGCTTTCCCAACATCACCTAGATTTTGCTTTTCCTGTGCCTGGCGCGGTGCCACACGGCCACCTTTACCGCCTGGCTTGGCAAGGCTGCCGCGTCATGGGTATCGTGAATGTTACACCCGACTCATTTTCAGACGGTGGACGTGGCCCTGCGGCGGCTTTGGCACATGCCCACGAACTGCTGGCCCAGGGCGCTTTTATGCTGGACATCGGCGGTGAAAGCACCCGTCCAGGCAGCAGCGGAGTGAGTGCCGCCGAAGAACTAGACCGCATTTTGCCGGTGCTAGAGGGTCTGCGCGGTAGCGGCGCGGTGCTCAGTGTGGATACCCTCAAGCCCGAAGTAGCAGACAGAGCGCTGCAAGCGGGGGCGCACCTGATCAATGACGTGTCGGGCCTGCGCGACCCCAAGATGGTAGAGGTCTGTGCCGAGCACGGCGCGCCCGCTTGCATCGTGCATATGCAGGGCGAACCGCGCACCATGCAGCTGAGCCCGCACTACGGCGACGTGGTGCCAGAGGTCTACGGCTACTTGCACCAGCAAGCCCAGGTGGCGCTGGCGGCAGGTATCCCTAGCGTGCTGCTTGACCCTGGCATCGGCTTTGGCAAAACGGTAGCGCATAACCTCAGCCTCATTCGCGCACTGGGCGACCTGACTCAGAGCAAGTATCCAGTGCTGATGGCAGCGAGCCGAAAGCGCTTTTTGGGCTTGCTGGTGGGTCAGCCTCAAGCCCCTGCCCACACCCGCGACGCGGCGACACTGGCAGTGCATCTTCACTCGGCGCGGCACGGCGCTGCGCTGGTGCGGGCGCACGATGTGGCGGGCCATGTAACAGCGCTGCAAACACAAGCGGCGCTGGCGTGGGGAGCCTGAGCCTATGAACAGCAAAGTAGTGCTCAAAGGTCTAGCTTTTCATGCGCGGCACGGCGTATACAGTGAAGAAGCGGTGCTTGGGGCGCGTTTTGTGGTAGATGCCGAGCTTTATTATAATTTTGCCGGCATCACTGATGATTTGGATCAGGTTGTCAACTATGCCGAAGCCCACGCATTGATACAGCAGATGGTCACGGAGCAGCGATTTGACCTGATAGAAACCCTGGCCAGCCACCTTGTCCGCGAGCTCCTCGCCGCGCAGCCGCTGCTTACTGCTGTGCTGGTGCGGGTGCATAAGCCTCACGCACCGCTGCGGGGTATGTTTGATGACGTATATGCCGAGCTATATCTGACCCGTGAGGAAGTGTGAGTCGCGCTCTGATCGCACTGGGGGCCAATCTTGGCGATCCACAGGCGGCGCTGCACTGGGCCACCAAGCGCCTAGACACGCTGGGCAGGGTCACAGCAGTGTCGGGCTTTTACCGCACCAAGCCCGTAGGCGGCCCGTCCAACCAGCCCGACTACCTCAATGCGGCACTGGAACTTGAGACCACGCTAGAGCCACTGCCCTTGCTGCGCGCCCTGCTTGCGCTTGAAGCCGAGTACGGGCGCGTGCGCCAGGAGCGCTGGGGCGCACGGGTGCTTGACCTAGACCTGATCGCCTATGACTGCGCCGTGCTCAATACCCCCGAACTGACTTTGCCCCACCCCCGCGCCTGGGAGCGGCTCTTTGTGCTTGAGCCACTGTCAGAAATCGCCCCTCACTACGCCCACCCACAAACGGGGCAAACGGTAGCACAGGCAGCAGCGCGGCTGGCAGGGGAGGGCGGTGCATACGGCTTCCGGTTGAACCGTGTTCCATAATGCAAGAAGACCGGCGGGCCTAGGAACAGGTACGCCTTTCGCGGCAAGCATTTCTCGGCAAGCCTTTCGCGGCTAAGCACAGGCAGCGCCTTTGTGACTGTGCTGCAATAAAGCGGAATGATACGGATTCCGATTGATTCAGTGCAGTTCTGAATCAATCCGAGCGGACGCGAGTGGGAACAGCATACGGGTTTCGCGGTATGGAGCCGCAGGCGGTGTCTTCCCGACTGTGGTGGAATTTAGCGGCAGTCCGTATGAG
>JAGLBF010000063.1 GCA_018260375.1 Deinococcus sp.
GAGCCGCAGGCGGCGCTTTTCCGACTGTGGTGGAATGGAGCGGCAGTCCGTATAAGAAGGCCGCAGGCGTAAAGATTTGACCCCCAGAATGTTGGCCTCTCAGAGTGTTGGCCCCCAGAGTGTTTGGCTCTCAGCTTCAGGGCTGGGGGCTTTTTTCTTGTGCTGGCAGGCATTGCTGCGGCCGCTAGGTAGGTGAATGGTAAGTGTCGTAGATGGGCCAGATGGGCCTATTGCACACTGGCAACTTTGGGCCGCTTACCTTAGCGCCTGCAATGGGTTAGATTGTCGTGTTGTAGGGTTGGGCCTTTGGGAAAACAGGCTCCAGGCGCTGCCAAACTAAGAGTAGGTAGGCTGATACGGACTGCGCTTCATCCCAGTGCCGTCTTATACGGATTCCGATTGATTCAGTGCAGTTCTGAATCAATCCGAGCGGACGCGAGTGGGAACAGCATACGGGTTTCGCGGTATGGAGCCGCAGGCGGTGTCTTCCCGACTGTGGTGGAATTTAGTGCAGTGCGTATTAACGGTGTTGCTTGCACTTTTCTACCCCACAGTCTGTATGAGCATCATTACAAAGTTGCATATGCTCAAAAAGTACCATTATTCAAGGACATCAACATTATGAGTCAACAGAAAAAAGCCTCTATTGCTACAAATCAAGGTAAACTGGGCCTTACTTCTCTTATTCTGATGGTTTTTACATCAGTATTCGGCTTTAACAATATTCCACGTTCTTTTTATCTTATGGGTTACGCGGCCATTCCCTGGTATATTTTGGCAGCCTTTGCCTTCTTTTTGCCTTTTGCCTTTATGATATCAGAATTTGGCGCAGCTTTTAAAGATAAAAAAGGTGGCATTTATTCCTGGATGGCGGAGTCCGTTAATCCTAATTTTGCCTTTATTGGTGTCTTTATGTGGTACACCTCCTTTCTCATCTGGATGGTGAACGTAGGGTCAGGCGTCTGGATTATTTTGTCAAACGCTATTTTTGGTACCGACACCACCAAAAACTGGTCTATCTTTGGTCTTAGTTCGGTGGCTACTTTAGGCATCTTGGCGATTGTATGGATTCTGGCACTTACTTTTGTCTCTAGCCGTGGTTTAGATAGTATTAAAAAGTTTACCTCTGTAGGTGGAACGGCTGTTGCCATAATCAATGTGGCTCTTATTTTGTTTGGCGTAACTATTATTACCGCTAATGGCGGTCACCTGCTGCAGGATTTTAACTTGCAGGCATTAAGTCACTCACCTAACCCTGAATACACCTCTCCTATATCAGTGCTTAGTTTCCTTGTATTTGCTATTTTTGCCTATGGCGGTCTGGAAGTGTTGGGCGGATTAGTTGACGAAACAGAAAACGCTGAAAGGACTTTTCCGCGTGGCGTGACTATCTCGGCTATCGTTATTGCTATTGGCTACGCTGTGGGTATTTTCCTTATCGGCACATTTACCAATTGGAAGGACTTCTTTACTGCAAGCGATGTTACTTTGGGTAACGTAAGCTACCTGATTATGAATAATATGGGTGTTCAACTGGCACTTGCCCTGGGAGCAGCCGAAAGCACTGCCCGTGAAGTAGGCAACTGGTTTGCCCGCTATATGGGTATCTCCATGTTTTTGGCCATCACAGGGGCCTTTTTTACCTTAATTTACTCGCCGCTGAAACAG
Source organism: Deinococcus sp. (assembly GCA_018260375.1). Lineage (GTDB taxonomy): Bacteria > Deinococcota > Deinococci > Deinococcales > Deinococcaceae > Deinococcus. Next base: position 1,669 of record JAGLBF010000063.1, read on the forward strand.
GTTATTGAAGGAACCCCTAAAGCTCTATGGCCCGCCAGATTTACTGAGTTAAACGCACAAGGTATACCGAAAAATGCTATTTGGGTACAGGCCCTCATTGTAGTATTCATGATCGCACTTGTTGCCTTTGGCGGGTCTGGCGCTGCTAAGTTCTTTGAGATTCTGGTCGCTATGACCAATGTTTCTATGACTTTGCCCTACATCTTTTTGGCTTTGGCCTATGTCAGTTTTAAGAAAAAGGACACTATCATCAAGCCGTTCCAGAGGTTTAATAAGCCAACAGGTATTGTTATGGGCTGGGTGGTGGCGGCGACTGTAGCCTTTGCCAATATCTTTACGATCATAGAGCCAACAATAACCAAGCCGGCTGAAGGGTGGAAGCAGACCCTCTATTCTGTCATGGGGCCGGTCATCTTTGGGATTATTGCCGCTGTTATGTACCGTAATTACGAGAAAGGCCTAGCAAGTAGCCTCACCTTAGAGGGCCAAAACGCTGAAGAGAAAAGAAATTAGAGCCGAATGTACAGTATTCAGCACAGTATTTAGCACAATATTAGCCTGGAGTAGTATGGACTTGGAGTGCGCTCTAGGGTATACGTTAAACAGGTTGGGCTACAACTACGGGTGCAGGCGCAACTGCGGCAAGTAAAGGGTCGCCTGCACGCCATACGGCACAGAATCTGCCGCTATGATACTGGTTGTAGTGACGCGCCAAAGGAAACGCCATGACCAAACTGACCAATGACCCCGCATCTTCGCCGCTACGCGTGTTGCTGGCCCGCTGGCTCGGCATTTACCCCAGTATCACTGTGATGTTGCTGCTGCTGGGGCCGTATTTGTTGGGCAAAATTCCCACGCCGTTGATTACGCTTATCCTCACCGCTCTCTTGGTGCCGCTTACGCACTATCTGGTGTTTCCGCTGATAGAGCGCCTGTCACGCCACTGGGTCATCTTTCCTGTGCAGCAAGGGCATGCGCATCACCGCATGGCGGTGGTCATTTGGGCTGTTACCTACCCGCTGATTACCGTAGTGCTGCTGCTGGTGCTCACGGTAATGCACGGCCAGCCGCCTATACCCCTGCTGACTTTTATCGTCACCATCATCGCTGTGCCGCTGCAATCTCTGGTGTTGCTGCCTGCCGTCATCCCTAGAGTCATAGGCTGGATACAAAGGGCGTAAGAGGCTGAGCCTGAACAGAAAGCTGGGCTGAGCAGTATATGGCCCTGTATCTGACGCCCAATGACCCGCTACAGAGCATGACCCTCTACTTCTCGCCGCCCTTCACCGTCTACCTTTCCTACAAGGAGCCGCTAATGACCAACTTTCCCCCTACCCCTTTACCCACCCGCCAACTTCGCGATCTCACCGTCTCGGCGCTGGGGCTGGGTTGTATGGGTATGAGTGCTTTTTACGGTGACACCGACGAAGCCCAGAGCCTGAGTACCCTTGACCGGGCCCTAGAGCTGGGAGTCACCTTTTATGACACCGCTGACATGTACGGCCCCTACACCAACGAGCAACTGCTCGGGCGCTGGCTGAGGGGCAGGCGTGATCAGGTGGTCTTGGCGACCAAGTTCGGCATTCAGTATGACCCGGCTCACCCGCACCAGCGCAGCATCAATGGCAAACCCGACTATGTGCGCCGCGCCATAGAAGCCAGTCTGAAGCGGTTAGAAACCGACCACGTTGACCTCTATTACCTTCACCGTGTAGACCCCGCCACGCCCATTGAGGATACGGTAGGCGCGATGGCCCAGCTCGTGAAGGAAGGCAAGGTGCGGGCGCTAGGCCTGTCAGAATGCAGCCCCGAAACGCTGCGCCGTGCCCACGCCGTACACCCGGTGACGGCCGTGCAAAGTGAGTACAGCCTGTGGACACGCGACCCCGAAGAGACGGGCATCTTGGCGACTTGCCGCGAGCTGGGCGTGGGATTTGTGCCGTATAGTCCGCTGGGGCGCGGCTTTCTAACGGGGCAATTCACCTCACCAGATGACTTTGCTGATGATGATTTCCGCAAACACAACCCGCGTTTTCAGGGTGAGAACTTTGCGCGCAACCTAGAACTGGTGCGCGAGGTGCAGCGCCTTGCCGCAGAAAAAGGCTGTACGCCCTCGCAGTTAGCACTGGTCTGGGTGATGAGTCAGGGACACGACATCGTGCCTATCCCCGGCACCAAACACGTCAAGTATCTAGAAGAAAATCTGGGTGCGCTTGAGGTACAGCTTACGCCTGATGACCTGTCTCGCCTGGACACCGCTTTTCCACTGGGCGCAGCGGCGGGTACCCGCTACCCCGAAAGCAGCATGGGCAGCGTCAACCGCTGAATTTCTAATACGGACTGCGCTCCATTCCACCACAGTCGGAAAAGAGCCGCCTGCGGCTCCATACCGCGCAGTCCGTATACTGTTCCCACTCGCATCCGCTCGGATTGATTTGGCGTACTTCCGAATCAATCGGAATCCGTATAATACGGCTTTCTGAGTTAAACTGTGTTGAACACGTGATAAAACCTGAGAGGCGGGCGCAGAAAACAGTACGGACTGTGCAGTAGGGAAGCACAGTCGCAAAAGCGCCGCCTACGCTTTTGTAGCGCAAGACGCGTACTGTTTCCTACGCCTGCTGGCCTTCTTTCATCGCGTTGTTAATAAGCTTCAATTGGAATCCGTATAAGGCATTATTATGAATGAGTCTTCTCCCTATACTGACTGGGAACAACATGCGATAAACCGTTTAACGGCGAAATATGGTACGGTGCCGCCCCCCTGGGCGCTCCTGCCTGACCATCCGTACAGTCCTGTCTGGCGCACTGAGCGCGGCATAGCGCTGCTGAACTTGTGGAAAAAGTGGTGGCATGAGCAGCACTGGTGGCAGGCCCAGCAGTTTCAGTATTTGCAGCGCTTTGAGCCATCCGCAGCGTGGTTAGAATGGGTGATTTTTGCCCTTTGGCCCGCCGCTGAAGAGGGCTACGCTCAGCTAGACCCTGCCGATCAGGGCGCGCAGCACGAGTATCTCAGGTCATATTTTCACAGGTTGCGGGCGCTCAACTTTGGCAGCTATGAACAGTGGCTACAGGCTATTGAAGGCTATAGTAGGGATTCCGATTAAATCCGGTTGTTTCTGACTGAATCTGGACATATGCGAGTGAGAAAATACGGGTTTTGCGCTATGAAAGCACAGGCAGCGCGTTCCTAACGGTGCTGGCATGGAGCGCCATCTGTAAAACTCTAACAAGCACACCACTCTAACAAGCGCGCAGATGAAACTGCTCCGCAGATGAAATAGACTAGGGGAGATGTCGCCCAGTGCTTCCCCTCAGCCGCCTGTGCCGCCCACCTTGCCGACCCAACTCGGTCAGGCAGTGCGGGTACACCCTTTTCCGCTGGTGTTTGTGACCCTCGGCGGCCCGCACCTGTACGGCTTTGCCAGTGTCAATACCCGCTTTGAGCTGCGCGGCGTGCATGTGCTGACGCTCCGTGAAGCGCTGGGACTAGAGCAAGCGCGCGACACCCTAGAGTTTAGTCATCTGCCGCAACCTACCCGCTTGGTGGTGCCGCTCTCTGCCGCGCCAGAGCTTAATCTGCTTACCCACGACCTGCGTAAGTTTGCCGCACTGCTGCTGGGGCCAGGAGGCTACGCGCTGGAACAGGTGCTCTCGCCTTTGGTGGTGTACACCACGCCCGCCCACAGCGCCCTGCGCGACCTTGCTCGTCAGGGCGTTACCCGCACGCACGGACAGCACTACCTCAGCGCGTCGGTGAACCAGTGGCGGCGCTTGGAGCTAGAGGCCGCCGCCCAAAAGCCGCTGCGTATTGGCGCACTGCTGGCTATGTTCCGCACGGTGCTCAGCGGTATTCACCTGATGCAAACGGGTGAGCTAGAGACCAACTTGGTCACCCTCAACGCCGCTGCCCACTTGCCTTACATCACCGACTTGTTGAGCATGAAAACAGACGGACTAGAAGAAGAAAGCCTCAGCAGGTCACTTGACCTGTTTCGCCCAGAGCATCAGCGGCTGCTGGCACAACTGGCTGAAGACCTGCAAAGCACCACGCTTCCCAGCGAAGCCCCCCCGCACCTGCGTGCCGCCCTAAGCGAGTGGGTGGTTGATACCCGCCTGATGCTCAACAAAGAGCAGCGCAAGCGGTTATAATACGGATTCCGATTGATTTGGTGTACTTCTGAATCAATCCGAGCGGATGCGAGTGGGAACAGCATACGGACTGTGCGGTATGGAGCCGCAGGCGGCGCTTTTGGGACTGTGCTTGCCCACCGCACAGTCCGTACTGTTTCCTACGCCTGCCGCTCAGAGTTCACCGCATGTTTAACACAGTTCAAGTGAGAACGTTGTATACGCTTCAGTGGCAGCCTTTATTCCACTTCGGGGATGCTGACCAGGTCGCCTCTGCGAGCGGCGCGGCGGTCTTCTTCAGCATCCTCGGCCTTTTCGTAGGCTTTGATAATCTTGCCGACCAGGGGGTGACGCACCACGTCCACGTCTGTAAATTCGTGCCAGGTAATGCCTTCTATCTGCCCCAGCACCCGCTTGGACACCGCCAGGCCAGAGGTGATGTGGCGCGGCAGGTCAATCTGGGTTACGTCGCCCGTCACCACCACTTTGCTGCTAAAGCCCATGCGGGTGAGGAACATTTTCATCTGCTCGCCAGTGGTGTTTTGGGCCTCGTCCAGAATCACAAAGGCGTCGTTGAGCGTGCGCCCACGCATAAATGCAAGCGGAGCCACTTCTATCACGCCGCTGGTGAGGTACGACTCAAACTTTTCCTGGTCGAGCATGTCATAAAGCGCGTCATACAGCGGGCGCAGATAGGGGTCAATTTTGGCCTGCAAGTCGCCCGGCAAAAAGCCCAGTTTTTCGCCCGCTTCCACCGCTGGGCGGGTTAGGATAATGCGCTTTACCCTTTTGCTCTTCAGGGCGTTGACCGCCATTGCTACCGCGAGGTAGGTTTTGCCCGTGCCCGCAGGCCCCACGCCAAAGGTAATGTCGCTGTGCTCTATTTTGTCGAGGTACACCTTTTGCCCGGGCGTTTTAGGCTTGAGGCCGCGTGGCAAGCTGGGCGCACTAGCGGTTTCGGCACTCAGGCTACGCCCCTCGGCTTGTAGGCTGAAGATGCGGTCTACCGCTTCGGGGGTCAGCTCGCTTCCGCTGCGTACCAGGGCCAGCGCGTCTGTGACCATGCGCTGCGCAAGCTCCACGCTCTGCGCCTCGGCGCCCGTAATGGTCACCGTATCGCCGCGTGCGCTGATGCGCGCTGGGCTGCGCTCACGCATACGCCGCAGGTTCTGGTCACTGGTACCGAGCAGCGCAATAGCTTCTTCAGGTGAGGACAGTTGGATGGTTTTGGTGGTTAGTGTTTCGTTCAAAGTGTCTCCTAATTATTACTGTGCCACGCGCCTGTCAGCCTTTGATGGGCCAGGCCGTTAGGGTCTATTTAGAGAAAGAAGGTGGGTAGAGGGTGCAGGATGAGGGCTGCAGGGTGAGGGCAAGCAGATGCCATGGTAGCGCCAGGTGACTGAGGGCGGTTTACTGACGGCCCAAGGCCTCTTAATCTTAAGTTTTTCTCAAGAGTTTTGCCTGGGTCAGGTGGTTAAGCCCGCTTTTGCACGGCGCATCAGGTCGCTACACTGTTTAGTGTGAAGTTTCGTCCCTTGCTGCAACTAGACGAACCCCAAACGGGCAACGGACAGGAAGCATTTTTGTTGGCTCACCCTGCGGCGCACTCGCTCTCACCGCTGATGCATAACGCTGCCTTTAGCGCTCTGGGCTGGTCAGCTCGCTATCAGGCCCGCGACGTGACGCCTGCCGAGCTTGCAGGGGCGTTAGCAGACCTGCGCCGCCCGCAAGTGCTGGGTGCCAATCTCAGCCTGCCGCACAAAGAAGCCGCCTTACCACTGCTGGACACGCTCAGCGAGGCCGCCCGCAGCATTGGCGCGGTCAACACGATCGTCCAACGGGGCGGGCAGCTTCACGGCGACAATACCGACGCACCTGGGCTGCTACTGGCGCTTCAGGCGGCGGGTGATACGGGCACTGGCGCGGCAGTGGTGCTGGGCGCGGGCGGTGCGGCGCGGGCGGCAGTATGGGCGCTGTGCTCGCAGGGAAGGGCGGTATATGTCATCAACCGTACGCCGGCACGCGCCGCGCAGCTGGTCAGCGACTTAGGCGGCGTGGTGAGTGACGCAGAGGGTGCGCCCTGGGGCGAGGTGACTTTGCTGGTCAACGCCTCCAGTGCTGGGCTGAGTGACCCGCTGGCTACGCCGCTACCGGGCTTTGATTTCGGGCGCTTAGATGACACGCTGGTGTACGACATGGTGTACAAACCCGCCCAGACGCGGCTGATGGAAGAAGCCCGCCGAGCAGGGCTGCGTGCCGAAAACGGCCTGGGGATGCTGGCCCAGCAAGCGCGCCTCGCCTTTGCCGCTTGGACGGGCCAGGATATGGGCGCAGATATTTTTATGCGGGCGCTGAGGCCGTAAGTGAAGTATCTGAGACAGGAGAGAGACGTGTGGCAGCGGCGCTGGGACATAGGGCAGCGTACCTATATTCAAAATAGGATGACGCCGCTGCTGCTGTTGGTGGCCATTATGCTGCTGGCGGTGCTGCTTTCGGCGCTAACCAGTTACTTTGTGGGCAGTCAGCAGCGCGTGCGCTTTGAGCGCGAGGCCGCTAACTTTGACAGCGCCTTGCTGCGCCGCCTAGAAACATATCAAAAGGTACTGGTGGCTACGCGGGCGCTGTGGAGTGCTGAGCGCGGCATTAACCAGGCGACTTTTCACAACTACACCCAAGACCTCAATTTGCCCGAATACTTGCCTGGGGCACTGGGTTTGGGGTTTGCCCAGTGGGTTACGCCTGCCGGGCAAAGTGCCTTTGAAGCCCGCATGCGCCGCGAGTACCCTGCCTACCGCGTGCACCCGCCGGTCACTGGCTCAGGTGGCACGCCGATTACCTACCTAGAGCCGCCCATACCCGTTAACAGGTCGTCGCTGGGGTACGACATGTACAGCAGCCCAGCGCGCCGCACCGTGATGCAACGCGCTTACCAAACTAAGCAGCCCACCATGACAGCGCCGCTGATACTGGTGCAAGACCAGCGTCTCAAACTGCCTCAGCCCTCGGTGCTGATTTATCTGCCTGTGATGCGCTCCGGTGATCTCTACGGCTATGTGTACATGCCCGTGCGCTTTGCCGAACTGTTAACGTCTCTCCTTGCTGAGCAGCCTGTATCTGGTAGCGGTCAGGGCGAGCGTCTCAACATACAAGTGTTTGACGGCACAGAGCGTCTCTACGGGCAAGACGTTGCCCACGCCGCCTTTCGCTCGGTCAGTACCCTCAAGCTGGCGGGGCGTACCTGGCAAGTACACTACAGTGCCTCAGAGAACTTTGGGCGCGACTGGGCAGTGGTGCTGCCAGGGCTGGTGCTGTTTTTGGGAACCGTGGTGGCACTTGCGGCTTATTTTTCATACCTGGCCCAGACCCGCGCCCTAGAGAGTGCTGAGGAGGTAAGCGAGTCGTTGCGGCTGTCGCGCAGCAAGCTCGAGCGCTCACGTGCTGAGTTTGAATCGATTTTGCGTGCCATGTCCGACACCGCCATTTTTACTGACCAGTCGGGGCGCGTGCTGTTTGCCAACGACGCTTTGCAGCGGCAATTTGGCTACTTGCCGCAGGAACTTCGCGGGCAAAACATCACCCTGCTGCGCGGAGATTCCAGGCTCTACACCAACGGCACCAGCGGCGAGCTTGAGCGGCTGACTACGCTGTATACCCGCCGCGACCAAAAACAGTTTTACGGCGAAATGCAGCGCAACAAGGTGATGTCTAGGGGCGGCGAAATGCTGGGCTACCTCGAGGTGATACACGATATTTCGGGCCGCCTGAGCACCGAGCGCGCCCTCAAGGTGAGTGAGCAGCGCTATCACAGCGTGCTTGAGGCGCTCGCTTCGCCGCTGTGGGTCATGACCCCGAACGGCACCGTGACTTACCAAAACTTGCAATACCGCCTGCTGTTTGCCCAAGAAAATCTAGCCGACATCGTTCACCCCGATAACCAGGAGCTCTACCACCAGCAGTGGGAGCACTCGCGCCAGGACTTACAGGCTTTTCGCAGCGAGTTGCGCCTCAAAACCCAGACGGGCTACCGCTACTTTTTGGTGTTTGGTTCGCCCCTTTTTGCGCCGAGCAGCGGAGGTAAAAAGGTGCTGGAGTGGGTCTTTAGTGCGGGCGACATTCACGACCGCAGGCAGGCAGAGCAAAAGGCCCGCCAAAACGAGCAGCGTTACCGCGAGGTGCTTGAAGGCATGCCACAAATCGTCTGGATGACCGACGCGGCGGGGCAGCCCATCTACTTTAATCAGCGCTGGTACGATTATGTGGGCCAGACCGACACGCCCGGTGATGTTCTGGCGCTGCTGCACCCCGATGACCGCCAGGAATTTGCCTTTCGCTGGAGAGAAGCGCTCGCCACTGGACATTTTTTTGAAATGGAGCACCGCCTGCGCGGAGAAACGGGCTACCACACGTTTATGACACGCGGCGTCAACATTTGCGGGCCGCAAGACGAAGTGGTGGAGTGGGTGGTGACGTCTACCGACATTGATGACCAGGTATACGCCGAGTGGAGTTCGCGCCTGCTGGCCCAGCTGAGCAAGCAGCTGAGCAGCGAGTATCTCTCGGCAGAGTACCTATCTGACAGGGGCGACTACTTGGTCAGCGGGAATCTGCGCGCCGCACTTAACCTCATCAATGAGCGCTTGACGGTGCTTGCGGCGCTGTGGGTGCAGGGAGGCCAGGCTCAGCAAGGAGCCCAGCAGCGGCTCACCTCATCTATGAGCCAGGCACGCGGGCATGTGCGTGAGGGCGCGCTGCTGAGCAATCCTCAGGTGCGAGCGGCGGCGGCACGGGCGGCCTACCTCACCGAGCCTGTGGTGGTTGAAGACGCCAGCTTGCTTACGGGCGGGGTCAGCGGGCTGGTGCTGCTGTTGCTTTCGCCTGGGCGCGAGGAAGGCGAAAACAGCACGTACCTGGCGCTGGGCTTTCGCCAGGCGATACAGGTGCGCGACCTAGAGGTGGTGCAGGAAGTCGCTAGCCGCCTCGCCAGCGCCCTGGAAAGTCTACGGCTTTCGCAGCAGGTACAAGTGGCCCAGCACGCCCTGCAAGACCTCAACGCCTCGCTAGAAGAGCGGGTACAGCAGCGCACCCTAGAGCTTGCCGAAACCAACCAAGAGCTAGAGGCCTTTAGTTACAGCGTGTCGCACGACCTACGTACCCCGTTGCGGCACATCATCGCCTTTGGTGATCTGCTGGGCAAAGACGGTGAGACAGTGCTGAGCAAAAAGGGAGGGCGTTACCTGGGCATCATGACCGACGCAGCGCGGCGCATGAATCAACTGATCGACGACCTGCTTGAGTTTTCACGCACCAGTCGCCAGCCGCTCAACCTGGGACGCATGCCTATCGAACAACTGACGCGCGAAGTGGTGGCTGAACTGCAACTCACCAGCCCAGGCAACGCGGCACAGTGGCACATTGACCCCTTGCCCGACGTGCTGGGTGACCCCTCGCTGCTGCGTCAAGTGCTGGTCAACCTGCTGGGCAACGCTGCCAAGTACAGCGCACGCAACCCGCACCCCGAAATCTGGATCACGGCCACCCGTGAAGGCCGTGAGGTGGTGTTTACCGTGCGCGATAATGGTGTAGGCTTTGACCCGCAGTACGCCGATAAACTTTTTGGGGTATTTCAGCGCCTCCACCGCCCCGAAGACTTTGAGGGCAGCGGTATCGGCCTTGCCAATGTGCGCCGTATCGTAGTCAGACACGGCGGGCGGGTGGGGGCCAGCGGCCGACTTGGTGAGGGGGCCAGCTTTTTCTTTAGCCTCAGGCTCTATGAAGAGCCGGCTCAAGCTGCGCCACTGGCTCTGCCTTCGTCTAGCCCCTCGTCGCCAACGTCTCATTAACCCCGCACACCTCAACGCAAAGGAGCCGCCCAAATCATGAGTTCTCATCCCATCACCCATTTCCCGGTCGCGGGCGAAACGCTGCGGATCCTTCACCTAGAAGACAGCCTGATTGACCAGGAACTGCTGAGCGTCACCCTAGAGCTGGCACAGCTGCCCTGGGTACCCGACATCCGTCAGGTGGATGAGCAGGCGGGTTACTTGGCGGCGCTGAGCGAATTTAGGCCACATGTGGTGATTTCGGATTACTCGCTGCCTGGCTACGACGGTCTTTCGGCGTTTGTGGCAGCCCGCGAGGCGATACCCAACCTGCCTTTTATTATGGTGACAGGAGCGATGGGTGAAGAGGTAGCGGTCGAGACTTTGCGGCGCGGTGTGACCGATTATTTGCTCAAACAGCGGCTAGAAATGTTGCCCCAGGCGCTTATGCGGGCCATTGCCGAAGCCACCGAAAAGGTGCGGCGCGAACTAGCAGAAGGCGAAATCAGGGCGCTCAACGGGGCTTTGCAGATACGCCTACACGAAGTAGAGCGCCTCAACAAGGTTGCTGAGGAGCGGCGGTTGCAGCTTGAAAAAACGGCCCAGCAACTTGAAGAATCCCTCAACTTGCAAAAGACCTTTCTGGCAGAAACCAGCCACGAGCTGCGCACCCCGCTCACGGCCTTGCTGGGCTACTTGCACCGTGTAGAGCGCGAGGTCAGTGCGCTGGGAGGCGACTCGCAAACCCTGCGGGATGCCCGGCGGGTGGCAGAAAATATGACCCGTCTGGTCAATGACCTGTTGCAACTCTCGCGCGGCGAACTGGTGCAGAGCATTGAGCCGCACTTTGTCAACCTTGCTGAGCTGCTGCAGGCGGTGGGACGCGACTACGGCGTGGCGGTACAGTCGCCCGAAATAGAGCTTGTGGCTGACCCAGGGCGGCTGACCCAGGTGTTTGTCAACTTGGTTAGCAACGCCCTGCGGCTGTGCGGTGAGCCGGGCAAGGTGAGCATTCACGCCCGTACAGAAGGCCGCGAGGTGGTGGTGGGGGTGGTCGATCACGGCCCCGGCATACCAGACGACATCAAAGCGCGTATCTTTGACAAGTTTTACCGGGGCAAAGAAGCTGGCTCGGCGGGCCTGGGCCTGACTATCGCTCAGCAGGTGGTACAAGCACATGGCGGACGAATTGAGGTGCTTGACACCCCAGGCGGCGGCGCAACCTTTGAAGTGCATCTGCCTGCACTCGATGATGACGAAGACGAAAGCTGGGACGAAGTGTGGGATAAGGGTTGGGAACATGGGGACGAGGGGAGAGAGTAGAAAGGTGGCTTTCCCACTCGCATCCGCCCTGATTGATTCGGAAGTACGCCAAATCAATCGGAAT
>JAGLBF010000064.1:0-8237 GCA_018260375.1 Deinococcus sp.
CGTAACAAGGTAACTGTACCGGAAGGTGCGGTTGGATCACCTCCTTTCTATAGGCTCGTTACTGTCTCGTCTGAATATTGTACCCGAGGAAGCCCTGCACTATATTGTGTGGGGCTTTTTTATTGTTATCACTGCAGCGCAGTTTAGCGGCGTGGCGCATCTTGCCAGCCAAGCCGCTAAACTGTAACAATGCAGATCCGTAATTTTTCTATTATTGCCCATGTGGACCACGGCAAGAGTACCCTTGCTGACCGCATCTTGGAACACCTGGGGGCCATGACCGAGCGGGATAAGCGTGAACAGACATTGGATACGCTAGAGCTAGAGCGCGAGCGCGGCATCACCATTAAATCCACGCCAGTGCGACTGGACTATGTACAAGACGGTCAGACGTACATTCTCAACCTGATTGACACACCCGGACACGTTGACTTTAACTATGAAGTGTCGCGCAGCTTAGCGGCCTGTGAGGGCGTGCTGCTGCTGGTAGACGCGTCGCAGGGCGTAGAAGCGCAGACCATTGTCAATGCGTACCTGGCGATCGATTCTAACCTAGAGATTATCCCAGTGGTCAACAAGATAGACTTGCCCGCTGCCGACCCCGAAGGTGCCGCGCAGGAGCTTGAAGAACTGGTGGGTATACCCGCCGAGGGTGCGATTTTTGCCAGTGGCAAGACGGGTGCGGGCGTGCCAGAGATTTTGCAGGCCATTGTGGAGCGCATTCCCCAGCCTGATGGCAACCCTGACGGCCCCCTCAAGGCGCTGGTGTTTGACTCGGTGTTTGACGCTTATCAGGGCGTAATTTTGTTTGTTCGCATTCTTGAGGGCCGCATGCAACCCAAAGACAAAATTATGTTTTTCTCGAATGGCAAGGGCTTTGAGGTAGATAAGGTGGGTACCTTTAGCCCCAGTCTGATAGTTAGTGACAGCTTGTCAGCGGGGGAAGTAGGCTGGGTGGCGGCGGGCGTAAAAGACATCCACGACGCGCAGGTAGGCGATACCATTACCGGGCGTGATATGCCCACCACCGAGCCTTTTCCAGGGTTCAAGCCGGCTCAGCCTGTGGTATTTAGTGGGCTTTATCCAACCGATACAGAGGCCTACCGCAAGCTGCGTGAGGCACTGGAAAAGTTAAAACTGAATGACGCGGCCTTTTCCTTTGAGCCTGAGACTTCAGAGGCGCTGGGTTTTGGCTTTCGCTGCGGGTTTTTGGGGCTGCTGCACGCCGAGATTATTCAAGAGCGCCTAGAGCGCGAGTACGACCTTGACCTGATCGCCACCGCGCCCGCCGTGGTGTACCGCATCACCCTCAATAGCGGTGAGGTGTTCGTGACCCAAAACCCGGCTGAATTTCCAACGCGTGACCGCATAGAGCTGATAGAAGAGCCGTACCTTAAGCTGAGTATTATGCTGCCAGAAGAGCATGTGGGCCCGGTGATGCAACTGCTGCAAGAGCGGCGCGGGTCTATGAGCACCATGAACTATATGGGCAAGCGCGTAGAGCTGCTGTATGAGGTGCCTTTTGCTGAGATTTTGTATGATTTCCATGACCGGTTGAAATCTATTTCGCGGGGCTATGCCAGCATGGACTATGAAATTATTGGCTACCGCCCAGGCGACTTGGTCAAGGTAGATATTTATGTCAATAACGAGATTGTGGACGCGCTGGCGGTTATCGTGCATGAAGACCGTGCCTACGCCCTGGGGCGCAAAATTGTAGACAAAATGGCAGAAGTGATACCGCGCCAAATGTGGGCCGTACCCGTACAGGCGGCGATTGGCGGTAAGATTATTGCCCGTGCCACAGTCAAAGCCTACCGCAAAGACGTGCTGGCCAAGTGCTACGGCGGCGACATCAGCCGCAAGAAAAAGCTGCTCAATAAGCAGAAAAAAGGCAAAGCCCGCATGAAGCAAATAGGCACGGTAGAAGTGCCGCAGGAGGCCTTTTTGGCGGTGCTCAGTACGGATGACTAATGAGTACGGATGACCAATACGGGTCTACGGTAGATTCCAGCACAGCTAGCCAAGCACCGACTGTGCTTGCGTACCAGGGAACCCGTATCTTGTCCTGCTCGCATCTGCTCGGATTGATTCGGAAGTACGCCAAATCAATCGGAATCCGTATTAGTTCTGATTTAACTGGATAATGCCGTGCGTGAGCACAAGAACAGCTGCACTCAGGTGCTTGTGACGAAAGCAGTCAGCGGTGTCGCCTGAGCAGGCCGCAGCCCGTTGCTGCTCACAGCACCGCCCATATGCAAGCCGAATCGCTGCTGGCGAGCGGTTTGGCCTACGCGTTCAGACATAAATGTGAACTTTTTGTTAGGCGCTGCCGCTACACTGGGGGCTAAATGACACGCCTTCACCCTGTTACGCCCAGCGCCAGCGAAGGTGAAGTGAGTCGCTGGAATACACTGCGCATACAATTTATGAGCGTGGTCTTTGCGCTGACCTTTTTTCCCAATCTGGCGATGACGCTGATGATCACACAGGGCCAGCTTGACACCGCCCTGTTGCTGTGGACGCTGTTGGTGGGTGCCTTGTGCGCTGGGCTGGGCTATTACTTGTCAGGGCTGCTGTTGCGCCCCCTGTTGCGGCTGCGATCAGAAGCTGAAGACGGCGACTTTAGCGGTGTACACAGCGATGACCCCGCCGAAGTGCGCGACTTGCGCAGCGCCTTTACCGGCTTACTCGAGCGCCTCAACACCGAGCAGATGCGGCGCAGTGCATTTATGGCGACGCTGGTACACGACCTCAAAACACCGCTGATTGCCACGGGTCACCTTATTCGCTTGCTGGTGGGCGAGTCGCTGAGCCGCAGTGAACGTCAGGAAGTCGGTGAACAGATGCTGGGCGAAAATGACCGCTTACTGGCCCTGGTACAGCAGATGGCAGACGCGCACCGCTTTGAGCGTGAAGACGTGCGCCTCAGCCTTCAGATGGTGGCGGCGTCCCCACTGCTACATCAGATTGAACAGCGCCTGACCGAGCGCGCCGAGCAGCGCGGCATACGGGTGCAGGTGCTTGGCAGCGCCGAGGTGCTGGCAGACACTGCGGCCCTAGAGCGGGCACTGGGCAACCTCAGTGAAAATGCCCTGCGCTACGCCCGCAGCCGCATTTATCTGCTGGCGCTGGAACAAGACGGCGAATACTGGCTTGGTGTTGCTGATGACGGCCCCGGATTAAGTCGCCCGCTCAACGAACTGGCCCAGCCTTTTAACGCGCAGCCGATGAACATCGGTGGTCAGCAGTACACCGCTGGCACGGCTGGCCTGGGCCTGTTTATTGCCCGCCGCATCGCCGAAGCACACGGCGGCAGTTTGCAGGCCCGTACAGGTACGCTGGGCGAGGTGCTTCCTGCGCTGTTGCCGCAACTGTTACCCGAATTTTTGCCGCCGCGCACCGAAACGTGGCTGGCAGGGCTAGGCGCTGAGCCTGACAATCCCGAGCCTGGCAGTCCTGAGTCTGAACGTGCCGAAATCGTCTTTAATATCATCGCTTTAGTCTTGCCCGCCGCCAGCTAACCCGCTCACCCGCTAGGAGAACCCCGCCATGAATGTTACCCCTACCAATGCGAGCCCTGCCCACGCGCTTCCTGCTATGAAAATAGTCATTGCTGATGACCACCCCCTCTTTCGTATCGGCCTTAAGTATGCCCTGCGCGATCAGGGTTTTGACGTGGTGGGCGAGGCCAGTGACGGCGTGCAGGCGCTGCGGGCGGTGCAAGAACTCAACCCTGACGTGGCCCTTTTGGATGTCAAAATGCCAGGGATGACGGGCATAGAGGTGTGTGAGCAGCTTAAAATCAGCAACCCAGACGTTGTCAACGTGCTGATTACCACTTTTAGCGAGCCGGCCATCGTACAAGCGGCACGCTATGCGGGAGCGCGGGGCTACCTGAGCAAAGAAACACCGCCTGATCAGCTTGCCCGCCAGCTGCGCGACATTCTGGCCCGCCCTGACCTAGACCGCCTGCCCCGCGTAGACGTGCCGCGCCTGACGCCCCGCGAGAATGACGTGTTGCCGCTGCTGGCCAAGGGCTTTAGCAACAAAGAAATCGCTCGCCACTTGGGCGTCAGCCCCGACACCATCAAAGACCACCTGGCGCGGCTGTATGCCAAGCTAGAAGTCCGTGACCGTACTGAAGCGGTCGGGCAGGCGCGAACGCTTGGGCTGATTGACTAGAGGTCATGGACTGGGGCTCATAGAGTAGGGCTCATTGACTGGGGCTTATTGAGTAGGGGTCGGAATGCAGCAATGCAGTAGAAATCCCGGGCGTATGACGAGCGGTGGCTTAAACACCCGCATCCGACCTTTAGCCATGCTGATCACATTCTCCTGCCTTACAATGTCTGCCATGCGGCGTTTATTGGTGGTGTGCAGTGTGCTGTCCCTTCTTGCTTCGGTGGCGGGCGCGTCAAAAGAGAGCAATGCCCAGTCTGAAACAGTGGTGCTAGAGCGTAGCAGCGACTTTACTTTGCCTGCAGGCGTGCAGTGGCAAGGCGGCGGGGTACAGCTGGCGGCAGGGCAGAACAAGGTCACCCTTAGCGGCAGTATTAGGGGCTTGCGGCCCTTTGACGAGCTGGTACCGTCCTGGAATGTGGTAGGCAGCGGCAGTGTAACGCTAGAGGTGCGCCCAGCGGGAGGCCAGCGGTATTTTTCATTCGGCACTTGGAGCGCGGCGGGGCGCAGCAGCATCAACCATCAAGCCGACAGCTCAGCAGGGTTGTTGACCGATACCTTGCGCCTCAACAGCCCCGCCACCGCCTTTGACTACCGCCTGACCCTGCGCGGCGGCGCGACACTTAGGCTGTTGGCCTTTAACACTTCACGCCGCAGCACCCGACTATCGGGCCTAGGGGCAGCAGGAAATCCTGCGCTGTGGGGCAAGGTAATCAACGTGCCGCAGCGCTCACAGATGCTGTACCCAGACGGCGGTGAAGCGTGGTGTAGCCCCACCAGCACCTCTATGATTCTGGCCTATTATGGCCTTGACCATACCGTTCCCGACACCGCCCGCGCTACCTATGATACGGCGTATGCAGGTACGGGCAACTGGGCCTTTAACGTGGCCTATGCGGGCAACCAGGGCATGCGCGGCCTGGTTATGCGCCTGCCTAACCTCGCTGAAGCCGAAAAATACCTAGCGGCAGGTATTCCCTTGGGGGTCAGTCTGGGCTGGAAGAAGGGCGAATTGCCGGGTGCCGCTGTCAGCTACAGTGATGGGCATTTGATGGTGCTGGTGGGCTTTGACAAGCAGGGTGACCCCGTACTCAACGACCCCGCCGCGCCCAGCAATGCCACCGTGCGCCGCACTTACCCGCGCCGCGCCTTTGAACAACTGTGGCTGTCGCACTCTGGCGGCGTCAGTTATGTGATTACCCGCCCTGGCACAGTGTTGCCGCACTAGACAGGGGGAGAGGGTTGCTGCGCGGGCTGAGCGCGAACTTGTTGGTTAGCTGAGCTTGTCGGTTAATAAGGCCGTCTGACGGACTCACCACCGAATACGGACTGCACAGTAGCTCAGTACAGGCGTAAAGCTGCATTTCCAAACGTTCAGACGCTTTTTGTACAGTCAGGCGGCTAGGCCTGTCCAGCAAAATACCCAAGCGCCGCGCCAAAAAGTCCCTAAAGGAGCACCTATGCGTTTCCCTGCCACTTGCCCGCGTTGTCACCACACCGTTCAGGCCGATTACACCGACAGCGGCATTCATGACCTGCGCTGTGAGCAGTGTAGCGGGGCGTTTACGGTGTACCTACGCAAGCACAAGTTTGAAATGCTCTTTGACCTTGGCACGCGGGCGCTGATGGACGGCTACGCCCGTGAAGCGGTGAGTAGTTTTGCGGCGAGCCTGGAGCGCTTTTTTGAGTTTTATACCCGTGCGTCGGCCCTGGAGCAAGCCGCCCAGCACGGCGAAGACTTTGAGGTAGCCCACGCCAGGCTAGAAAAAACCTGGAAGCTGATCACGGCCCAAAGTGAGCGGCAACTGGGGGCCTTTGCCATGCAGTATTTGCAGCGCCAGGGACAGCCGCCCGACTTTTTAACGCCCCAAACCCTGGGCAGCGAATTTAGAAACAGGGTCATTCACCGTGGCTACCTGCCGCCGCGCCAAGAGGTAGAGGCGTATGCGGCGCGCACCTTTGCGCTGATAGACCGCCTGCTGACCGAGCTAGGCGACGTCGCTAGCCACGCTCAGCTGGAGCAAGAGCTGATCTACGCCCGCCACATGGCCCAGCAAGGCGACGAGGTGATAGCTGTCTTTGAAGAGCACCCTGGGATGTTCCGCGTGCGGCGCTTTGGCTCGCGCTTACCGCCCAAACAGCAGGCCAACAAAGCCCTACCCGCCACCCACACCAACGACGCGATCAGCTTTCAGGCCGCCTTGCGCGAGCGCGGCGAGTTGCTGGGGCAGGTGTTTAAGAGCGCAGGGATGGACGTGTAAACGCGGGGTTAGGAATCCAGCGCCTGCGCCCAGCCCACGTTCTTTACCGCATTGAAGCCAGGTCTATATGTAGGACTGGTTACTGGTCGGGCCAGCCTTCACGCAGTTCACTTTTGCAAGGTGATCAGATTCAGGGCTCCTGTGGTACTGAGTGGCCCCAGTATCCAGCCTTTGACGTAGCTGCGGGCCACAGAGGGCGCGGCGCTGTGAACCAGAGGCAGGCGCACGTTGGCGTTGTAGGTCAGTTCGTGGAGCTGCTGATAGTACGGCGCTTTGGCAGACTGAGTAAGCGCGGCGCGGCCTTTGGTCAGGATATTGACAATATTACCCGGGTTAAAGTTGATGTCGTCGCTGCCCGTGTCACCGTAAAAGGCGCTGTAAAAGTTGTCGGGGTCATTGTAATCGCCGCTCCAGCCGTACAGGTACATATCAAACACACCCTTGTGGCGGTCTGCCAGGTACTTGGGCCAGTCTTCGGTTTTCAGTGTCACCTTGATACCTACGGCGTTTAGGTCAGCGGCAATAGCTTCGGCAACCGGTTTGGGGGTAGGCAAGTAGGCGCGGCTGATAGATGGATACCACAAGTCCACGCTAAAGCCGTTGGGGTAGCCTGCCTCGGCGAGTAGGCGCTTGGCAACCTGAGGGTTGTACTTGATGCCAGGGATGTTTTTGTTGTTGGCCCAGCTCATGCTGGCGGGTAAAAGGCTGTTGTCTACGCTGCCCAGTTCGCCCCAAAAGCCCTGCACAATGGCGGCGCGGTTGATCGCAAAGCGTATAGCCTCGCGCACTTTGGTGTTTTTGAGCGCGGCGTGGCGCACGTTCATATTGAGCAGGCCCACGTTAAAGGGCGGGGGAAGTAGCAGTTGCAAGCGCTTGTCAGCCTTTATTTCAGCGGCTGCGTCGGGGTTGAGGTTGCTGGCAAAGTCCACCGTCCCCGCCTTGACCTCATTGAGGCGCTGTGAGGGGTCTTTGATAAAGCGGAAGACCAGCGCATCTACCTTGCTCTTTTGGCCCCAGTAGGCAGCATTGGGCTTCATATTGAGCCGGTCGCCCGTCTTCCAAGACTGGTAGACAAAGGGGCCAGAGCCAACCGCGCCGCCGGCGGGTGTGCCGTACTTGCTGCCCAGTTTTTTCACGGCGCTGGGGCTAGCGATGCCAAAATAATAACTGCCAATAAGAGCCGGAAAGGCGGTGACGGGCTTATTGAGGGTAAAGACCACCGTGTACTCGCCCTGCTTGCTCACCGATTTGACAAAACTGCCCGCCTCGCCCTTGTTGCCGCCCAGCAGTTGAGGCCAGATTTCAAAGGTGGCCCCGAAACGGTTGGGGTCGGCCTTATCCCACCAGCGGTTGACATTAAACAGCACAGCACTGGCATTAACGGGCGTGCCGTCATGAAATGTCACGCCCCGGCGCAGGGTAAATGTCCATACGGTGGCGTTGGCGCTGCTTTTCCAGGCGGTAGCTAAGCTGGGCATCAGGTCAGCGGTGCCGGGCTTAAAGTCAATCAGGCGGTTATAAATCTGCGCTTCAGCCTGCAAGCTGGGGCTGTCAATGCCTGTACCTGCGTTGAGCGTCACCGGCTCACCAGGTGCGCCGTAGACCAGCGTACCAGCGGCCTGGGCAGCAGGTTGGGCGAGTAGCAGCATACTTAAAATAGTCATCAGGGTGTTGTTCATCTGTATCTCCTCGGGGAACAGCAGGGGGGAGCAATAAGGGCGGAGGTGGCCGTAAGGGCAGAGGCCACCAATTAGTTGACAAAGTTTATCACTGATTGAGTCTGTGGTGTTCAGG
>JAGLBF010000064.1:8337-12754 GCA_018260375.1 Deinococcus sp.
TGTGGTGTTCAGGCGCAGAGCAACCGCAAAGACAACTCAGCAACTTACCTAAAGGCCTATCCGGAAAGTCGTAGGGCTAGTGGGGCTATTTTCCGCCAAATGATGAGGCAGACGGCAAGTTAGACAAAATCCATGTCATGGTCGGCTTTTTTCTCCCACCAGATGAGAAACCGCCAAAAACGGTTGAACCAACTGTGACTGACCTCAACAACCCAACGGCGTGGGGGATGGCACTCAGCATTTTGCGTTCATGTCTTTATTTCGTTGCTTGACAAGCTGTAAGACTGGTTCTATACGCTCCCATAGGGCGTCGTCAGTTTCCGGCCATCATGGCCCTCTTTTACCACTTTCCGGATAGGGTCTAAGCCGCTTGAACAAACTCACCTTCAGCGCTTCATCAAGCAGTCGCCGCGCCACTTCGCGTTTGCTGCTGCGCGGCCAGTCTTCGCTGCTACCGTCTGGTCGCACCAGAGTTACTTGGTTGTCATCGCCGCCAAAGGCCGTACCGGCACGGGTGGGGTAATTGAGCAAGATAAAGTCAGCATTTTTTCGCTGAGCTTTGGCGGCGGCGCGCTCTACACCCGCGTGGGTTTCCATAGCAAAGCCCACCAACACCTTGTTGCCTTTTTGCTGTCCCAGTGCCGCCAGAATATCGGGGTTGGGCACTAAGTGGATGCTCAGCTCAGCGCTGGTTTTGGGTTCTTTTTCAGTTTTCGGCTCGGCGGCGCGGTAATCCGCAACCGCTGCTGTCATCACTACCATGTCGGCTTGCTCGCTGGCTTGCATAACCGCTTCATAGAGTTGTAGGGCACTTTCTATCGCCACCACGCGCACGCCTGCGGGGTCAGGCAAGTGCACGGGGCCAGTGACCAGGGTAACATCAGCGCCTCTATCACGGGCTTCTTGGGCGACCGCAAAGCCCATTTTGCCGCTGCTGGGGTTAGAGATAAAGCGCACGGGGTCAAGGTATTCACGGGTAGGTCCCGCCGACACCACCACCCGTAAACCCATCATGTCCTGCGGCCTGCTGGGCTGTTGTGTGCTGGATTGTGTATCAGCAGACCCGTTTGTTTGCTCTAGGAGCCCGCGCACCGCGTCTACCATCTGCTCTGGCTCGCTCATGCGGCCTACGCCTGTCCCCTCGCCCAGCGTGCCAAAATGTCCTACTTCTGGGCCCAAAAAGTGCTGGCCCCAGCCGCGCAACGTAGCAACATTGTGCTGTACGGCGGGGTGAAACCACATGCTTTCATTCATGGCGCTCACCCACAACACGGCCTTGCCAAGTCCCTGGGCGCTGAGCAAGCATGCACTCGCTAGGTCGCCCGCTAGCCCGTGCGCGGCTTGCCCCAGCATGTCGGCGCTGGCTCCCAGCACCAGCACCAAGTCAGCACGCCTGGGCAAAGTCAGGTGCTGCGCGTCAGGGCGGGGGGTAAACCACGTCGTATCGGTGGCGATCTCCTGACCTGCCGCCGCCGCTAAGCTCAGTGGCGTGATAAAGTGCAGCGCAGCGCGGCTCGCCACCACCTCTACCGCGTACCCTGCTTCCCGCAGCCGCCGCAGCGTACTGGGCGCTTTGACAGCTGCCATACTGCCGCCCACAACAACCAGCACGCAGCGCAAAGGGCTTGAGGTATCGGGCAGGTCAAGAGAAGGCATCAGGGTTTTATTGTAAGAGGTTGCGGGCTGTGGCGTGTGGGTTGACAGCGAACCAGGCTCAGGGTTCAGGCCGCAGACGCTCGCCCTTTTGCATAAGGGGCGTACCTGTGCCTCTTTTTTTGCCTTGTGCCGTCGATCATTCGCCTGGCGCCCTCAGTGTTTCCCGTGAAACATACGCTACCCTGGGCCCTAGCATGAACACATCTGACCTATCACCACAGGGCGCGGCGCTGCTGCTCCAGGGCGGCGAGGTGCTGGGGCTAGACCTCAGCCCGTACTTGACACAGTTTGGCAAGCTGCAAACAGCACTTCTGGCGGGCCAAAAGCGCATGAACCTCACGGCGCTGACCAGTGAGCGCGACATCATCATCAAGCACTTTCTAGACTCGCTTACCTGTGCGCGCAGCGGGTACTTGCAAACAACAGGGCGGGTCTTTGACCTGGGCACGGGCGCGGGCTTTCCCAGTTTGCCGCTGGCGATTGTGTACCCGCTTCATGTGGTAGCAGCGGACGCGACCCGCAAAAAAGTAGAGCATGTGGCCTGGGCCGCTGAGCAGGTGGGCCTGAATAATGTGACGACCCTGGTCGGCCGCGCCGAGGCGCTAGGGCGCAGCGAGGTGTACCGTGAACAGTATCAGCGGGTGGTGACGCGGGCGGTAGCGGCCTTG
Organism: Deinococcus sp.; assembly: GCA_018260375.1. Taxonomy (GTDB): domain Bacteria; phylum Deinococcota; class Deinococci; order Deinococcales; family Deinococcaceae; genus Deinococcus. The sequence continues at coordinate 10,662 of JAGLBF010000064.1, forward strand.
CCGGTGCTGGCTGAGCTGGCCCTACCGCTGCTAGAGGTAGGGGGCCTGCTGATCGCCCAAAAAGGCCCTATCAGCGCCGAAGAATTGCAGGCGGGGGGCAGCGCGGCGGCGGCAGTTGGCGGCGAATTGCTGATCACTGAGCGCTTTGAGTTGCCGATTTTGGGCGACCCGCGCAGCCTGGTTGTGCTGCGCAAAGTGCGGCCTACTCCGGCCAAATACCCCAGGCGCGAAGGCATACCCAACAAAGAGCCGCTGTTCTGGCGCTATCCTGATCAGTGATTATGAAAACGCTCGGTATTGTGAATCAAAAAGGCGGGGTAGGGAAGACCACCACTGCCATCAATCTGGCCGCATACCTGGCTGCCGGCGGGCGTAAAGTGTTGCTGATAGACATGGACCCGCAGGGCAACGCCACCAGTGGCCTGGGGCTTCGCGGTGTGGAGCGCGGGCTGTATGAGGCCCTCTCTGACCCAGCGCAGGCCGAGGCGCTGATACAGCCCACCTCGCAAGAAGGGCTTTTTCTGTTGCCTGCTACCCCCGACCTGGCGGGTGCAGGCGTGGAGCTTGCCAACGAACCCTACGCGCTGCGCGAGCTGCTGGGGGCGCTGTCAGGCTACGACCTGGCGATTGTGGACGCGCCGCCCAGCCTGGGGCCGATTACCATCAACGTGCTGTCGGCGGCTGACGCGCTGATTATCCCCCTTCAGGCCGAATACTATGCCTTGGAAGGGCTGGCAGGCCTGACCGAAACGGTAGACCGGGTGCGTACTGCTCTCAACCCTGACCTTAAAATCCTGGGCGTGGCGCTGACCATGTTTGACGGGCGCACCAACTTGGCCCAGGAGGTAGAGCAGAGTGTTCGCAATCACTTTGGCGAGCTGGTGTTTTGGTCGGTGGTGCCGCGCAATGTGAGGCTCTCCGAGTCGCCTAGCTTTGCCAGGGCCATCAACCAGTTTGCCCCGATGTCCAGCGGCGCTGCCGCTTATAAGCGCCTGAGCGAGGAGGTGTTGCAACGTGTCCAAAAAATCTAGCCTAGGGCGCGGACTAGATGCCCTGCTGAGCCGTCCCAGCGGGGCCATTGCCGTGCCACTCACCACCTCCAGTCCCCAGAGCCTGAAGGTCGATCAGATTGTACAGGCGGCCTACCAGCCTCGCCAGATTTTTGCGCCAGAGGCCTTGGCTGAGCTGGCCCAGAGCATTCGCCATAAGGGCGTGTTGCAGCCCTTGCTGGTGCGCCCGCGCGGTGAGCACTTTGAAATTGTGGCGGGTGAGCGGCGCTGGCGGGCTGCGCAGTTGGCGGGCCTGAGCGAAGTCCCCGTGATTATCCGTGACCTAGCTGACCGCGACGCCCTAGAGATTGCCATCGTTGAAAATTTGCAGCGTGAAGACCTGGGCCCTTTAGAAGAAGCCCGCGCCTACCAAACCCTAACCGATCAAGGCCACAGTCAGGAAGAAGTGGCTCAGGCGGTGGGCAAGGGACGCAGCACGGTGGCCAACGCCTTGCGGCTGCTCAGCCTGCCCCCTGCCGCCCTGAGCGCCCTAGAGCGCGGTGACATTAGTGCAGGCCACGCCCGCGCCGTGCTCGCCATGCCCGAAGCTGACCGCGACTGGGCCCTAGAGCAAATTCTCACCCGTCACCTCAATGTGCGCGGGGCAGAAGCCCTGAAGCGCGAAGACCGCCAGACCGCCCCCACCACCCTCAAGGCCAGCGCCCCGCGTCCCTGGAAGCAGCTGGAGCTGAGCCTCAGCCGCCGTACCGGGACGAAGGTCAAAATCATGGGCCAAGACAGGGGCCACCTAGAGCTCAGCTACGGCTCGCGCGAAGAACTCGGTCGCCTGTTGGAGTTGCTGGGCTACAGCGAAGATTGATGGTGGGCGGTGCAGGTGCAGGTTACCGCTGCGCCGCTGCCCTCATCTCATACGGATTCCGATTGATTTGGCGTACTTCCGAATCAATCCGAGCGGATGCGAGTGGGAACAGCATACGGACTGTGCGGTATGGAGCCACAGGCGGCGCTTTTCCGACTGTGGTGGAATTTAGCGGCAGTCCGTATCACCGCGTTTTTAATCAGGTTCAAGTCGGAATCCGTATT
>JAGLBF010000065.1 GCA_018260375.1 Deinococcus sp.
CTTAGTCCGCCCGCCAGTTCACATTTTTCCAGCATGGTCACCGCGTGGCCTGCCTGGGCGAGTTCGGCGGCAGCACTCAGGCCTGCTGGCCCGGAGCCGACCACCGCCACACTTTTACCCGTGCTGGGGCCGACCGGCAAGAGTGACACGCCGCTGTGGTACGCGGCATCTACCGCGTGCCGTTGCAGCCGCCCAATCTGGATGGGTTGATGTTCAGCTCCCAGCACACAGGCTCCCTCACACAACTCCTAAACCGGACAGACGCGGGCACAGGTGCCACCCAGGAAGTTGGCTTCCAGGATGGTGCGGGCGCTACCCCGCAGGTTTCCAGTGCTGATTTTGCGGATAAAGCTCGGGATGTCAATGTGCGTGGGACACGCCTGCACACAGGGCGCGTCGTAGCAATAGAGACAGCGGTTGGCCTCTGTTGTCGCCTCATAGGCGGTCAGCGGCGGCAAGAGTTCTTGCCAGGGGCTACCGGACGGCGAAAACTCAGGCGGCGGGGTGGGACTGGAATAGGTCATGGCTCTCCTCATCGCTGGAATATCCACCACGTGAATATCCCTTAGGCAATTTTCGGTCCTGACCCTCGCCGGAGTAGACTTAACCGATATGTATAATATTGCAAGTTATTCTTACGCTTGTCAACTGGCGACTCTGGAAATTCCTGCTTTATGACGAAAAAAACTGTAGATATGGCTGAATAATTGCCCTGGGGAAAGAGAGAATATCTGCATATTTATTCAAGTTTACTGCATAAATACTCTAGCAAATAGCACGGTGCGAACACGGCGAGCACCGTGCAGCAAGGCCCGAATTGGGTAAGTGGCGTAAGGTAGCCTACTTTCTAAAGTGTGTATAAAAATCAGACAGCCAGCAGAACTACGAGGGGTGCTGGTCAGATACGGTCACTAACTCTGCAAGTTGTCACTGATAATTCGGACAATTTGCCGTTTAGGGGAAAAGCAGACCTCTTCGCCTGCTGGTAGCTGATAGGAACGGCGCAAAAGAGTAGACTGTACCTGTCAAATAGTCCTGTTCACTCGCTGGCCGTTTTTTAACACGGTCCTCTTGGAGGGTACCCATGAAAAAAATTATGAATGCTGCTGCCGATATCGTGCGCGAAAGCTGCGAAGGCTTTGCAGTAGCCCACGCCGATTTGGTCAAACTCAACCATGACCCGCTCTTTTTGTACCGTGCTGACCTAGCCACACAGGGTGAGCGGCCAAAGGTCGCCCTGATTTCTGGCGGTGGAAGCGGGCACGAACCGCTGCACGCGGGGTATATCGGGCGCGGCATGCTCAGTGCGGCTTGTCCTGGTGAGGTGTTTACCAGCCCTGTGCCAGAGCAGATGCTCGGAGCTATCAAGGCTACAGCGGGACAAGGGGGAGCGCTGCTGGTCGTCAAAAACTACACGGGCGACGTGATGAACTTTGAACTTGCCGCCGAACTCGCCGCTGCTGAAGGGCTAGAGGTTCAGTCGGTCGTTATCGGTGATGATGTGGCGGTGCAAGACAGCACCTGGACAGCGGGGCGGCGCGGGGTGGGCGGCACGGTGCTGCTTGAGAAAATCGCGGGCGCGGCAGCCGAACAAGGCGCGTCACTCGCTGAGGTCAAACAGGTAGCTGAGGGCGTGATGGCCGGGGTACGCAGCATGGGGCTGGCGCTGTCGGGGGCAACTGTGCCTGCGGCGGGCAAGCCCAACTTCACGTTGACCGAAAACGAAATAGAGCTGGGTGTGGGTATACACGGCGAGCCAGGCCGCGAGCGTGCCCAGATGCGCGTCGCTGATCAGCTGATAGACGCGCTGCTCGGCCCTATTGTGGCCGACTTAGCCCTGAAGCGCGGTGAAGAAGTGATCGCCCTGACCAACGGCATGGGCGGCACACCACTGCTTGAGCTGTATGTGGCGCACCGTCATCTGTGCCGGCAGCTGGAGGGGCAGGGTGTGCGGGTCGCCCGTCATCTGGTGGGTAACTACGTCACCAGCTTGGATATGCAGGGCATGAGCGTCACCTTGCTGCGGGCCAGCAGCGAACAGCTGCGCCTGTGGGATGCGCCTGTGGTCACGCCCGCACTCAGGTGGGGTCTATGAACAGCGCACAGACACGGCAATTTTTGCAACTGTACGCCGGTAGTATTCATGCACATGCTCAACAACTCACTGACCTAGACGCGGCGATAGGTGACGCCGATCACGGCAGCAATATGGAGCGCGGCATGACGGCGGTACTGGCGGCCTTACCAGAGCGCGGTACGCCGGCTGAACTGCTTAAAAGTGCCGCCATGACCCTTATTTCCAAAGTAGGCGGCGCCAGTGGCCCCCTCTACGGCACAGCCTTTTTACGTGCCGCCACCAGCGCTGCCGGCAAAGAAGACCTCACGCCCCAGGATGTAGCGCAGGCGCTGCAAGCAGGCTATCAGGGTCTGATCGAGCGCGGCAGGGCGCAGCCAGGAGACAAAACCATGCTGGACGCGTGGGAGCCCGCCTTGCACGCCTTGCCGCAAGGTGTAGCCGCCGCCGCCCAGGCCGCCCGCACGGGCGCTGAAGCCACGCGCACTATGCTCGCCCGTAAAGGTCGCGCCAGTTACCTGGGTGAGCGCTCTATAGGTCACCTTGACCCCGGCTCGGTCAGCAGCGCTCTGCTTTTTGAAGCCCTCGCCCAGGCGCTAGAGCACAACACATGAGCGTCAGCCTGTTGATTGTGTCGCACAGTGCCAAACTTGCCGAAGGTGTCGCAGAGCTCGTGGCCCAGATGCACGGCGGACAACAGGACGGGGCAACATTCAAGTTGCTGCCTGTCGGCGGCATGGACGACGGCGGTCTGGGTACCAGTCCTACCCGCATCCATGCTGGGCTAACCGAGGCGCTGCAAGGCGGCGGCGAGGCCCTTATCCTCATGGATCTGGGCAGCGCCTACCTTAGCTCCACACTGGCACTAGAATTTTTAAGCGAAGACGAGCGCCTCCGCGTGGCCCTCGCGGAGGCCCCACTGGTCGAAGGGGCCTTCCTGGCTGCCTTTGAAGCCGCCAGTGGTGCAGACTTGCAACGTGTGCAAACGGCGGCCCAAGAAGGCCGTGACCTCAAAAAAATCACCTGATCGCAGCGGGCGACGCTACAGCCCAGTAGCGCCGCCAACTTGTGGCCTTTACCAGCGCAAAGTAGTCGCTACTTTTGGACGGTTAGTGTAGAGAAAACCCTGCCCTTTTGTCGCCGCTTGGATCATCGGCGTCAGGTTTTTCCACTCAGGTATATTTAAACCCAACCACTGAAACGCATTGCTTTGAGCATTGTCACCACAGTCAAATGGTAAAGCCATTCTTATATTGGTGCCTGCCTTACTCTGCTGCCAAAACGCGTAGTTCACCGCTGCAATCATAATGCCCGAAGGCGAGAGCCGGCAATCTTGCTGATTATAAAAAGGCTTTTGTGACATTACTATATCCAAATCATTTAAGCTTTTAACGGTGTTGCTACTTATATTCCAATTCCGTTTTAGGTACGGGTCGTTAATCAATGACTTCAGGAGTACCTGCTCTTTTGTTAACGCCTCCAGACTGGGAATCGCCTTACCTCCAACAGAAAATGTCTCAACTGTATTAACAGGATTCTGGCAGACCGTACCCTGAAGCTGAACAGAAAGAATATCGCCAACAAACGAAAGTGGTGTGACCTTTAGCGAAGCGTGACAGCCTGCTCCACTTTTGTGTTGAAGTTGCTGCTTAAGTGAAAAGGCAGGTGAGTGAGTGTTACTGCCCCGACTAGACCCTGATATATCGGCTGTAGAAAAATTCAAAGTGGCGACGGGGGTCACACTTTTAAAAGCCTGAGCCTCAGCTGAAAAGAGCGCAATTGTAGCAATAAACGAGCAGGTTAAACGACGTGACATACATTTCCTCCTATAAGTATCCACGGATACATGGACATATAATAACCAGTAATCTATGAGAAATTTAAATAAAATAGCAGCTACTATGTTGATAGGCGCTACTATGAGCTTCATATAAATTTAACCTATTTCAAATCATTAATTAATATAAAAGAACCAGTAAAATCAAATAAGAAGCTGCTGCATTCTTATTTGATTTTACTGGTTTTAGATAGCGCAGATAATTTTATAACTTCATCGTCGGAACAATAGTATGCTCTCCAGAATCAGCGTGGGTACTTTCTAAGCACACTATTATAGGCGTCGTATCTATCTTTAATAATTTTAGCATATTCATCCGCTTTTCCTGTACCGTTGTAATTGGAAGCAACAGTATGAAAATCTGCCCTACGCATAGCATCCAGCAATTTTCTGGCAATTAAGAAGTCCACAATACCGTCAAGCTGTGCCATAGCGCCCGTTTGAAAACCGTTGAACATAGCCTCAGGGTTAGAATATTTCAACATACCATAATTAAAGCCCATAATTTGGCCCATGCCCATTGAAATAGCATTCGCCGCCGTATTTACTGAGCTTAGTCGTGCAGCATAGTCGAACGTATCCCATTCTCTCTGTTGCTGTCCAGTGTGGACAGACAGCCAAGTGCCACTAGGATTATACATATGACCTGTCCAGGGCTGAGTAGCATTGTATTTAAAGTGAGCATTAAAGGTGTTTGGATTTGACTTACCCCAGTAGTTATAAAACTGATGGTTTTCAAAACGAATCGTCATATTGCGACCCTTCAATGATTGCCAATCCGTAGTATAGGCAGCGGAGCCGGATTCTGCGAGCATGATGGCCGCCATAACTGATGATGGAATGCCGTACTGCTGCTCAATTTTGGCGAAGTAGGCAGCGCGGGCATTGTAAACCTGAGCCATCTGCTTTTCTAGGCCGCTCAATGCACTGAGTGGAATGGGGTTCGTCGCTACAATGCCTGCCCCTTCACTACCGATTGCCTGTGGGTACGCAGTTGAAGCGTTATCAAGAGGAGGATCCGTTACTAAAGCTGGTCTATCCTCCAGGCTGAGCGTTTGGAACTCCTCTCCTAAACCACGGGGGTCATACACCACTTTTTGGGGGTCAAAACCAGGAGCCGTGGGATCAAAGTTCATCAGCGTGCCGTTTAGTTCATTACTAGCCTGAACCTGAGGAGCATTCGCTTTACCTAAGGCCGTGTCAGTAACAGAATTACCGCAGCTGGCCAGACCAAGGGTGAGGGTACACAGCATTAACACATGGGACTTTCTCATAATAATCTCCTTGAAACAGTAGTGAGATGTCTGATGAAGATGTCCGGGTGATATGTTCTGGCAAAAGTCAAACCTTCAGCCTGTGTTCGACTTGCCTCTTGAGAACATAGTTAGCCACTGTCAGCTGAATGTCAAGTTGAATGTAGTGTACACTACAAATTTAATAGACTCCTTCCACAGCGTCTTGTGCTGCAAACAAGTAGTTTGCACTGGGCCACCAACGGGCCTTGTTGCGCTTTCGCGTAGGTGACGGTAAGTCCCAATATCTGCCTAGCAGGTACAACATATGCAATTTAATTAATTATACTTTTAGTAATTAGAAAGGCAAAAACTTATAATATCTTGCATTTCTATCGCATTTTTAACATGATTTTTGATTAAATATTCTCATTTTTGATTTAACCAGGGTAGGTAAGAGTATAAAAGATATGGGTTTCACTCTATACAGGCCAGACCCTGCTTTATCGACGATATAATGGAACTTAGTCTCTATATTACGATTCAAGTCGGCATCCATAGTGAATCAGCCATCACCTAGAACCAAGAAATTTCGCAACGGCCTAATGAACCGTTGCGAAATTTGTAGCATACGTCACCTAATAGTATGCTTAGTGCTGTCTTTTGTTGTGATTAGCGGGTGAGTTTTTGGGTAAGTTCAACCTGACGAGTCGCCTGATGACGGATGGTGGTCTTGTCCTCTTCGTTCAGGGGCTGACCACTGGCCGTGACACTTGCGCCGTAAGGATTGCCGCCCGAGGCGAAGATGCCGGGGTGGGTATAGCCAGGAGGGGTCAGGATAGCGCCCCAGTGCATGGCGGTGATGTACAGCGTTTGCAGGGTAGTTTCCTGTCCGCCGTTGACATTCTGGGCGCTGGTCATGGCGCTAAAGGTCTTGTTGGCAAGCTTACCGCTGGCCCACAAACCACCGAGGGTGTCAATAAAGGCACGCATCTGGCTGGAAGCGCCGCCAAAACGAGTGGGGGTGCTGAGGATATAACCGTCGGCCCATTCCATATCAGCAGGCGTGGCGACGGGGATGTCTTTCATGGCTTCCAGATTGGCCTTCCAAGGTTCCTGACCGTTGATGACGGCTTCGGGAGCAGTCTCAGCAATACGCAGCAGCTTGACTTCGGCTCCAGCTGCACGGGCGGCTTCAGCGGCTTCACGGGCCATAGCAAAGCCAGTGCCATAGGTAGAGTAAAACACGACGGCGAGTTTAACAGGATTCTGAGTCATAAGCATTCTCCTTGAGGCGCAACCAGCATCTTGGCTCGCTCGCCTCTATCACCCACAATAAATCACTTAAAACTTTAACTGTCAAGTGGAGCACTGCTCAGGTCACCTGGCTGATCAGGGTTGTGTGCACTGGCGCCGCAGCCGTCATCAGCCCGGCGGATCTTACTGGAGTCGCCGCAAAAGCCCCTGCAAAGTAAGCATTTCCGCCTCAGTGAGGTCACTAAACTGCTGCTCATGAATGGCAATAACCAGCGGCAGCGCCTCTTCTATCAAGGTGCAGCCTTGCTCGGTGACGGACAGCAGCTTACGCTTACCGCTGGTCTGGCGCTGAATCAGGCCACGGTTTACCATCCGTTTGGCGTGATACGACATGTTGGCCTCAGTAAACAGCATTCTATGAGCCAGTTCCTGCTGGGTGGACTCGCCCAGGCTGCGTAATACCGCCAGCATGTCAAATTCGGTCATGGTCAGGCCCAGCGGTAACAGCGCCATTTCAACCTGGTGGGTCTTGCTGTGGAGGGTGCGTACCATGCGGCGCCAGAGGCGAATAGGCAGGCGGCCAAGAGCGGCATCAATCTCGTTCACGCAGACAATATAGCTCTTCTTAATAAAGTAGCTGATATTACTATACATTTAAAAGTCTAACTTAGCATGACCCTATGAACGCAATTCAGGGACTCCACCACCTCACCGTTATGGCGAGCGATCCGCAAAAAAATGTCGACTTCTTTACTCAGGTTTTGGGTCAGCGTATGGTCAAAGTGACGGTGAATTTTGATGATCCCGGCACCTACCACCTGTACTACGGCGATGAAACAGGAGCGCCCGGCACCATCATGACCTACTTTCCCTGGCCGAATGCGGTGCGGGGCAAACGCGGCAACGGCGAAATCGTGGCGGCAGCTTACGCCGCACCGGTCGCTTCTCAGGACTACTGGAAAGCTCGCCTGAACAGCTTTAACATCCCTTTCACCGAAGAAACCCGCTTTGGTAGCCCCGCCGTGAAGTTTGAAGACCCCGATGGCCTGTGGATTGAGCTGGTCTTTGAAGACGGTGCTACTGTACCCAGCTTCTGGCCCAAGAGCCCCGTGCCGCGTGAACACGCCCTCAACGGCTTTCATAGCGTGACTGGTTGGGTGCAGCAGGCCGCCAGCACTGAAGACTTGTTGCTGGGTGCGCTGGGCTTTAGCTTGGTTGGCAGCGAGCAGGATACCGAAGGCAAGCGCACGCGCTACAAAGGTCAGTCAGACGGTGTGGGTCTGTACATTGACCTGGTGGAGCGCCCCAATGGTGAGCACGGGAAGTTTAGCGCGGGAAGCGTACACCACGTGGCGCTGCGTACCGTTGACGACTCTGAGCAACTGGAATACCAAAAGTTGCTGAGTGACAAAGGCTACCACGTGACCCCTGTACAAGACCGCCAGTATTTCCACTCGATCTACTTTCGTGAGCGTTCCGGCATTCTGTTTGAAGTCGCCACCGACGCCCCCGGTTTTCCCAATGACGAGGCGGTCGACGAACTGGGCAAGCACCTTAAGCTGCCCGCCTGGTACGAGGACAAGCGCCCCGCGATTGAAGCCCGCGTTAAGCCCATCGTGAACCACGAATACGGCGTGACGATCGGCGGCAAGACGAACGGGCAAGGTGAGGGCAGCAGCGCTACGCAGTACTCAGATGGCCTGCGGGTCAATGGCCCCCACCAGGGCCAGCCTGTATTGACCACAGGACGCGCCCTTGATGAAGCGCGCGCCGCCGTCATACTGGTACACGGACGCGGCGGCAGCGCTGAGGAGATTCTGGGCCTCTCGCAGCAGTTGAACCTGTCGGCCTTTGCGTATGTAGCGCCGCAAGCGCGGGATCACACCTGGTATCCTGAGAGTTTCCTCGCTCCGCTAGAGCGCAATGAGCCGGGCCTTTCTTCGGGCCTGCAGATGATTGACGACCTCGTCAACACGCTGGGCGAGCAGGGTATACCACCCGAAAATATTGTGCTGGGCGGCTTTTCACAGGGCGCTTGCCTGACGCTGGAATATGTGGCCCGCCACGCCCGGCGCTACGGAGGTGTCTTCGCCTTTTCGGGCGGGCTGATCGGCCCCGAAGGCACGCCCCGCGACTATCCTGGCAGCCTGGACGGCACGCCGATCTTTATCGGGTGTAGCGACATTGACGCGCACATTCCGCTGCGGCGTGTGGAAGAGAGTGCTGAGATTCTGAGCGGACACGGCGCGAAGGTAGACAAACGCATCTACCCCAAGATGGGTCACACCATCAACGAAGATGAAATTCGTGCCGTGCAGCAGATGCTGCAAGACCTGTCAGCCCAGAGCGTCTAAAGGTGGTCGACGCTGCGTTTACCTTCCAACCCGTTGGCCCCCGTGTGCTGTTCGGCTGGGGCCGCCGGGCGGAACTCGCCGCTGAACTCCAGCGCTTGGGCATTCGGCGGCCGCTGGTGTTGTCTACCCCTGGGCAGGCAGATACCGCGCAGCAACTCGCTGCACAGTTAGGCACACAGTTGGGCCATCAGGCGACTACCCTCAGCATAGCCGCCATGCACACGCCTGTAGAGGTGACTGAGCAGGCACTGGCGGCGCTACACACACTGGGCGCTGATGGTCTGGTGGCTTATGGGGGCGGCAGCAGCACGGGCCTGAGCAAAGCGCTGGCGCTGCGAACCGACTTGCCACAGGTTATCTTGCCCACCACCTACGCGGGCTCAGAGATGACGGCTGTGCTGGGCCAAACCGAGAATGGGCAAAAAACAACGCAGCGCAGCGAAAAAGTGCAGCCTGAAACCGTGATTTATGACGTAGAACTCACGCTGGGACTGCCGGTGAGCGTCAGCATGAGCAGTGGCCTCAACGCGCTGGCTCACGCAGTGGAGGGCATGTACGCCGTCAACGCTAATCCTTTGACCTCACTGATGGGCGAAGAGGCGATTCGGGCGCTCTCCCAGAGTTTGCCGCACATCAGAGCAAACCCCAAGGACAGGTCAGCCCGCACAGAGGCACTGTACGGCGCGTGGCTGGCGGGCAGCGTGCTGGCCCAGGTGGAGATGGCGCTGCATCACAAGCTGGCACATGTGCTGGGCGGCACGTTTGGCCTGCCTCACGCCGAACTACACGCTGCACTGTTGCCGCACACCACTGCCTATAATGCGGCGGCCAGCCCAGAAGCGATGAGGCGTATTGCCCGTGCGCTGGGGACGGCTCAGGCGGCACAAGGCCTTTACGAACTCAACCAGAAGCTGGGGATTGAAAGCGCCCTGAGTAAGCTGGGGATGCCCGAAAGCGGGATAGCGCAGGCTGCTGACCTGGCGACCGCGCAACCCTATCCCAACCCTGCTCCGCTGGAAAAACAGGCGCTGCTCGGCTTATTAACCCGCGCCTGGAGCGGAGAAGCACCAAAGGAGACACCATGAAAGCAGCTGTGATTCACGATTTTGCTCAGCCCCCGCGTTACGACGACTTCCAAAACCCCCAGCCTGACGGTAATGAAGTGCTGGTCAATGTGGAGGCCGCCGCTGTCAGCCAACTGGTGCGCGCTCAGGCTTCTGGCAAGCACTACAGCAGTGGTAAGACTCTACCTGTTGTACCGGGAGTGGACGGCGTAGGCCGCTTAGCCGGTGGTGAGCGGGTTTATTTTGCCTTTCCCACCGCTCCTTTTGGTGCACTGGCCCAGCAGAGCAAGGTGCAGCGCGACTACACGGTGGCTGTCCCGGAAGCGCTGGAGAGCAATATGGCGGCGGCACTGGCAAACCCGGGGATGTCCTCCTGGGCAGCGCTCACGCGGCGGGCGCATCTGCAACAGGGCGAGAGCGTGCTGATCAACGGCGCGACAGGCACGTCAGGACGACTGGCGGTGAAGATTGCCCGTCACCTGGGTGCGGGGCACATTGTAGCTACGGGGCGCAATGAAGCTGTGCTGCGCGACCTGGGCGCCGACGAGATTATCGTGCTGAATCAGGAAGGTGACGAACTCACTCAAACCTTCCGCCAGAGTCTGCACAATACCCCCGTGAATGTCATTTTGGATTATTTGTGGGGCCAGTCGGCCCAGAGCCTTCTGAGTGCGCTCAGCACCCACGGCAACCCCGAAGGCGCTCCCCGCGTACGATTTGTACAAATCGGCTCTATCAGTGCCGCAACGCTCAATTTGGAGGGCGGTATTCTGCGCAGTTCTGGTCTAGAACTGATGGGCAGTGGCCTGGGCAGCGTTTCTAACCGTGAACTGGTCGCGTCGATTGGCGAGATGCTCAGAGCCGCCGCCCAACATGGCTGGAGCACTGAAATAGATGTGCACCCGCTGAGTGAAGTGGAGCAGGCTTGGCAGACGAGCGGCGGTGACCGACTGGTGTTGGTCGTCCAGTAATTGGTGGGCCAGTAAGACGGATTCCGATTGATTTGGCGTACTTCCGAATCAATCAGGGCGCATGCGAGTGGGAACAGCATACGGACTGTGCGGTATGGAGCCGCAGGCGGCGCTTTTCCGACTGTGGTGGAATGGAGCGGCAGTCCGTATGAGACGGATTCAGATTAAATCAGAAGCGACCTGATTTCATCGGGGCGGATGCGAGTGGCAAAAGATACGGGCTTCGCGCTCGTTTGACCGAGTGGCTCAGGCTGAAGCGTGAGCTGCTCAGCCTGGAGGGTTATGGCAGGTTAGGTGCGCCGCATAGACTGGTCTGTACTGCCTGCATATCAGCGAATCAGCTGTACCCTGAAAGGCAAATCAGGAATCTCGGCCCAGCTCCTTTCAGCGGTCAGAACATCCAGTTTCAGAGCCTCTGCGGTTCCCAGGCAGGCGGCGTCTCCCAGGCTCAGGCCGTAGGGTGATTTGCGAGCATAGTAATAGACAGCTTTCTCGCGGCAGTCACCGTTAAACGGCACTTCCCGCACAAAGCCCAGCAGTGGGCCAATCTGGCCCTCTACCTGCCCAGCGGTAAAATCGCCACGGCCAATCAGCTTGCCCTGAACCTCAGTTAACGTAATGCTACTTATCCAGCACTGCCGTGAGCTGACAACTTCAAGGACTTGAAGGCCGCCTTCTTCTTTTAAGAGGAAGGCCATCAGGGCACTGGCGTCAAGCAGCATCTACCAGCCCTTCCCTTCGGCTTCAGCTTTACGGTCATCCAGAAGTTGCCGGGTGAAGTCACCTTCAGTTTCGTCTGACTTTTTCAGGCTGCCGTACAGAGATTCGGCCAGTAGGCGGCGGCTGGTCATACGGTATCCGTACTGCTCTTTGACGAGAATAAGTTCATCACCCTCAGTAACACCTAGGTCGGCACGAACGTCAGTGGGTACCACAATACGGCCCTGTGCCTGAAGCTTAAGGTGATAGGCATTAGCAGATGTCATGCCTTATTGTAGCAAAATAAGCCAGATGATGTGAATTACCTAAAGGGTTATCCGATGTTACAGTTCTTAAACGCTCCGTTGAGTCATGTAACATAGGCCCATGTCTACCCCCGCCATCGCCTATTACCGGGTCTCCACCGCCAAACAAGGTCAATCTGGCCTCGGTCTTGAAGCTCAGCAATCCGCAGTACTGAGTTATGCCAGTTCGCAGGGGCTAACCCTTGTCCGCGAGTTCACCGAAATTGAAACGGGTACCAGAAAACGTAGACGCCCCCAGCTAGAAGAGGCCCTTGTGCATACCCGGAGGATTGGTGGCATACTGCTTATTGCCAAGCTTGACCGCCTCGCCCGCAACGTCGCTGTGGTGGCCACACTGATGGAATCAGGTGTCCGCTTTGTGGCCGTTGATATGCCTGAAGCGGACAACCTCACCATCCACGTGATGGCTGCCGTGGCTGAGCGGGAAGCGCAGCTTATTTCAGCACGCACCAAAGCTGCGCTGGGAGCGAGAAAAGCGCGTGGTCTAAAACTTGGAAAACCAGAGAATTTAACGCTGGAAGCCCGTAAACTAGGAGCAGATACGTCCAGGCAACGGGCCATTCGGGATATGCGAACCGTTGCCGCCTACGCTGGAGCCCTGAGAAAGCAGGGGCTAACGCTCCGTGCCGTGGCCGCTGAATTAGAACACCACGGCTTTCAAACCAGAAAGGGTGGTTCTTGGTCGGCGACACAGGTCAAAAGAATTCTAGACCGAACCGGGACGGCTGAAAAAGAAACGCTGTAGAAACGCTGCCGTGAGACTTTGTTGTAAAGTGCTTGTACTGATACTAACCAATTTGTATATATTCCCAAAGTCCCCACCCTGACCAGTGTGCCGTCAGTGTGCCAAGGGAGCAGCGCGTTCCCTTAGTTGATGGTCGTACGGAAACACATGGTGCCTGTTGCTTGCGG
>JAGLBF010000004.1 GCA_018260375.1 Deinococcus sp.
CATAATAAGTGTTGGCCACATACGTAGGGCCGTCTTTACCCGGCGCAGCGCAAAGAGCTATGGCTTGACCACTTAGCAAAGCAAGGGTCATCAATATTACACGAGCTGGGCGTCCATACATACCCACCATACTACACAAATTAAGTCACAAAAATATGACTCATAAGCATTACGGAAAATTAGTTATAAGTATATCTTCTTAGTTTGCCGTAGGTCAGGCAACTAGGGCAATCAGAGTGCAACGAATTAAACGGAATCCGTATCACTGGCCATAAAATGCGAGTAGCACAGGTTATTATAGATTCTGCTGGTCAGGCAGCAGCACATTTTTAATACAGATTCTGGTTAACTCATAAACCGACTGATTGAATCTGAAATCCGCACAAATTAAAGCGCAGGGCTTTACAAAAGCGCTCGTGGCTTCACCGCAAAATAACACGGAGGCATAACAACGTAGGCATAAAAAAAGCCGAGGCACGCGCCCCAGCTTCTTTGCCTGCCTCTTTGTTTTAGCCTCGTGTCCTTAGCCTTTAGCCTACCCGCACTAGTTTAGCGTTCCCGTACCAAACACAAACTTTCCGTCCTGGTAATCTACGTTAAGCACGCTGCCGTCTGGCACGTCACCGCTGAGGATCTCGCGGGCCAGCGGCGTTTCCAGGTACTGGCTGATGGTGCGCCGCAGCGGACGCGCACCGTAGGCTGGGTCATAGCCCAGTTCGGCCAGCTTGTCTTTGGCAACGTCACTGACGTGCAGCACCACGCGGCGCTCAGCCAGGCGTTTGCGGAGGTTGCCCAGCTGAATATCCACAATTTGGTGCAGGTCTTTGGCACCCAGCGCATCAAACACGATAATATCGTCTACACGGTTAAGGAATTCGGGGCGGAACTCGCTACGCAGTTGCTTAAGCACCGCGTCCTTCACGGCTTCGGCGCCTTGCCCCTGCGCCTGCATATCCAGAATCAGTGGGCTGCCAATGTTGCTGGTCATGATGATCAGCGTATTGCGGAAATCCACCGTGCGGCCCTGTCCATCGGTCAGGCGGCCATCATCCAGCACTTGCAGCAGCACATTAAATACGTCTGGGTGAGCCTTTTCTATTTCATCAAACAGCAGCACGGCGTAGGGACGGCGGCGTACGGCCTCGGTCAGTTGTCCACCTTCTTCGTAGCCCACATATCCAGGAGGCGCTCCAATCAGGCGCTGCACGCTAAATTTCTCCATGTACTCGGACATATCCAGGCGAATCATCGCTTCACTGGAATCAAACAAAAACTCAGCCAGTGCCTTGGCCAGCTCGGTTTTGCCCACACCCGAAGGCCCCAAGAACATAAAGCTGCCCAGCGGCCGGTTGGGGTCATTCAGGCCCGCGCGGGCGCGGCGAATCGCGTCAGCTACGCTGTAAATAGCACGGTCTTGCCCAATCACGCGCCTGTGCAGTTGGTCTTCTAGGTGCAGCAGTTTCTCGCGCTCACCTTCCATCAGTTTGCTGGCGGGAATGCCCGTCCAGCGGCTGACCACAGCGGCGATGTCTTCGTCGGTGACTTCCATGTGAGCAAACTCAGCACTCTTCAGCTTCTTTTCCAGCTCCTGAACGTCTTTTTCTAGGGCGGGCAGCGTGCCGTATTCCAGCTCAGCGGCCTTTTGCAAGTCGTAGTCGCGCCGCGCCTTTTCAATATTGGTGCGCACCGCGTCCAGCGCTTCGCGTTTTTCACGCAGTTGGGCCACTTCTTTGCGCTCCGATTCCCAGCGACTACGCACTTCACTCAGCTCGTCGGTGAGTGTCTTAAGTTGCGCTTCAATGTCAAGCAAACGGTTTTGCGAATCCTGGTCTTTTTCGCGTTTTAATGCTTCACGCTCAATTTCAAGCTGCAGTTTGCGCCGCTCTAACTGGTCAATACGCTCAGGACTGCTTTCCAGGGCCATTCTCAGGCGGGCTGCCGACTCGTCAATAAGGTCTATGGCTTTGTCAGGCAGTTGGCGGTCAGTGATATAGCGGTTAGATAAGGTTGCTGCAGCCACCAAAGCAGGGTCAGTAATCTCTACGTTGTGGTGCACTTGGTAGCGCTCTTTGATGCCGCGTAGAATGCTGATGGTGTCTTCGACGCTCGGCTCATCTACGAACACAGGCTGAAAACGCCGCTCAAGCGCCGAGTCCTTTTCAATTTCACGGTACTCGCTCAGGGTCGTTGCCCCTATCAGGTGCAGTTCGCCGCGTGCCAGTGCAGGCTTGAGCATGTTGCCCGCGTCGGGGCTACCTTCGGTTTTGCCCGCGCCGACGATGGTGTGTAGCTCATCGACAAACAAGATGATCTCGCCCGCCGAGGCCACCACGTCATCAATAACCCCTTTCAGGCGCTCCTCAAATTCACCCCGGAACTTAGCGCCCGCCAGCAAGCTGCTCATTTCCAGCGAGATAATGCGCTTGTTTTTGAGCCCTTCGGGGACGTCACCCTTGACAATACGCATGGCGAGGCCCTCGGCGATGGCGGTTTTGCCCACACCCGGCTCGCCAATCAAAACGGGGTTATTTTTGGTGCGGCGCAGCAGGATTTGCATGGTGCGCCTGATTTCTTCATCGCGCCCGATGACGGGGTCAAACTTGCCATCGCGGGCACGTTGTGTCAGGTCAGTGCCGTACTTCTCAAGTGCGTCAAATTGCTGCTCAGCTGTTTTGTTGCTCACACTTTTCCCCTTTCGCTGCTCGGTGATGGCCCTGTGCAGGCTGACTTCGTCGGGTATTACTTTGCCCCGGTACTCGCTGCGCAACGCCAGCAGCAGCGTGTCAGCTGCTACAAAACTGTCGCCCAGTTGCTCGGCCAGCGTATCAGCCTTGGCAAAAGCGCGGCTGAGCGCTGAGTCAAGGTACAGCTGGTCACTGCCGCCCTGTACCTTGGGCAATTTGGCAATTTCGGCGTCTAGCGCCGCACGAATCTGGGCGAGATCACCCCCCGCAGCACTCAGAGCGCGGGCAGCGGTATCGTTATCGGTCAGCGTCCTCAACACATGGAAATGGGTTAGGTTCTGGTTTTTGTTCTGCTGGGCCAGTTGTTGGGCCGCATTGATGGCGGTGACACTGGCTTCGGTAAAGCGGTCAGGATTCAAGGGTGAACCTCCTTAATGTCTAGGCTAAAGGGAAAGGGTACGGGGCTTGGTGTAGAGAGCCTTTACCCTTCTGCCCTCTCACCTGCATATCTTCATGGAATGAATATAAAACTTGAGCCTATTAGTGTCAAGTTTATTGAGCGTTTACAAACGCGTAGCTGCTGCCCCGGCTGCGCTCCACACCAGCACGCAGGTTGGCACAGCGGGGTCGCACTGGTCATGGTTTGCCTTGAGATGGCACATGGTCTGCGACGGCTGCTGACCGTGCTAAACATGCGGCGAAAGCAGGCCAGCGGACGCAAGGACAAGGTAGGATTCGCGGTGGCACTTCCCCGCTCGGCGTGACCTACACTGTAAGCATGAACAATGTACAAGGCCAATTGACCACAGAAGTAGAACGGCTCATTCATCTGCTTGAACCGGGCTTGAAAAAAAGCGGCGTGGCCCCCGCGCCAGTTGTTAGCGACCTGCACGCAGCGTTAGACAGTATGCTGACCAACCGCCCTGCCACCCGCGCACCTCTGGCTGCCGAGTTCATCGCCCCACAAGACCAGGCGCGCCTGACCAATCAACAGCTTGCCAAGGTCATCACCGAGCGCCTCACGGCCGATATGTCTTCGCACGAGGCCGCCAAGCTGAAGGTCATGCACATTCTCCAGCACAGCTAATACGGGTTTCGCGGTATGGAGCCGCAGGCGGTGTCTTCCCGACTGTGGTGGAATTTAGCGGCAGTCCGTATCAGTCACCCACAAAGGTCAGGCGCTGATATACCCCGCCCGCTTCTAGGGCAGGGAGGCCCTGTGCAATGTGCTTTTTAAGCTGCCCGATGGTGAGCGTCAGCGCTGGCCCCGCACCGTACATTTTGACAGCCTTATCGGTGAGCAGCAGTTCAAAGCCGCCGCCCCCCTCGCCCTGCACCCGGAATACCGTGCCTGCCAGGTCGTTGTGGCCTTCTATCTGCTCGCCTTCCTCGCGGTAGGTGCTGATTTGTAGGGTACTGGCAAAGTCCGCCCGCTCAAGCTGCGCCTGAATCTCCTGGCTGGTCATGTTCTTCATGTCCTGCATTGTGACACTTTAATAGGACACTGATATGGCCCGCTGTCAGCGGTGCAACTCGCGCACGCCTTCAGGAGCTGCAACAAAGGCTATATCAGCCATCTGTAAAAAGAGACCCGTTTCTACCACGCCCAGCATGCCCTTAAGCTGGCGCTCTAAGCTGCTTAGGTCAGCGGCAAAGTGCGCGTCATAAATATAATTGCCGTTATCAGTCACATACAGCTCATCACCACTGCGCCGCAGTTGACCCTTTGCCCCCATGTCTTCTAGGCGCTTTACCGTGCTGTGTGCACCAAACCGCAGCACTTCTACAGGCAAAGGTGCTTTTTCGCCCAGTTGACTCACCTGTTTGCTGTAGTCAGCGATAATTACCAGGCGCTTGGCCTGCACTTCAACCAGTTTTTCACGCACCAGCGCCCCACCCAGGCCTTTGATAAGGTCAAGTTGGGGGTCAATCTCATCGGCCCCGTCAATGGCTATATCAAACGGCTGGGTGGTTAGCGGGCCAACGTTAAGACCCAGTGCCAAAGCCTGCGCGTGGCTGACTTCACTGGTGGCTACGCAGGTGATACGCGTGAGTTCCCCAGCCGCTACCTTGCGTCCTAGCTCGTCAATCGCGTACTTGGCGGTACTGCCCGTGCCTAAGCCGACATGCATTCCACTTTGAATAAGGGCCACTGCTTGTAAGGCAGCTTGATGTTTAAGTGATTCTAAATCATGTGACATATTCTATCCTTACTGTAGTGCTCTTATTAATCTAGGCTCTTGGCCCGCTTATTTTATCTTCTTCTGGCCTTTTAGCGGTGGCACCATCGTAATCTGATACGTTGACCGAAGATCAAGCTCTAATCACCTGGCCGTCTACCCCAAACAAATGCAGCAGAAGGCGTATGCACACTACATTTTCTCTACTGAATCTCCCCTACTTGCGCAGTTCAAGCAACTCGGTCAACCCGTCTTTGTGCTGCTCGCGCACAATACCTATGCCTTCGGCGTACCACAGGGTGTACTCACCTATGTCACGGTTGATGTTAAACAGGCCCGCTTTCCCCGTTATATGCAGGTTGACGTCTATCCGCCAGGTGTCAAACGTGCCCGCTGGTACGCTGACTTTTTCGCGGGCCATGATGCGGTAGTGACGCTCAAACGTGCCGTCACCGCGCAGCAACCCCTGCTTGCCAGTGAGGTTCCACACCGAAGTCCAGGCATACCCTAACTTCCACAGCGGCGCGGCAGGAACACTGGCCCCCGTAACACTCGCCCGCGTCACCGTAGCTGCGCCGAACTGCGGCACGCTCATGTTGGTTAGCGCCCCGCCTGCGCACTGGTACAGGACTTTTTGGGTGTTGCCACGCTGTTCATGCACCTCGGTTACTCCCTGGGGCGCGGGTTCATAATGCACCGTATCCGTCTGCCCCTGCGCCCGGTACACCCAGCGCCAGGCGGGGTCAGTAGGCTGATAGACATTGTCACACGCCGCTGCCTGTGCCGCAGTACAGGCACCAAGGCAGGCACCGAGTAGGACTAAAAGTGGGAGTCTCTTTTGTATCATCGGCCCTCCGGTTCTCTATGGAATATTGAGCGTATCATACGGATTCCGATTGATTTGGCGTACTTCCGAATCAATCAGGGCGAATGCGAGTGGGAACAGCATACGGACTGTGCGGTATGGAGCCGCAGTCGGCGCTTTTCCGACTGTGGTGGAATGGAGCGGCAGTCCGTATCAGCCGCTCAAGGTGTGGCTCAGTGCCTCATACGCATGCCACTTTATCCTAGCAAAGCCCCGAAATGCCGCCTACGCCACCGTGAAACGCGTACTTTTCGCTACGCCTGCTGGCCTTATCTCACCGCGTTTTGCGTAGTATTCAAGCCGCAGTCCGCATAAAAGTTAACATAAAACTCAAACCACCAAATACTCAACCGACTGGGCCACTGGTGTACCCTCTAGCACTGACTTTCTCTCAGTACGGCACAGGCCCTTCCCAGCCGCCCAGAATGTGAATGTGCGTATGCGGCACTTCCTGGCCTCCACCTTTGCCCACATTGACCACCAAGCGGTAGTCGCCCAGCTGCTCGCGGGCCACTTTGATGGCGGTCAGCCACAGCTCGCCCATTTCGCTAGGGTCAACGATTTCGTCTATGCGGGTGCTGACCTTTTTGGGAATGACCAGCAGGTGCGTGGGCGCTTTGGGGGCAATGTCTTTTATGGCGATGAATTTGTCATCTTCATATACCACAGTAGCCGGAATATCGCGGGCGATAATACGTTCAAACAGAGTGAGCGATGTCATAGCGTCAGTGTAAAGCCTTGAACAGGCAGATAGTGAGTGGTGTTATTCACAACCTTAAGCACTGCCGCCTGAATGTTTATCGCCAAAGGCTCTACACTAGAACCATGACACGCACCCCTAAAGGCACCAAGCGTTTACTCTTTGCTGCTGGCGTTTTGGCGCTGGCAGGTCGCCGATTTTTGCAAGAGCCCTACCACTTTGAGCGCAAAACTGTGCTGATTACGGGCGGTTCACGCGGCTTAGGGCTGGCGATTGCCCGTGAGCTCACGCAGTACGGCACCAACTTGGTACTGGTGGCCCGCACCCATAGCCAACTCAGCCGCGCCCAAGCTGACCTAGAGGCGCGTGGCAGCAAGGTGCTGAGTATCGTGGCCGACGTAACCCAACAGGCCGATATAGACCGGGCCATTGAGCAGACGGTAGCGACCTTTGGCGGGCTGGATGTGGTCATCAACGTAGCAGGAATTATCCAAACGGGGCCTATTGACAACATCACCGACGAAGAATTTCACCAAACGATGGCGGTCAACGCCTTTGCACCGCTGCACCTCACCCGCGCCGCTTTGCCGTACTTGCGTGCTCGGCGCGGACGGGTGCTGATTGTGTCATCTGTGGGAGGCAAAGTGGCCGTGCCGCACCTGAGCAGCTACAGCATGAGCAAGTTTGCGGTGACGGGTCTGGGCCAGGCCCTGCGTGCCGAACTCGCGGCTGATGGTGTGGGTGTAACCACGGTACTGCCGGGACTTATGCAAACGGGCAGCCCCCGTAACGCTGTTATCAAGGGCCAGCATGAGCGCGAATACGCCCTCTTTGCCACGGTAGACAATCTGCCCCTCATCTCCCAAAGCGCTCAGAGTGCTGCCCAGCGCATACTCAGTGCTCTGGCCCGCAATGAAGCCGAGGTGATGATCGGCCTGCCTGCAACCGCCATGCGCTATGCCCAGGCCCTCGCACCGCAACTGGTCGCCGACCTGATGAGCCTCAGCAACCGCTTTTTGCCTGGCCCCAGCAGCAGTAACGACGCCAAACGGGGCCAGGATGCCGAAAGCCCCCTGACCCGCAATAATCCCCTCAAACGCGCTGCCGAGCAGGAATTCAATAGAGGAACGGAAGAGGACTAATCCGCCTAATACGCCTTCCGCTCCCCATTCCAGCACAGTTAGGCCAGCACAGTCAGGCCAGCACAGTTAGATAAATACCGACTGTGCTGCCCCAGTGCAGAATCCGTATTACTGATTGATTGGTGTTATGGTTACTTTTGCTACTGGTGTTTGACCAGCAGCCATTGAATTTGTACTCCAGTTCCACATCAGAGGCGCATCGGCTTTCCCTGTTATTCCCTCGTGGATGCTAATGGGTAGATCCTCAGGATCACGCTGGTTGCCTTTGCCAAGAGCAGGTAAAAAACCCGCCTTCTCGTTATTCACCTCTGTACCGGCATCCAACCCATAGAGGTTGTACGTTATAGGCGCACTCACCTTCATCAGATCAATCATAGTCTGACCGCTAAAACCGTCATTTGTACGACCTAGCATCCAGGCGCTGCTGAGATAAGGGTGCGCCGTATCAACCTTCACACGTACCGTTACAGACTGAGCGGGCATAAGTGGGGACATCAGCGGTGTCTCCAAACTGAGGATGTGCTTACCTGCCTTCTTGAGCATCATCACCATTGGATCACGATTGCCAGATTCTGCAATATCTCGCAGGTTCATAGACGCTTTATCGCCTGTGTTCCACAGATTCACCGCTTCATCATGCGTTACAAAAACGGGCGGGGAAAAAGGCTGACCACTATGCTCAGCGGCGTTCGTCAGGTTGTCCACAGTCACCTCAAATGTTTTTATGTCACTGGGATGAGCGCTGCTTGGTGAGCAAGCGCAGAGTGAGAAGGTCATGAGGAGTGATAGACCAGTAAGGGCTTTAGAATACATAGTTCACCTCTGTAGCCGTCCAGACAATAAAGAAGATCTTCTTCGTCAGTATCAGAATTGGCAACCTTAACAGTAGCCACCTCACACTGACAAATCTGAACGGCATGGGGATATTTAGGAGCGCGGGTTTTCTTCCCTCCTATGAGCTATACGTACACGGTGCGCAAACGGTTCAAGGGTTGTTCAGGCTGTAATTACGGACTGCGCTCTATTCCAACACAACCAGAAAAGCACCGACTGTGCTTCTATACCGGACGTCTATGCTCAGCCCTTCGTCTCATCTTCTGTGGCAAAACGCAGCGGCGCGTGGTGTGGTAAGGCTTTATCAGCAAACTCGTAGAGGCCTAATCGGTCAGGCTCCTCCAGGTGATAGCGGAAATTCCACAGGTAATGTTGCACCACCCGTTCAGGCAGTCCCAGTTTGGCAGCGTGGCGCTCGGCTACTTCTGACAGGTGGCCTATGCCCTGCCTGCGGGCCACGCGCATGGCCTGTACCAGTTCGGCAGGGGGCGGGTTGCCCTGGCGGTAAGCCCACACCGCAAAGGTAAAGGGGTGGCCTGTCAGGGTAAACCACTTGTGGGCCAAGTCAGTGACGGTTACACCGCCGCGTTCATGAGGCAGGGCCGTCATCCGCAGGTCGGCCGTCAGCGGGCCAGCCAGGGCGTACCACTCGCGCAGCGCGTCATCACCAATACGCAGCACACCGTCATAACCCGCCGCCAGCAAGCTCATCGCGTCGCCTTCAGCCCGCTCCAGGGTGGCTTCTATACCCTCAGCACGCAGCAGCACCTCCAGCAGCGCCACACTACCCGCACTCTGCGAGGTAAGCGCCACGCGCCGCAGCTGGTGCCAGGGTAGGCAGTGAAACAAGTTCACGCTGTACACCTTGCCCAGCACCGCCACGCTAAAGTCAGGCAGCGCCGCGAGCGTATCAGCATGCCGAATAAACTCGATCACACTGATGTTGGCAATATCCACCTGCCCTGCAAGCAGCGCTGCATTCATCTGCGTAGGCACGCCCGTTATGGCCTGCACGCTGGGCGGCAGCACCAAGTGATCAAGTATCGGCGCAACATTGGTGTAATGAATCCAGCCAGCGCGGTAAAGTGATGGGGTATGTGTTATGGATTGTGGCTTGGTCATGATAAGAAGGTCTAAACTTTGATTGCTGACGCGTTACTATAAGATTATCTTGAGAAAATCATAAAGAGTTATCAGAATGATTTATGCGGATGCTGGCTGAATTTTATTAACAGTGCAATACAAAAAGGCCAGCGGGCCTAGGAAGCAGTACACTTTCCTCTAGTAAAGCATTGGTATTAAAACAGCCAAAAAGCCCAGAGGTTAGATATCAATCGGCGGCTTGTATCTCATTGCGCTCAAACACTTTAATTTCATTATAATAGGCGTCGCGCAGCACAGGAACTCGGCCCGCATTCTGTATCATCTTCACCATACTGGCTTGTGACAAGGCCATCGGTGACGTGGCCCCAGCGGCGTGAGCAATATGCTCTTCTTGTATGGTGCCGTCTATATCACTTACACCCCAGTCTAATGAAACTTGTGTCAACTCTGACCCAATCATCACCCAATAACTTTTGATGTGCGGAAAATTATCCATGTATATGCGGGCCACCGCGAGGTTACGTAAATCATCTAACCCCGTGGTGTAATCAGTTTTTCCCAGATTCTGGGCTAACGTATTACCCATCGGCTGAAAAGCCAGTGGTATAAAAGCATGAAAACCGCCACCGTATTTGCTTAGCGACCCATCTTGTAAGGTACGCAACCTGTCCATATGGTCTAGCCGTTCTTCCAAGGTTTCTATATGTCCGTAGAGCATCGTAGCGTTGGTACGCATGCCTAAACTATGCGCTTCATCGTGGATTTGCAGCCATTTGTCAGCTTTTACTTTATTTTTAGCAATCTGCTTGCGTACCCGGTCAGCGAATATTTCAGCCCCGCCCCCTGGCATAGCGCTTAAGCCTGCTTGCTGCAACTCAGTTAACACCTGCAGCGTACTCTTTTTAGAGATACGCGATAAGTGCTCTATTTCGGCAGCAGTAAAGGCCTTAACCTGCAATTCTGGGTACGCCGCTTTAATACTTTGTACCATTTCAGGATAGTAGTCCCACTTATGATTAGGGTGATGTCCACTGCTCATATGAAGCTCAGTGACTCCAGGCAAATAACGGCGGCTTACTTCTTGTACCACCTGAGCGGGGCTATAATCCCAGGCCCTCGCTTCGTCTTTATGGGCAGCAAAGGCACAAAAGGTGCAGCCCACATAACAAATATTGGTAAACTCTAGCCGAATAGAATGCACAAAGTACGTTTTATCGCCGTGCATCCGCTCACGCACCAGGTTCGCGAGGCGCATCAGCGTGTTGAGATCAGGGGTGTCAAAAAGCTGCATACCTTCGGCAAAACTCAGGCGCTCGCCCGCTTCTACCTTGGCGACAATAGGCCGCAAGTTGGGGTCGGTCACATACTCCATGCTGCCAGTGTACGCCTGCTCAGTCACCGGCGGTGTGCGCCAGGTTATTCTTGGGTAGTACCCCGACAAAAGAAAGTAGCCCAAACTGGCTAGTCCATGCTGTGAAGGGAGTTTATACGGACTGCGCTCCATTTCAGCACAGTCAGAAAAGCACCGACTGCACCTCCACATCGCCAAAGGTGTACTGCTTCCTGCACGCGCTGGCCTTCTTGCATGGCATTTTTAACTCATACGGACTGCACCCTATTCCAACCCAGTCAGAAAAGCGCCGACTATGCTTCCATACTAGGAAACCCGTATCTTTTTTCAATAGCCTGATCGGTAAACACGCATCACCCATCAGCTTTTTGAAGCCACGCAAAGACCCATACCCGCACCGAGTCGCTTTCTGGGTCAGCGTAGTCGGGGTATTCTATGATTTCCCAGCCTGCAAAGCCCGCTTCTCGCAGGGCGACGTGGAGTTCGGGCGGGTCATAACCACGCTCATGGTGGACTTCTACAAATTCCTCTTGTTGCCCGTGATCGTCTAGCACGCGGCAAAAGGCCTGCACCACGCCCAGCTTAGCGCTCTCATCATAGCTGTGTGACCATTGATAATGCACCTCACGGCCATCTGGCATGGGGGCCAGTCCTTCAAGCACGTTGCCTTCCCACAGTTCGCGCACGCCCAGGCGGGTATTGACATCAAAAGCCAGCAGGCCGTTAGGGGCCAGGTGGCGCTGCATCAGCCGCAGAGCGAGCAGCAGTTCGCCGTCACCTGTCAGGTTGTTGAGGCTGTCGAATACGCAGGTTATCAGGTCGTAGTGCTGCGGCAAGTCAGCGGGCAGTTCCCAGTGACGCAAGTCACCCTGTATCAGCGGCACGTCATTCAGTTGCTGCGCGGCAATGGCCAGCATTTCGGCGCTACCGTCTAGGCCCGTAACCTGCAAGCCTGCTCGCTGCAACTCGGCGCTGAACCCGCCTGTACCGCAGGCCAAGTCAAGCGCCGTGCGCGGCTCAAAGTGGCTGTCGCGGGCATACGTCAGTACAAAATCAGCCCAAGCGTCATATTCCACATCGCTCATAATGGCGTTGTATACCTGTGCCAGGGCGGTAAAAGGCGGCTGTTGCATACGGCCATCATAGCGGTGCACAGAGCACGGCAGGAATCAAAGGAGCAGCTGAGCGTTCACCCGCTTTGACTCGCCTTCATCATCTGTCTTTATCTGTCTTTTAGTCTTCTCGCTACGCTCTTCTGGCTTATACGGCTTCCGCTCCAAGTTCAGCACAGCCGGGAAGGCACCGCTTGCGCCTCCATACCGCGAAATCCGTAGTTTCCCTATTCGCCTGCGAACGTACTTAAACCCAACACTGCTGGATTCAACCGGAATCCGTAATGATCTCATTCTCAAACTTTTTTGTTAAAAATGCTTTAGCCTGTGCTCATGCGCTCCTTGTTGGTTGTTATGCTACTGCCCTGTTTGATGGCGGCGGCTTTTGCCCAGACGGCTCCTCCACCTGCCCGCTCTGCCCCGCCTGGGGCAACATCTGCCAAAAGCCCGCTTCTGGCGTACAAAAGTAACCTGCCGTTTGATGTGAGCCTGCCGCCTGACTGGCAAAGTATTGAGCTGCAAGACGGCATGAGTGGGGTGAGCATTGCCAGCCAAAAAGAGCCCCCCTACAGCATGATTCGGTTGATGTATCTGCCCAAAGAGGGCCGCAGCGTCAACCTGCATGACGAATTTAACAACTTTGAAGCGGCACTCAAGCAGGCAGGCGTCACCGCCGAGCGCGTCAGCGAAAAAGCCCTCAACTGTGGCGGGATAGACGGCCTGTTACGCCAGTACAACGTGACCAGCAAGGCGGGCAAGCTCTCTATGAAAATCTGGTTTGCCAGTGGCACGCGCAACTTTTATAGCTTTCAGCTGACCAGCCCGCCCAGCAATTTTGCTGCCGACAGCACGACCTTTGACCGCGTGCTACTCAGCGTAGATTTCTAGTACAGCCGCACGCGGTTAACGTTCAGCCCAGTTAGACCAGCAACGCCTGATACCAGGAAACCCGTATCTTTACTCGAATCTGCCCTGCTTAAATCAGAAACAACCTGAGTTAACCGGAGTCCGTATGAGGAGAGCACCATGCACCATACCCTTCATTTGCAAGACCAAGATGTGTTGCTTCGTCCGCTGACCGAGGCCGATATTGCGCCGCTGCAAGCGCTTGCCGCTGAGATAGAGGGCGAGCTGGTGTATATTCCCACGCCGCCCACGCTGGCGCAGTTTTATCAGTTGGCTATTACAGCCCCCGAACAGCAGGCTTTTGTGATAGAGGTGGCGGGTGAACTGGCAGGCACCACCCGTTATCTAGACATGCGCCCTGACCACGGCAGCTTAGAAATCGGTGCAACCTGGCTGCAGCGCCACTACTACGGCAGCGGCATCAACCGCCGCGTTAAGTTTTTACTGCTTGAACACGCCTTTGAGACGCTGGGCATGGAGCGCGTGCAGCTGAGGGCCGACGGGCGCAATCAGCGCTCACAGCGGGCAATAGAAAAGCTAGGCGCCGTGCGTGAGGGCGTACTGCGCCGCAATCAGCGTACCTACAGCGGTTACCTGCGCGATACAGTGGTGTATAGCATCCTGGGCAACGAATGGCCTGCCTTGCGTGCAAAATGGAACGATTAGCGCTATCCTGTGAGCTATTACTTTTGTACTATTGCCACAAGGAGAATCAACATATGAATAAAAACACGCGCTCAGCCGCCTTTAAAGTCACCGCCCTGGTCGGTCTGGCCCTCAGCTTGTCGCAGGCAAGTGCCCTGACCACCATCAAAATTGCCACTATGTCGGCCCTTTCTGGCCCCCAAAGTGACTTTGGGATGCAGATACGCAACGGTGCGCAGCAGGCCGTCAACCAATACAAAGCGCAGTTTGCCAAGCTGGGCTATGATCTGAAACTGGCCCCTTATGACGACCAAGCAGACCCCGCCAGCGGCACCGCCAACGCCCGCAAAATCATCGCTGACAAGAAGATTCTGGCGCTGGTTGGCCCTATGAATTCGGGTGTGACCATCCCTGTTAGCGTGGTGCTGCGAGACGCTCACATCGGTTTGGTGGCCCCCGTCAGCACATCCAATGAGGTGACTGACCGTGGCCTCAAAAATGTCAACCGTGTGGTGGCCCGCGATGATGCCCAGGGCCCCGCTGCCGCTAACTTTATGATCAGTAAGCTCAAAGCCAAAAAAGTATATCTTATCAATGACAAGACGACTTACGGCGAAGGCTTAGCCAATGAAGTAGAAAAAACGCTAAAAGCCAAAGGCGTACAGATTATTGCTAACGAAGGTACCGAAGAAAAAAGTGACTTCTCGGCTATTGTTTCTAAAATTCAATTACAAAAGCCTGACGTAATTTATTTTGGTGGAATCTACAATCAGGCGGGCATTCTTGCTAAGCAGCTACGTGAAAAAGGGGTCACCATCCCCATGATGGGTGGCGACGGCCTAGACAGCAGTGAAATGGCAACGATTGCAGGTGCAGGAGCTACCAATATTTACTACACCACCATCGCCGCCCCCATAGACTCCCTGCCCGCTGCTAAGGTCTTTGCCGCGCAGTACACCAAGAACTTTGGTAAAGCGCCTCAGGGTTTTGCGGTATTTAGCTATGACACGGCTCAAGTGGTGTTGCGCGGTCTGCTCAGCGCTATTAATGCCAACGGCAAAAAATTACCTACCCGTCAACAGGTAGAAAACAGCATTCGCAAAGGAACCTATACGGGTCTTCTTTCCGGAACAGTGGAATTTAATAACTCAGGTGACCGCAAAGTGGCGAACCTGTATGTAATGAAGCTGGATAAAGGTAAATTCAGTCTGAGTGATACGCTGACAGTTACACCGACAACCAAGTAACACTAGAACATCTGCGCCTCAGCCAAAACAGCTGGGGCGCAAAATTTTATTTAGAAAAGGCTCATGGTTTCACTGACAGGATAGAGTACACCGACTGATATTGAGAATGAGCGCGTTTATCGTACAAGACGAGCCATTTGGGGTGAAAGAATCCTATCACCCCCCTCTCTTTCGCGGCAGTGACGCGGCGACCCCGCTTTGACGAGCCTTACCGGGAGCCCTATTGCTCTCGCCCTATCTCACCCCCAACCTGTCAAGATAGAAGTCGCAAGGTCTCTAGGCCTGGGTGAGCTTCTTTAAAATCAACAGCTTGTTGCTCCTTGATCACCATACCCTGCCTTTGTTCACTGTGTTTCTGTTTGCTATTCCTTACCCTACGGTCAGTATGCGGTCAATCCGGTACGGTTAATGTGCCACGACCCAACTTTTCTTCTTGAGGTTCTTATGTTCAAAAACAATACCGTTGCCCTTGTGTGCTTACTGCCCGCGCTCCTGCTCTCAGCCTGCACCAAACCCGCTGCTACCACTGACAAAACCAGTACCGACCAAACCACTACCGACAAAACCACCGCAAAAGCCCCCAATCTGGACGCGGCCCCGCCCAAAAGCGCCGCCTTGACAGTCAAGGCGATCACACCGCAGCGGGGTAACCTCACCGTTACCCGCAGCGCCAGCGCCACCGTAAAGGCCAGCCGCGACAGCAATGTGGCGGCGCAGACTTCGGGGGCGGTGGTGAGTGTGCCTGTACAAGAAGGCCAGCAAGTCGCCCAGGGCACGGTGGTGGTGCAGTTAGACACTAGCGCACCGCGTCAGGCGCTGACCAATGCTCAGTTGCAACTGCAACAAGCCCAGATTAACCTCAGCCAAACGCAGCGCAGCACGGGCCAGAACAAAGACCAACTGAATTCAGCCATCACTTCGGCACAGGCCAGCTATGACAAAGCGCAGCGACAGGCCAACGCCAACCGCCAGCTGTACAAAGTGGGGGCCGTCTCTGCCACCGATTACCAGGCCAGTGAAGCGGCCCTGGCACAGGCCCAGTCAGCCTTGGCGCAGGCCAAAAACAACCTGGCCCAAAACGGGCAAAGCGGTTCTGGCAGCCTGGAGTTGCTGCAAAATCAGGTGCAAACCGCTCAGGCTTCTGTCAGGCAGGCCCAGGAAAACCTTGCCAAAGCCAGCGTGCGTGCGCCCTTTGGCGGTGCAGTGGCCAGCATCAGCGCCAAGGTAGGCGAGTATGTCAACACGGGTACGGCGGTCTTCAGGTTGGTTGACCCTGGCAGCCTGAGTGTAGACTTTAGGGTTTCGCCCGCAGACGCAGCGGCACTGAGCCCCGGCACGCCGCTCAACTTTAGCTACGGCGGACAAAGTTACCTAGCGACCATTAAAGAAGGTGAGCGCGTAGCGGGCAGTGACCGACTGGTGCCGCTGAGCGCCAGTCTGAGCGGCACACAAACTCTGCCTGTGGGCAGCGTAGGCCAAATACGCTACCGCGCCGACTTGGGCCAGGGCTTTATTCTGCCCGCCGACGCGGTGGTCAATGACGGCGGCGAAAACGCGGTGTATGTGGTTAGCGGCGGCGTGGCCCGGCGCGTGCCCGTCAAAATCACTGCCGAGTCACAGGGTAAAGTGGTGTTGCGCGGCCTCCAGACAGGACAACAGGTGGTCTACCCCGTGCCGCCCAGCTTGCAAGACGACAGCAGCATCAAGGTAGGCTCATGACAGAAGACCCCAACACCAGGCCTCCTGTCTCAGGAGAGGCAGCGGGCAGCGTCCCTATGAGCGAAGTAGAAGTGCTCAAGGAACGCGCCGCCCAGCGCAAAGCCAGGCAACTGGCCCAGGAAGCTGAACACGAGCGCCAAGACGTCGCCGTCAATGGCCCCGTGCCGCGCATCAACCCGCTGGTCAACTTCAGCGTACGGCAGTATGTATTTTCTATCGGCATCTTTTTGGCGGTGGTATTGCTAGGACTTATCTCTACCTTCCGGCTGGGCGTGGATTTGCTGCCGAGTTTTGAAGTGCCGGTACTCGCCATCAACACCATCTATTCGGGAGCAACCCCTGACCAAGTTGACCGCGAAATCTCTAAAAAGGTAGAGGACGCGGTGAGTACCATCAGCGGCGTAGCGGATATCACCTCTACCAGTGCCAGCGGCGTAAGTGCGGTGGTGATCACCTTTCAAAACGGCACCAATATTGACTCAGCCGCCAATAGCGTGTCGCAAAAACTCTCGGCGATACGCGGCACGCTCCCCAATGAGGCTGACGCGCCTGTGGTGCAAAAGTTTGACCCCAACGCCCAGCCGATTATGACCCTGGCTTTGCAGAGCAACGGCACAAAGGCCGAGCAGGTCAGCAGCTATGCTGAAGATAAGCTGGTGCCGCGTTTGCAACGTGTTACGGGCGTTGCTGATATCGGGCTTTCGGGCGCACCCGACCGAGAAGTGCAGGTGCTCCTTAGCCCCAGCAGGCTGCAAAGCTACAACCTCTCGCCCGCCCGAGTGACCCAGGCCATCAACGCTTCAGCGCAAGATTTACCCGCAGGCACCCTCAACGAAGACGGCAAAATTATCAGTTTTTCTACGCGCAGCACGCCCAGCAGCATAAGTGACATTGAGCGGATATTGGTGGATACCAGCAGCGGCGTAACAGTGGGCGACGTGGCGACCGTACGCGACACCCTCGCCCTGCCCACCAGCTACGCCCGCATCAACGGACAACCCGCCGTGCTGCTTGATATCCGTAAGGCTTCAGGCACCAACTCGGTGGCGGTTGCTGACGCCGTGCGCAAAAACCTGACGCAGCTGATTCCCACCTTGCCCAAAGACTATCATCTCAGTATTGCTCAAGACACTACGCTCTATACAAAATCAACGGTCAAAGACACCTTTACGGAGTTTTTGTTGGGTACATTGGCAGTGGGTATTGTGGTGCTGCTCTTTCTGGGCAGGCTCTCTACAGTGTTTGCAGTTATCTTGGCGATTCCTATTTCTGTCAGTGCTGCGCCGCTGATTTATAACCTGTTTGGCTTTACTTTTAATATTATTTCGCTGCTGGCTATCATCGTGGCGATTGGTATTGTGGTTGATGACTCTATCGTGGTGTCCGAAAATGTTCAGCGCTACCGCAAGCGTGGGTACGGTCTGGTCAAATCAGTGCTGTACGGCGGCTCAGAGGTCTTTAGTGCGGTTACAGCGGCGAGTTTTTCGCTGCTCGCCGTGCTGATTCCGCTGAGCTTTATGCCGGGCATTCTGGGGCAGTTTTTTAGACAATTTGGGCTGGGGCTGGCGGCGGCCATTGCGCTGAGTTGGCTTGAATCACTGCTCTTTTTGACGGTACGTATGGCCTACACCAACGACCCTGAGCCGCTCAACTGGCACACCTACGGCTTATTGCTGCGCCGCCTCCCCCAGCTGCTGGCCTGGGGCTGGAGCAAAAATGGGCTGTTGAGTGCCTGGGGCCTTATTGGGCTGCTGGCTTACGCGGCGCTGCTCTTTATGCTTGCCAAGACAGCCGGGCCAGTGGCGTATGCGGGCTTGCTGCTGTGGCCTCTGGTGCTGGGCGTACTGCGCGTAGTCTTTAGCGGGCTGCTGGGCCTGTTTGAAGCCATCACCACTACCCTGTACGGCATAACCAACGGCGCGGTGATGGCCTTGGCACGCGGCTACGCCCGCACGGTGGCCTGGCTGCTGCCGCGCAACCTGCTGGTTATCGGCATTGTGGCCCTCTTTTTGGTGGTATCGGTCGCTGTGGTACTGCCCAGACTGAGCTTCGCCTTTACTCCCAAAAGCGACAGCGGCATTATATCGGTGAGCCTGGACATGCCTGTAGGTACGGGCCTGAGCGGCACCAACGCGGCGGCCCACCAGCTAGAGGCGTACCTGCTGGCCCAGCCTGAGGTCAAACTGGTGTCTACCAACGTGGGCGCAGGGAGCCAGGTGGGTACGGGGGCTAACCAGAGCAGGCTTCAGGTTACGTTGATACCGCATAGTGAGCGTGCTGACATTGATACCCTGGTTGACCGCTACACCCCCGCCCTTAAAAAGGCCCTGGGCAATACCGAGGTGGACACCCTAACGGTGGGAAGCCAGCAACAAGGCCCGGGCGGCAGTGCGGATATCAGCCTGGCGCTCACCGCCCCTAACCAAACGGCGCTCAAGGCGGCCAACCGCGACCTGATGGTGCTGCTGGCCCAAGACCGCAACCTCAGCAGCGTAAGCAGCAGCCTCAACGCCACCCGTCAGGAGCGCAACTTTGTGGTGAATCAGGCTCAACTGGTAGGCTCAGGGCTGACCACCAGTGACCTGGCGCAGGCGCTACGTACCTATAACTCAGGCACGACCGCTGGCACCATGCGCGACCAGGACAAGAGTGTGGACATCGTGGTGCGCCTTGACCCCGCCGCCGTACAAGATGAGCAGTCATTGTTATCGCAAACGGTGTATTCGTCTGTATTGCAAAGCAATATTCCGCTGGGCAGCTTGGGCAGCTTTCGCGTGCAGGACGCGCCCGCGACGCTCAACCGCTACAATAAAGCTTACACCGCCACCATCAACCTTAACCTCAACAAAGGAGTCAACGCCTTTGACTACCAAAAAACCATAGTGGATAGCGCCACCAAAGCGGGCATCCTGACCAACGGCGTGAGCCTGGGCAATGCGTCTAGCTTTGGCTCGTCAGGGCTGACAGGTGACCTGATTTTTTACGGTCCTGTGGTACTGCTACTCGCCGTGTTCCTGAATTACCTGGTACTGGGTTCGCAGTTTAACTCCTTCAGGTATCCCCTTTACCTGATGCTGCCCGTGCCACTGGCCCTGGTGGGCGCGCTGTGGACACTGGTGCTCTTTGGCGCCTCGCTGGATATTGTCACCATGCTGGGTATGGTTATTCTGCTGGGCCTGGCGACCAAAAACTCCATCCTGTACCTCGAATTTGTGGTGGAGCGCATGGAGCACCTGACCCTCAGAGAAGCGCTGATTGAGGCCGCCGAGTTGCGCTTTAGGCCCATCATCATGACCACAGTAACGGTGCTGGCGATTTCCTTGCCGCTGGTGTTCGGGCACGGCGACGGCGCAGAATTCCGGCGCGGCCTGGGCATTGTCATTCTGGGCGGGGTCATCACCAGTACCCTTCTCACCTTTTTTGTGGTGCCCAGCATCTTTTACCGCTTTGAAAAAGACCGCCAATACGATGAGCCTACAACCGATGTGACCTTACCCGCCCATGTTGTGGCGAGTGACTAACCTAACCTGAGCCAACTAAAGTTCAGTAGCCTGACTTGCCGTATAACAAGTCAGGCTACTTGTTATACCGACTGCACTTTATTTCAGCACACTCAGGAAGGCCCAGTTAGGAAGGCCCCATCAGGAAAGCACCACCTGTACTGCCATACCGCGCACTTCCATACCAAGAAACCCGTATCTTTTGCCGCTCACATTCGCTGTGTGCGTATACTACGCGCTTTAGCGAATGGGCAACGGCTCATATACCCGCTTGCTGCCGCCTTCAAACCTGATCTCACCAATGACATTGATGCTGGTATACACCCGCCCCGCCCGCTTGCGGACATTGAGCGGCAAGGTAAATATCAGCTTGTTGTCTGAGCGCCGCAGAGTCACCTTACTGCCGCCCGACGACGAATAGTGATCCGTGCCGTCTAATTGCAACTTGCCTAGTGCGCTACCTTCGCGGTATTCCAGCTCATAACGAAAGTCAGCCGAAAGCGGCTGAGGCGCGGCACCCTGCGTTTCGACAAACAGCTCGCACAGTTGGGCCCTACCCGCCTGCAAGCCCGTGTTGGGTACACCCGTTTGCGCGTCGCGGCAAGCGCCAAAATACCACTGCGTAAACTTGGGCAAGCTGCCTACCCCTGTATTTCGTGCAGGCCCAGCATTTCGCGCAGGCTCATCAGGGATAACACCCGTGTTGCTACAAGCGCGTACCCCTTGCCAAGCCGTTTGAAAACCCTGTGCCGGAAAAATAAAGGTCAGTGGCTGCCCGCCTTCGACACGGTTTACCCGAATGACCACGCGTTTTCCCGCGAGCAGGCCGCGCACAATGTTGCGGGTAGGCGCAGCACTAAAACCGATACTGCGCGTTCTAAGGCGGTCTTTTTGGTCAGCGACCGACACCAGTTGACTGCTGGGTACGTTAAAAGCAGGATCGTCGCCCAGGCGAACCGTCAGTGCTGGAAAGCTCCCATCTCGCAACTGACCCCCGCTTAGCAGGTCATTTTTATTGGTGAGATAGGCCCAGAAATCAGGCTTTCCCTTGTTGTCGCAGCGCACGGTAAGGCGGGTGTCGCCATAGGTGTCGTACTGCTCATACACCCACACGCTGCCCGTATTGATATCAGTGATCGGGTCTTGTGAAGGCGAAAAATACATCTGCGTATCGTTTACGCGCTCCACGGCCTGCGCCCCCGAAACTGCCAAGAGTGCCACCACACCCACCCGCCCCAGCCACTTTGACCTAATCATAGACTCAGTATAAGCTCACCTTTGACCCATAAACACAGCCTGGTCTACTGAAATGTATGTATGATACGGATTCCGATTGATTTGGCGTACTTCCGAATCAATCAGGGCGCATGCGAGTGGGAACAGCATACGGACTGCGCGGTATGGAGCCGCAGGCGGCGCTTTTCCGACTGTGGTGGAATGGAGCGGCAGTCCGTATGAGACAACTATTAAACCTGCCCTGTGCCGTTCTATTTGGCGCTGCCCTGCTGTATACCACCAGTGCTCAGGAACGCTCATCTCGTACGGATGCCGTCTGAAGTTATATTCAGCAAGCGATAAAAGAAGACCGTCGGACGCAGAAAAACGTGTAGTATTTATATGAACAGCGATAATTCAAGTGTTCTTGGCCGCTATCTAGATTAAGTAGATGTATAAATTAACTATTTAAAGTAAATTAAATTTAAATCCGTTGTAGTATTAAAAATATGGTTGCTCAGGCTTAGGTCTGGCCCCTATGCGTTACACTGCTATACGTTACACTGCGGGGCGTGATTGCTTTTTTAACGGGTACCGTGCGCGAAGTACGCCCCCAGAGCGCCGTTATTTTGGCGGGCGCGCTGGGCTATGAAGTCTTTTGCCCCGCCAGCACGCTGGGCCGCCTGAAACTCAACGAAACCGCCGAGCTGCACACTCGCCTGATTGTGCGCGAAGATAGCCTGACGCTGTTTGGTTTTATTGACCCAGACAGCGTTACTCTCTTTGACTTGCTCACCAGTGTTACGGGAGTGGGGCCCAAGCTGGGGCTGGCGCTGCTATCGGCCATGCCCGTATCGGCGCTCGCGCAGGGGCTACTGGGGGCCGACAGCAAACTGCTCAGCAGCGTGTCAGGCGTGGGCAAAAAGACCGCCGAGCGCCTGGTGCTTGAACTGCAAAACAAAGTGCCCGAACAACTGGCAGCGGGTGCGGGCCACGCAGGTCACAAGGTCACCCTGACCAACAGCGCCGCTCAAGACGCCCTAGAAGCGCTGTTGGCACTGGGGTTCCGTGAGGCGCAGGTGCGCGCTGTGGTGGCTGAGCTGCTGAGCCAAAGCCCCGAACAGAGCGCTGACATGCTGATACGCAAAAGCCTGGGCAAGCTGCGCTAGCTCTGGAAGCGTGCAGGAGTCATACGCATGCGTATGAACCTTGCTAGACACGCGGGAAAAAGGCGGGAGGCGGGCGTAGGAAACAGGACGAACGCCCAGCTACGAACACCTAGATACGAACATTTGGATACGAACGCCTGGGTACGCGAGCGCTGGCCTTCTTTCGTCGCGTGTTGGACACGGCTTATACGGATTCCGATTGATTCAGTGCAGTTCTGAATCAATCCGAGCGGACGCGAGTGGGAACAGCATACGGACTGTGCGGTATGGAGCCGCAGGCGGTGTCTTGCCGACTGTGGTGGAATTTAGCGGCAGTCCGTATTAGTCTCAGTCCATAGAACGCCTAGACCTTATACCCTCCACCACCGCCCCCAGCAACCCTGCCGCGCTCGCTTCCTGTGCTTGCGTCACCCACTCAAAGCCCGCTTGCCGCGCGGCCTGGGCAGTGGGTGCGCCTATGGCCGCCACCATACCAGACGTACCGGCCACGCTCGCCAGTTGCCGTGCCGCGCTGCCTGACAACACCACCGTCACGTCTGCGCCGCGCAGGGCCTCTAGCTCTAGCCTGCTCAGCTGACGGGGAACGGTGCGGTAAAGCTCCAGGCGCTCCACCACCGCGCCGCGCCTGCTCAGGGTTTGGGTCAGGGTGTGTTCTGCCAGTTGGCTGGTGAGGTGCAGCACCCGCTCACCTGTGGTCAGGGGCAACTCTGCCGCCAGATGCTGCGCTGTTGCCTTGCTGGGCACAAAGTCAGGCGGGCGGCCCCATTCGCCTAGCCGCTGAGCAGTGCCGCGTCCCACAGCCGCCAGCCGCAGGTGTCGCAACGACTGTGTCCCCAACTCCAGCGCCCTTAGTTCGTGTATCAGCGCCCTCACCGCCTGCGGGCTGGTGAGCAGCAGCCAACTGAACCCCTGTAAATGCTGCAAGCGGTGCTGGACAACTTGCGGCTGGCTGGTCGGCTCAAAGGTCATCAGCGGCACACCTAGTACCTCGGCACCCTCTGAGCACAACAGCTGGCCTAATTGTTGGGCCAATGTTGGGGCCAGTTCACTGCCCTCCTGAGTACCCGTGAGGATGACACGGCGGCCGAGCAAGCGTTTCATCTGACCCCTTGACCGGCACACATAGCCGCATGCTAGACCGCACAAGGTGGGGATTCAAGGGCTGGAGAAGGTCATACGGATTCCGATTGATTTGGCGTACTTCCGAATCAATCAGGGCGGATGCGAGTGGGAACAGCATACGGACTGCGCGGTATGGAGCCGCAGGCGGCGCTTTTCCGACTGTGGTGGAATGGAGCGGCAGTCCGTCTCACAAAGCGTTTGGACATTTGGAAATTCAGCTGTGGGAAGAATCTACCTTATAGCCTACCTCAGCGTGTTGCAACCGAACTTGGTACAGTTGGTATAAGATGCACAGCATGAATTTCAAACTGATTGACTACCAAGGCAAGGGCTTTGTGGTGATGAGCGCACACGATTTTACCCGCTGGCAAGATAACCTTGAGCGCCGCTTTGATGACAGTGTCGAGGCGGGCAACGCGCACTTGCAAGTGCGGGTTGGGGGCCAAACTCGCAGCTATCCCAGTGTAGAAAGCTACCTGCAAGAATTCACAGTGCGCGATATCAATGAAGAAGAAGCACACCTGCTCAGCAAGATCTTTGCCGTAGACCAGGAGCTTCACCCCGCTTGGTACGGCGAGCACGATATTTTTCAGCCGCTCGCAGGCAAGTAAAGAGGCGGGTGGCGTGTCATACGCCTTGTGAACTGCACCTCGTTGAGCACGCGGTAACACGGACTGCGGTATCAAAGCCCCCCGCGCGGCACTACGTCCACCCGCACGCGGGCTTTGAAACTGCGGTTTAAGCCGCGCAGCAACTCGCTGAGTCGGGCCTCGTCACGGGTACGCAACAGCACATGGTAGGGGTACATCCCTTTCAGTCGGGCGACAGGACTGGGCGCAGGCCCCAGCACCTCGGCAGAGGTCGCGCCCGCGCTGTACAAGGCAGCGGCAACGTCGTCAGCGGCGGCACTGGCGCGGGCCTGCTCACGGGCGGAGACCACTACCTGTGCCAGTGTGCCGTGCGGCGGGTACTTGAGGACGCGGCGCAGTTGGTATTCGCTTTGCACATACACACCAGCATCTAGCCCCTGGGCCACGCTCTCTAAGGCGGGGTGGGTGGCCTGAAAGGTCTGTACCAGCAGCAAAGGGGCCCGGGTAGGGTGCCACTCGGTCAGTTGGCGCAGCAGGCGGTGGTAGCGTTCGCTGGCACGAAAGTCAGAGACGTTGAGCCAGGTATCTGCCAGCGTCACCCCGATCAGTGCTAGGTCGGGCAAGGCAGGCTGGCTGAGTATGGCCTGGGTCGCCACCACAACCCCACTGGTATTGCTGCCAGCAGCGTTATACAGCGCACTGAGATCGTCTTGCTGGTCTTTATCAAAGCGGTACACCGGCGTAGCGGGCAGCAGCTTGCGGGCTTCGGCAGCTATCCACTCGGTGCCGGGGCCGCGCGCTTGCCACATCATCTCACCGCAGACTTCACAGCGCTCAGGAATACCTTGCTGGTACCCGCACTGATGACATTCAAGCTGGCGCGTGACCTGGTGCAGCCGCAGCGGAATGTCACAGTTGCGGCAGTGGGGCGTATGTTCGCAGTTTGGGCAGCGGATCAGGGCCGAGTAACCACGCCTGGGCGCCAAAAGCAGCGCTTGACGCCCGCGCTCTGCGACTTGCCGCAGCACCTGGGCGAGGTCATGTGACAACGGATAGCCCTGTTTGTCGGGCCTAAACTGTACACCGCTCAGCGGCCCCAGTTCGGGCTGATGGCTCTGTGCGGCGTAGTCTACAATGTGCAGCCTGATACGCGGCGGCGGCAACACCAGGCCCGCTATGTCGGGGGTCAGCGACTCTACAGCGGGCACGCAGCCCACATAGGCCAGAGGCGTAGCCAGCGCCGTAGCCATGCGGCGGGCCATGTCGGGGATAAACAGCGCCGAGCCAGACAGCAGTTTGTAGGCGTCACTGCCTTCTTCAAGCACCACCAGCAAGGCCAGGTCACTCAGAGGCGCGGTGAGAGCCAGCCCTGTGCCGATGACCAGCCGCACCTCGCCGCGCTGTATACGCGCCCAGGTTTCTTCGCGCTGCACGTCACTCAGTGCGCCCGAAAAAAGGGCTGCCTGGGTATCGCCCGCCCCGCTGCCTACCACCCCGCTGAGGTGCTCCCAGGCACGGCGCAAGGTCGCCGCGTCAGGGGCAATAACCAGCACGCTGCGGCCTACTTCCAGGCGGCGGCGAATGCGCTGGGCCAGCAGCAGGTAGCGCTCGTGGTCGCGCCCACCGTGCAGTCGCCACACTGCCGCTTCGGGCAAAGTGTCGGGGCGCTGCAAAGGCGGCAAGGAGGCAGTGGGCAGCTCGGGCGGCGGCGCGGGGAGGTCATGCAAGGCAGCCCAACCGCGTGCCAGCACCCCCGCTACCACACCAGGCGACACCTGCGCTGCTTGCGCCCAGGCACTTTGGCTAGGCAACTGGCCCGCACCTTGTAGCACCTGCCAGGCGTGTTGTTGGCGTGGGGTGAGCGGCTGTGTGCCGGCGTCTTTAGGGCGGTACACCGTAACTTGGCGCGGCTGGAGTACAAACTCTTCTTGCAACAGTCCCTGCTCACGCGCAGCGTCAAGCGGCCCCGCAATAAAGTCAGACGCGGCGGCCCACGCCTCAGTCGGCACCGCCGAGCCGAACGCTGCCCCAAACAAGCTCAGGTCAGCCCCCGCCACCGCCCGCACACGGTGCAAATAACGCCCGTGGCTGAGTGCGCCCAGACCCACGCCCAGCAAATCAGACAGAATAAGGCCCACAGGCACGCGGCTAAGCGCAGCAAATTGCAGCGTGGCGGCAATAAAACCTGCACCCACCCAAGGCTTATCGTCCAGCACCGCCACCACCTCGCGCAGGTTGTGGGCACTTTGGCCGCCCTCCCCCATCACCACCCCGACAAGCAGCCCGTTTTGCCAGGGCACCACCACGCGGCTACCCAGCGGCAACGGCCCTACAAAGCCGTGCGGCGCAGCAAAATCATAGGCTGCTACAGGAAGCGGCAGCGCCACGGCCCAAGTGCGGGTTACTTTGGACGGGTGGGCTGGATCTTCCAAATCTGGCGTAAAAGGCGGAGCAGACATTCGCGGATCAGTATGCCGCCTGAGGGGGTGAAAGGTCTGATACAGATTCCGATTGATTTGGCGTACTTCCGAATCAATCCGAGCGGATGCGAGTGGGAACAGCATACGGACTGTGCGGTATGGAGCCGCAGGCGGTGCTTTTCCGACTGTGGTGGAATTTAGCGCAGTCCGTATGAGACCCGGTGGAGTGATGGTCAGACCCTTCTTCTCTGTCTGTGTCACACTTGTCTACAGCC
The DNA here is from genome assembly GCA_018260375.1 of Deinococcus sp. Lineage (GTDB taxonomy): Bacteria > Deinococcota > Deinococci > Deinococcales > Deinococcaceae > Deinococcus. Next base: position 26,781 of record JAGLBF010000004.1, read on the forward strand.
GCTGCTGCACCGCCCGCTCCATGCGCCGTTCAGGAACAAGCCACATCAGCGCCACAGCCAGCAGCGTCACGCCTGAAGCGTAGGCCCCCAGTTGACCAAAAAATGGCAAGGCCATCGACAGCACATACATCACCAAAGAAAGCACTTGTTTGATCAGGAAACTGTGGTCAGCGGCCTCTACAAGTATATCGTTGCCCTCATTATGGGCAATAGTACGAACCAAAATACTATAACTAACAGCGCACATAAAGGCAACAAACCCGTAGCAAGTCATAGGCACAGATGAAAAATGTGATGTACCTGCCCAATCTGTTACGTAGGGGAACAAAGACAACCAAAAGAGCAGTTGTAAATTGGCCCACAGCACCTTCCCACTAATGCGCTTGGCCGTATGCATCAAGTGGTGGTGATTATTCCAGTAAATGCCGACATACACAAAACTGATGATGTAGCTCAGCAAGGTAGGCCACAGCTTGGCTATAAAGGTCCATTCATGTCCAACAGGGCGCGGCAATTGCAGCACCATAATGGTGATAACAATGGCGATAACGCCGTCTGAAAAGGCCTCCATTCTTGTTGTATCCACAGTAACTCCAACTAACAACAGTGCTCACTTTGACTAGGCCTAAACCGTGGACAACCTAAACACTGGGCAACCTAAATAGTGGGCAAGCTAAACAGTGGGAAAATAGTACCATACCACAGTAAGCATTCTGCCCGCTCCAGCGGAAGCTACGGCTCTACGATGCCCAGACCCGTAACTTCCGCTGGAGCGAATAGGCCAAAAGAGAAATCAGGGTCTGTATTATCTGTTGTTATATTATCTGTTTTTATCAGAATCATAACTGTTCTTTACGCCGTACTCACCGCTGACCAACCATCTGTACGACAGACTGCGCTCCATTGCAGCACACTCGGTGCTAGCCCGACCGTGCTTCCCTAGCACAGAACCCGTATATTTTCTCACTCGCGTACGCCCCAGTTCAATCAGAAACGACCTGATTCAATCTGAATTCATGCAATAGGCTTGCTTGCCCTAGAACTTAGGATGATGAAGGATTATCATAGGCGAATGAACAGTCTGAAGATCCAAAATTATCAACTGAAAGCTAAAAAGATACCACCACATATAGACCTTAGCGGATTTTTTGCCTTTTTTGGAGTATCGGGTGTTGATCATGATCGCCAGAAAAGAATAGATGAGCGCTATGAGCTAGAGCACTACCCTACTATGATTACCCTGACTCTGAACAGCAAGTTACCTGCCGGCAAGTATCAGTTAGAGGGCCTTCCCGAACGGCTTAACTGGCGTGACTGGGTTAGTAGCGGCGGCAATACTGTCAGTAGTGACCTGAGCAGCAACGCCCTAGAAGAATTTGAAGAGTGGTGGGCCAGCAGTGATAGAGCTGTGCGGCCTGTGCCTCTTTTTGAGGGATAAGACATAGGAATGCTGACTTAAGGCTTGTTAAGCACGCGACAAAGGAAATCTACCGATAGAGAAAGTATAGATTTTGCAGTAGAGCATGCAGATTCCAATTAAAGCGGGTCATTTATTATTTAACTGGGGCCGACTCAACTAGGAAACCAACGTTTCGGCACCGAGTCGTGACCCCAGGCTGCCATGACCAAGGTGAGTAGAGGCCAGCTACAAGGTCATACACCATCACAAACCCGTGCCCCTGAGCGCGCTATGCTGCTGAGCGGTTGCCCCGCCACAGCAAAAAGGACTGGGCGCAGCCAACCCTCTTTCGGGGCGGGGCGCAATTCCCCACCGGCGGTAACGGCCTGGACTGTATTGACCTGGCCCCAGCCCGCGAAGCCCGCGCAATTCGCACCACGCGCAGGCCCGATGCCGCGCAACTCGGCAGCCGACGGTTACAGTCCGGATGAGAGAAAGGGGAAACGTTTAACCTGCCACCCCCGGCGGGTGACGTTGCCGTATGAAAAGCCGAGAACAAGACACCGAATATATGAAGTTGGCCCTTGCCGAGGCGCAAAAAGGCGTGGGCCGTACCAGCCCCAACCCGCCGGTAGGCTGCGTGATTGTGCAGGGCGCTGAGGTCGTGGGGCGCGGCTTTCACCCCAGAGCGGGCGAGCCTCACGCCGAGGTAGTTGCGCTGAGGGACGCGGGCGAACGGGCGCGGGAAGCCACCGCCTATGTGACGCTTGAGCCGTGCAGCCACTACGGGCGCACCCCGCCGTGCGCTGACGCCCTGATAGCCGCAGGCGTGTCCCGCGTGGTGGTGGCAGCGGGCGACCCTAATCCACAGGTCAACGGACAAGGACTCGCCAAACTGCGGGCCGCCGGCGTGGACGTAGAGATAGGGGTGCTTGAAGCCGAGGCCACGCGCCAACAGGCCGGATTCCGCTCGCTGGTAACGCGGGGCCGTCCGCACGTTATCTACAAGTACGCCATGACCCTTGACGGCAAAACGGCGGCGCTGGGTCAAGGAAACGGCTCTGTCAGCGGCCCACAGGCACGCGAGCGGGTCATGCACTGGCGCAACCAAGCCGACGCCCTAGCGGTAGGTGCTCATACCGTGCAACTAGACAACCCCCAACTCACCACGCGGGGCCTAGACGGCGGACGTGACCCCCGCGCCGTGATTTTTGACCGTGAGGGCCGCACGCCGCCGAGTGCTTTAGCGCTGCGACCAGGCACTATCGTTGTCAGCACACCGAGCACCAACTACACTGCGCCAGCGGGCGTCACCGTATTGCGTGCCGAAGGGTTACCCGACGCGCTGACCCAACTGGGCAACCTCAACATTTCTACCCTGCTGCTTGAAGGCGGGGCTACGCTTGCCAGCGCTTTTTTGACCTCTGGTCTGATAGACGAAGTGCGGGCTTTTGTCGCCCCCAAGCTGCTGGGTGCGGGCCTGCCGCCTTTGCTCGCACCCACGCGCAGCATGCACGCCGCGCAGGACTTGGACGTGTGGAGCGTGGAACAGGTGGGTGAGGATGTGCTGATTGTTGGCAGACTGCGGGTGTGATACGGACGGCGCTCTATTCCAGCACCCCAAGAACCCAGCACGGCAAGAAACCAGAACAGCAAGAAAAGTGCTGCCTACCTTTGTCAATTTTGTCAATCAACAAAGTTCAAGTCAGAAGCCGTACCAGAAAGCACAACTGCCCGCAAAATAGCCTGTAGCAAGACAGCCCAGAGCGCTCACCATTAATAAGGAGTGGTATGTTTACTGGAATCATCGAACAACTCGGCCGCGTCACTCACGCCGCCCAACACCATGGCCATCTCAGCCTGCGCATTGCCCCTTCGCAGATGTGGCCCGACCTCGCGCTGGGCGAATCTATCGCCTGTAGCGGCACCTGCCTGACCGTCACCGACTGGGACAGCGACAGCTTTGGTGTAGACCTTAGCCGCGAAACCCTTGCCAAAACCGCGCCGCACTGGGCCGCAGGGCAACCCCTCAACCTAGAGCGGGCCATGAGCGCCGGCTCACGCTTTGGCGGGCATATCGTCAGCGGACATGTGGACGGTGTGGGCGAGGTGCTGGAGGTACGCGAGGAACCCGGCGCGTACACCATGCGGCTGCGTGCGCCTGGCAGCCTAGCCAGGTACCTGACCCCCAAAGGCAGCGTCACTGTAGACGGCGTGAGCCTGACGCTGGTGGATGTCGGCGGCCCTGCTGGAAGCCGCCCCGACTGGCCTGCCCACGAGTTTACGCTGTGGCTGGTGCCGCACACCCTACAGGTCACCACGCTGCACACCTGGCAGGCGGGTACGCAGGTGAACCTGGAAGCTGACCAGATAGCCAAATATGTAGAGCGGCTGCTGGCCGTGCGTGAGGCAGGGAGCCGGGCGGAGCTCAGCGTATGAGTGACCTGTCTACTATCCCTACACTGCTCGCCGAACTCCGCGCAGGCCGGCCTGTCATCTTGGTGGACGATGAAGGCCGCGAAAACGAAGGCGACTTGCTGATGCCGGCGGCCACTGCCACGCCCGAGTGGGTCAACTTTATGGCGCGGGAAGGGCGCGGGCTGATCTGCGTCACCCTGACGGCGGAGCGGGCCGAGCGGCTGAACCTCACGCCGATGGTGGGCCACAGCACCGACCCCAACGGCACCGCCTTTACCGTCAGCGTAGATCACCGCAGCAACAGCACTGGCATCAGCGCCTTTGACCGCGCAGCCACCATTGCCGCGCTGCTTGATGACACTGCTCAGCCTGCCGATTTCCGGCGACCTGGGCATATTTTCCCGCTGGTGGCGCGGCCTGGCGGGGTGCTGCGCCGTGCCGGACACACCGAAGCAGGCTGCGACCTTGCGCGGCTGGCTGGCTTTGCGCCGCTGGGGGTCATCTGCGAAATCATGGGCGACAACGGCGAAATGTCGCGCCTGCCCGACCTGTTAGCGTTTGGACAAAAACACGGCCTCAAGGTGGGCAGCATAGAGGCCTTGATCGCCTACCGCCTGCAATACGACCCCTTTATGCAGGAGGTGGCCGCCGCCAACTTGCCCACTCGGTACGGCGATTTCCGCGTCGTAGGCTTTTTGGATACCCTCAGCGGGGCTGAGCATGTGGCACTTATCATGGGCGGCAACCATGACCAGCTAGGGCCACAGCCGCTGCTGGTGCGGGTGCATAGCGAATGCCTGACAGGAGACGCCTTTCACAGCCTGAAGTGTGACTGCGGCCCCCAACTTGACGCGGCGATGGAGCAGATTGCCGCCGAGGGGCGCGGCGCGGTGATTTACCTGCGCCAAGAGGGGCGCGGCATCGGCCTGCTGAATAAAATCAGGGCCTACGCCCTGCAAGACGAGGGAGCGAATACCATTGAGGCCAACGAGCGTCTGGGCCTGCCAGTAGATGCCCGCGACTACGGCATTGGGGCGCAGATGCTGCACTTGCTGGGCGCTAAGCAACTGCGCGTCCTGACCAACAACCCACTGAAACTACACAGCCTCTCCGGTTTTGGCCTGGAGGTGGTCGAGCGCGTGCCGCTACATGTGGGCCAGAATGCCAAAAATGCCGAGTATCTGCGAATAAAGCGCGAAGAGATGGGACACCTGGGATGATAAAGCTGTCTGATATGGACGGCGCTTTGTTCCAGCACAGTAAGAAACCAGTACAGCAAAAAACCAGTACAGTAAGAGCCCAATACAGCAACAAAATCGCCGCCTGCGCCACCTAAAAGTCCGTACTGTTTATTACGCCCACTGGTCTGTTTGCACCACGTGGCTGACAAAGTTCAAATAAGAACCCCTACATACCCTACTTGCTCAAGCTTATTTCTTACTTTTCCCCTCTCTTTTAAGGAGCCAACCATGAAACGAATTGAAGCCACCCTGCTCGCCCACGACCTCAAGTTTGCCATCGTCAGCACCCGCTGGAACCACCTGATTGTCGACAGACTGGTGGAAGGCGCCGAACTGGCCTTTGTTCAGCACGGCGGCAACACCGATCACCTTGACCACTACCTCGCACCCGGTTCTTACGAAGTGCCGCTGATCGCCCGCAAACTGGCCGAATCGGGCCGCTATGACGCAGTGGTATGCCTCGGGGCGGTGATCAAGGGCGACACCGACCACTACGACTTTGTGGCGGGCGGCGCGGCCAGCGGCATCCTGAACACCTCGCTGCATACGGGTGTGCCTATTGCCTTTGGTGTGCTGACCACCGATACCGTGGAGCAGGCCCTCAACCGCGCCGGTATCAAGGCGGGCAACAAAGGTGGCGAGGCAGTGCTAGCGATGATTGAAACGGTCAATGTGCTGCGGCAGCTTGCAGCGTCAAACCCATAATCAGCGGGTGTAGGAAACAGTTCGCATTTTCCGGTGGTGCGCGGCAGATAGACCAATCACAGACCCAGCACGGCCAGCAGCGCGCGCCTGTACGGTGCTGGGCAGGTCAGCACTCCCTGTAAAGGCGTATCAACAAAAAAACCGCCTACCCTTACGGGAGACGGCTTTATGGTTATATGACTTAGTGCTTGATGTGTATTTCTTCGTGGGTTTTATTAAGGTATACGGCGATCTCATCAGCGCTACGGACATCACTTATCTTGATGTAGTGGTTTTTGCCGTCCATTTCATCTTCTTTCTTAACACGAATCTGGTCGCCTTCTAAGCGGTCTACGGTAGCTACATGCTCACCGTTGATGTCTTTAATCTGTAGTCCTTCGGTAATCTTGGCACGAAGTTCTTGATCCATCTGGTTTTCCATAGCGTTCATTTCTTGGTTGCTCATAGGGTCAGTGTAGCGCTAGGGCGGCGGCAAGACTATTTATCTTCTCTTAGCGCTTGGCCACAACGCTTATCAGCAAAGGCTCTAACGGGCTTCACCCGCGCCTAGAGCTGGTATGCGGATTGCGACTTGAATCTTGTGCAAAACGTGGTGAACGAAGGCCAGCGGGCGCAGGAGCAAGTATGAACTTCGCGATATACAAAGGCAGGCGGCGCCTTTCTGGCTGTTCTGGTTTCTTGCAGTGCTGGAATAAAGCGCCGACCGTACTACAGGGCCTTGGCGCTGACGCGCTCACCGCTCATCAGCGCAGGCACTCAGGGCGCTTTCTGCCGCCAACTAAACCTCACAGCAGCGCCGTTGATGACACCTGATACGGACTGCACTAAATTCCACCACAGTCGGAAAAGCGCCGCCTGCAGCTCCATACCGCACAGTCCGTATGCTGTTCCCACTCGCATCCGCTCGGATTGATTCGGAAGTACGCCAAATCAATCGGAATCCGTATGAGCACTTCTTAACAGGCAAAATAAGACAGAGTAGACCTGACATACATAAACTATATGCGTTAGATAAAAGATCTGCCCTACACATGATTACCGCTGATTTTCAAATGACAATCAATGTATACACACTTAACTCTGCCAGCTAATCACCAGGTAAGGTCATAATTGTTGACACGTGTCACCGACTTACCGTTTTCACGGATAACCGTATTACCGTTCAGTGTCCATTTCTGAGTCGCGCTGGTATAGGTGAGTAGATTAGCAGGCTTACTTTTGGTACGGGTTTCACCAACATCATAACTGCCGTTGTTATTGGTATCTATATAGCCGATCACTTCATAGATGCCCAGCACGGCATTGGGCGTATCAGGCAAGTCAAGGGTAAACTTGCTGTTGGCAAAATTTCCCGATTTCACATTATGGTTCTGTATGGGGTCTGTCGAAAGCGCCCCACCTACCAGGGCAATTTTTATTGTTCCAGAGGGAACCGCGCCGCCTATGTTGCCGCTAATGTCAAATTGTGTAGGCACGCCGCCAGATAGGTTGCAAGAGGCGAGAACCAGAGGCAGGAGTGCTACAAAAGTTAACTTTTTCATACTTTGCAGTGTAAAGCACAGGGCTGTGAGCTACACAAGAACAGCCTTCAAGCAGCGTAGAGCCTAGACTCATCCATGCGTCAGCTTCGGCTTTGTGAGGTAGTCGTCAGCGCAACGTATCTTGCAGCGCCGCGATAAACTCGTCTTCATCATCAAGCCAGGGGTAATGGCCTGCGTCCAGCACAGTCAGGTCAGCATTTGCCAGGTCAGTCAGCCACTGCACCTGTTCGGGGAAACTGCTGCGGTCGTGTCGGCCCACTATTACAAATATCGGGCGAGTGATGTCTTGCAAAAAAGCGGGGTATTCAAACTCCCACAGCCCCTGATTGACCAGCGCCTGCTGCACCTGTGCTCCACCAAGAAGTTGACCTTCAGCATCGGCAAATTCCAGGCGCATGCGGGTAGGTGCATCTTTAAACTGCATGGCGTTGAGCAGGTCGCGGGCGTTGAGCAGCGCAAAGGCGGCCTCTATGCGCGCCGCGCCCACGGGCGGGTACTCGCCTTCGGGGGTGTTAGCCTCTAGGTCTTGTCGGGGGTCTTGCAGCGGCTGACCTGCGCGCTCACTGGCCTCGGCCAGCAGGGCCAGCGCCAGCTCAGGGAAATGTACCCAGGGGCCAACTACCACTGCGCGGGCGGTGTGCTGGGGGTAACGGCGAGCGTATTCTAGGGCAATCAGCGCCCCAAAGCCGTGACCCAACAAGGTGAGTGGCCCCAAATTGAGGCCCTGTTCGTCGGCTAGAAACTCGCGCACAGCTTCCACATCGCTGCTGAGGATATCCAACGTCAGCGTGTCTGCGCCCTGCTCACTGTCTTCTAGGGCGGCGCTGCGCCCACTACCGCGCTGGTCAAGGTAAATAACGCGCCAACCTTCCTGGGCAAGCCGCTCACCCAGCAACTCGCGAAAGGTCAGGGCGTTGTAGCCTGGGCCGCCGTGCAAAAAAAATAGCGTAGGCACCTGAGCCCTGGACTGCTGAGCCTCGCCGCTACCGTCAGGCTCAGCACCCCAGGGTTCAGCCACCTCAAAATACAGGTCAACACCGTTAAGGCGCTGCTCGTAACCTTCTAAGCGCAGTCCTTCTAGGGTGTCTGTGTTCAGGTCATCATCCAAAAAATCATCGGGGGTCATGGGGGTATTATTGCAGCAGTAGGCGCTCGGCACCTGGCTGTCAGCCTCATACGGACGGCGCTCCATTGCAGCAAAGTCAGAAAGGTACAGTCAACAAAGCACAGTTAGAAAAGTACCGGCGCTTCCATATCAGGGAACCCGTCTCTTTTGCCACTCGCATCTGCCCTGGTCAAATCACAAATGATACGGAAGTACGCCAAATCAATCGGAATCCGTATTATACCGACTGCGCTTCTATACCGCGAACTGCGTCCCTGTTGCTATGCCCGCTTCCCGGATTTCACTGGGGGCTCAACACGATTCAAGTTAGAATCCTTATCACACCAAAGAAATGCTGTGTTTTGGCCTATTTTACCCTAGTTTTCTCCTACATCCCTGCTTCTTAAAGTGATGGCTGAGTGGTCAACACTAAAAGCTGAGCGTTTATGGCTATACTGACCTCACCATGCTCACTGCTTTTGCTGCCTTGCTGGTCTTTACCGCATTGCTGGCGTACCTCAACGAACGGTTTTTGCACCTGCCAACCACCGTAGGGGTAACGCTCGCGGGGGCGCTGGCAAGCTTACTGCTGAGCTTGATCGCCAATGTCAGCGGGTTAGAAGGGGTACATGCCTGGGTACAGCGGATACTGAGCACCCTCAATTTTACCGACTTTGTCATCAACGGGATGCTCAGTCTGCTGCTGTTTGCGGGCGGACTGAGCCTCAATGCCCACCAGATGCTGCGGCAGTGGGACAGTATCCTGACGCTGGCAGTGGTGAGTACGCTGCTAAGCACCGTGCTGGTGGGCCTGGGCAGCTATGTCATCTTTGGCTGGTGTGGCCTTGCTGTGCCGCTGCTGGGCGCGCTGCTGTTCGGGGCCCTGATTTCACCTACTGACCCTGTGGCGGTGCTTGACCTGCTCAAGCGGGCCAAAGTGCCGCTGCGACTGGAAACGCTGATTGCCGGTGAAAGCCTTTTTAATGACGGCGTAGGCGTGGTGATTTTTTTGGTGCTGCTGAACTTAGCGGGTGCTGCAAGCCACCATGCCGCCGAGCCAAACCTGGCAAGCGCGCTGCTGCTCTTTGCCCGAGAAGCGCTAGGGGGCGTGGCGTACGGCGCCCTGCTGGGTGTGGTGGGCGGCTACCTGGTGGCCACCATAGAAAACACCGCCGTAGAAACCCTGCTGACCCTGGCACTGGTGGTGGGCGGCTACGTGCTCGCCACCAGATTGGGGGTCAGCGGGCCACTGGCCATGGTGGTGCTGGGGCTGGCCATCTCCTACCTCAAAGACCGGGTATTCACCGCTGAAACCCGCGAGCACATACTGAGCTTTTGGGAAACACTTGACCAGGTGCTTAATATCATCTTGTTCGGCTTTATTGGGCTCGATGTGCTGCTCACACCCACCCAACTCAGCCAAACCATTGCAGGGCTGCTGCTGGTGTGGGTGGCCCTCGCGGCTCGCCTGGTCAGCGTGGCCCTGCCCTTTCAGCTGGTGAGGCGCGGTTACGGCCCCTACACCACCCGCTTGCTGACCTGGGGCGGCTTGCGGGGTGGCATTGCCATAAGCCTAGCGCTGGGGCTGCCCGAAAGCCCCTACCGCAGCACACTGATCGTCGCTACCTATATTGTGGTGTTGTTTACCATTACCGTACAAGGGCTAACCATCATGCCACTGGTTCACAGGGCAGCGGCCCACAGCCCCAAGCCCAAGCCGCAAGCGCCCTAATACCAATTCCAACCTGAACCGCGTTCGCTGCACGCCAGGAGGCGGGAGCATATACAAATACGGATTTGGCCATACAAAAGCGCAGACCGTAAGCCGTCGTATCACGACGCTACCTCATCTGGGCCTCCTGTACACTACCTGCTATGCGCCGCGTGCTGAGCAACTTGATTTTTCTGGCGGTGGTGCTGGCTTTGTTGTATTTATGTTGGCAGTGGTTAGGGCCGCAGCTACAACAGGCGCGGCGCTACCAAGAACTGCTCAGCGCACCCGCGCCAACCGCTCACACTTTGCCCAATCCGCTGCCTGGGCGCGCGTTGGTAGACACCTGGGGCGGGGCGAGAAGCGAAGGGCGCCGGCACGAGGGTATAGACATTTTTGCCCCGCGTGATACACCGGTACGGGCCACCACCCGCGGTATGATTAGCCGAATTGGGCCTGACCGTCTGGGCGGGCGCACCGTAACTGTGCTAGGGCCAGCGGGCTACCGCCACTACTACGCTCACCTAGAGCGCTACCCCAACTTGCAGCGCGGCGAGTGGATCGCAGCGGGGGACGTGGTGGGCTATGTGGGCAACAGTGGCAATGCTGCGCGTACACCGCCCCACTTGCACTACGGCATTTATGTACTGGGGCGCGCCATCAACCCTTATCCGCTGCTGAAGCGCTGAATACTGCTTGTACCCGCCCCACCTCGCCCGTGGTCAGGCGAACCTTGATGCCGTGCGGGTGCGAAGGCGAGCGCGTGAGCAACTGCGCCACCACGCCGCGTGTGAGCTTGCCTGTGGGTTGGTGGTGCTTTTGGATGATGTCTACAGTCAGGCCGGGTTGGATTTGGGTGCGGAGGGGAGGCATATAGTTTATTTCACCAACAATTCACGAGTCAGACGTAAAAATTCAGACTTCACAGAGGCGTCACGCAGAAGCCGTAAACCGAAACCAAAATTACCGTTACGCTTCTTAAAGAAGGATAATTGCTTTGACTGACCTTCATCCCTCTAGCACCAACTTATCCACATCATTCAAAAGGGGCGTGCCTGCTGGGTAATCACCCGTAAAACACGCCGAGCAGATGCCAGGGCCACCAATCGCCTCTCGCAGACCGCGCTCGCTGATAAAGGCCAGGCTATCCGCCCCAATCAGCTCGCGGATTTCCTCAATGCTGTGGGTACTGGCAACCAGTTCTTTGCGGGCGGCGGTGTCTATGCCGTAAAAGCATGGGTGGGTAATCGGCGGACTGCTGACGCGGAAATGCACCTCGGTGGCCCCCGCCTCGCGCAGCAGGTTGACAATCTGGCGGCTGGTGGTACCGCGCACGATGCTGTCATCAACCAAAATGACCCGCTTGCCGCGCACGGCACTGGTGGGTGAGAGCTTCATTTTGACCTTGAGCTCGCGGGCTTCCTGGCTAGGCGAAATAAAGGTGCGGCCTGCATAGGGGTTTTTGTACAGGCCCCAGTCAAAGGGAATGCCACTTTCGCGGGCATACCCGATCGCCGCGCCAATGCCGCTGTCGGGTACGCCTACCACCACGTCGGCCTCTATGGACTTTTCACGGGCCAGTTGCTCACCCATGCGAATGCGGCTTTCATGAGCATCTACGCCGTCTAGCGTGCTGTCTGACCGGGCAAAATAAATCCACTCAAAGGAACAGGGCGTGGGAGTTTTACTCTCCACAACCATCGAGTGCAGGCCCGTATCGTCAATACTCACCAGTTCGCCGGGTTGCACGTCGCGTATCAGCTTAGCGCCCACCGCGTACAGAGCACACGGCTCAGAAGCCAGCACATAGGCCCCGTCATCTCGCTGTCCGATCACCAGGGGGCGCACGCCGTGAGGGTCGCGGAAACCCAGCAGTTGGTCACGGCTCATCAGCACGCAGGCGTAGCCACCTTTTAGGCGCTTCATGGCGGTGGCGGTGGCTTCCATCAGGTCAATATGTGACTCACGGGCGATGAGGTTGAGCATCACTTCACTGTCGTTGGTGGTCTGAAAAAGCGCTCCCTCGTGCAGCATCTCGTCGCGCACTTCTAGCGCGTTGACAAAGTTGCCGTTGTGCGACAGGCCCAAAATGCCTTTGTTGGTGCGGGTGGTCAGCGGCTGCGCATTAAAGCGGATGTTGCTTCCCGTGGTGGAGTAGCGCACATGCCCGATACTGACGCGGGCGCCGGGCAAGCGCACAGAGGCCAAGCGCCGCTCATCAAATACCTGAGTCACCAGCCCCAGGTCTTTTTCAACATGGAACTTTTCGCCGTTAGACACGCACATGCCCGCCGCTTCTTGTCCGCGGTGTTGCAGGGCAAAGAGGCCCAGGTAGGTCAGCCACGCCAGGTCTTGCGGCGCGGGCGAGTAGATGCCAAATACACCGCATTCTTCACGGGGTTTGTCGGGCAAGTGGTGGGTGGGTGCGGAGTCAAAGATCACGCGAGAATCCCCCGCAAAGGTTCTTCCCAGGCCAGTTTGAGCGTTTCCAAGTTCACACTCAAGTGTACTTGCTGCGCGGGGGCAGTAATCGTAACCGCCGGCGTATTTACCGTTTCGCCCAGCACCGCGTAGGGCACGCCCAGTTCGTTGAGCTTGGCGGTGGCGGCGGCTTTGTCTGTAACGGCCACAACCACGCGGCTGTGGGCCTCACCAAAAAGCAGCGCGTCAGCGCGGACACTTGCAGGTGCGTCAAGCGTGACGGTAAAGCCCAAAGTGCCGGCAATCGCCATTTCAGCCAAGGCGACGGCCAGACCACCCTCGGCACAGTCATGCGCGGTGTCGGTGAGGCCTGCACGGATGAGAGCCAGGGTGCTTGTTATCACCTGTTGCTCTAGGCTCAGGTCAAGCGCTGGCACGTGGCCCGCTTCCAGATCGTGCACTGTTTCTAGGTACTGGCTTGCGCCGATAGTGTCTGCGTGGTGGCCCAGCAAAATGATGGTTTGGCCCGCCGCTTTAAAGCCCTGCGTGGCCCGCTGGCTCACGTCGGGCAACACACCTACCATGCCGATGGTGGGGGTGGGATGAATGGCCACTTTGTGTTCACCCCTAGGATCGCCGGCCTGGGTGTACTGGTTATAAAGGCTCACGTTGCCGCCCGTCACGGGGGTATTGAGGGCGCGGCAAGCATCGGCGATGCCCTGTACGGCCTGCTGCATCTGGTAGTACACATCCAGGCGGTGAGGATTGCCAAAGTTGAGGTTGTCCGTGATGGCCAGCGGGGTTGCGCCCACACAAGCCAGGTTGCGGGCGGCTTCGGCAACAGCGGCAGCGGCGCCCGTGTAGGGGTCAAGGTACACAAAACGCGGGTTGCAGTCGCTGGTAGCGGCTACGCCTAAACGGGTGCCTTTGATACGCAGCACGGCAGCGTCGGCGGCTCCTGGCAAAACCACGGTGTTGGTCATCACTTGCTGGTCATAGCGCTCAAAAATAGGGCGCTTGCTGGCAATAGTCGGATGGCCCAGCAGAGCGGTGAGCACCGCGCCGAGGTCGGCAGGAACGGGAATAGCACTCAGGTCACGCTCGCGGGCTGCCCTGATGTCTTGCGATTCCACGCCCTCGCGGGTGTACTTAGGGGCTTCGTTGAGCAGCGCCACAGGCAGGTCGCAGACCACTTCACCCTTCCACGTCAGGCGGTAGTTGCTGTGGGCCTCTACCTCACCAATATCCACCACGTCCAGCTCCCACCTGGCCAGCAGGTCAAATAGCTCCTGTTCACACCCCGGCACAGGCACCAAAATCATGCGCTCCTGCGACTCACTGAGGCACAGCTCCATCGGCACCATACCCGTTTCGCGGGTCGGCACGTTGTCGAGGTTCATGGTGATGCCTAAGCCGGCGCGGTACGCCATTTCACAGGTGCTAGACACCAGTCCTGCCGCGCCCATATCCTGCACGCCTGCCACCAAGCCCGCCTGAATCGCTTCTAGCGTGGCTTCTAGCAGCAGTTTTTCCATAAAGGGGTCACCCACCTGCACGGCGGGGCGGTCTGCCTGCGACGCGTCACTGAGGTCAGCCGACGAAAACACTGCGCCGCCCAGCCCGTCACGGCCCGTCTTGGAGCCGACGTAGATGATCTTGTTGCCGACTTCACCCATGGTGCCTTTGGCGAGGTCTTCATGGCGCAGCAGGCCCAGCGCCATCACGTTCACCAGTGGGTTTTCCTGATAGCTGGGGTGAAAGGTAGTTTCGCCCCCCACCGTCGGCACACCAATCGCGTTGCCGTAGTGCGAGATGCCTTCCACCACGCCGTTCACCAGAAACCGGGTGCGGGGGCTGTCGGGGTTGCCAAAGCGCAGGCTATCCAGCACGGCAAAAGGCCGAGCACCCATGG
>JAGLBF010000066.1 GCA_018260375.1 Deinococcus sp.
AGCCGCAGGCGGCGCTTTTCCGACTGTGGTGGAATGGAGCGGCAGTCCGTATGAACAGCTTATGATTTAGCGCTTGGGGGTGATGGTGATATTGGTGGGGCCGCTCAGATTCACATTGCTGAGATAGGTTGCGTAACCAGGGGCAATCATCACCACTTCGTGACCGCCACGGCTCAGGTTGGCGCTGACCACGCCGCCGCGCACAGCGCCGATTTCTACACCGTCTACAAAGACGCGTGCACCTTCAATGCTGCTGCGTACGCTAAAGGCAACCTGACCGTTGTTGTACACAGGGGTAGGTGTGACAACGGTGCTGGGTACGCTGAACTCTACGTTTACGTTGGTGGTGGTGTTGGCGCGGATGGTGATGGTAGAGGCAAAGTCACGCATGCCAGGAGCCTGCACACGGATGGGGTAGCTGCCAGGGCGAATGCCCGTGTAGGTCTGGTTGGCGTCGCCCAGGCGCTGATCGTTGAGGGTCACTACCGCACCGCCGATGTTGGTGCCTACAAACAGGTTGCCCGTCTGTACGGCTTGCTGACCAGTGACGTTATAAAAAGCAGTGTCGCTCACCCAGCTGTTTTGGGGCACAGGCGTTACCACAATGCTCAGAGCCTGGGCGAGCTGCTGCTGGCCCTTGGCTTTCACATCGGCAAACTGCGACTGACCGCTCGAAAAGCTGGTGAGCTGGTCAAGGTTCAGTTGAGTCTCGCTTGCCAGTGCCAGCACCTTGTTGAGCCCCACGGGGCCGCCGACCGTGTAGGTAAAGTTATCGCTAGCCGAGGGAAAGCTCTTGGTGGTGTTGGCTTTAACAAAGTTGTCGCCACCCAGTTTGTTGGGGAGTACTAGGTCTACACTGCCGTCGGGGCCGACGTTAAAGATGTACACATAAGCGTCACGGGAGGGGGTAACATTGACGCTGATTTTTTCGCCAATGGCGTAGTTGGGCACCTGGCTGCCACTGGGGTTTTTGTCCACCCAAACCTTCACACCCAGTTCAGGCTGAGTGGGGTTGACGATGATGCTCTGGGCACTGATCTTGGGGGCAGCGTGGGCGGTACCGAGAAGTAAAAGGGCAGGCAAAATAAGTAGTTTTTTCATATTGTTTCTCCTAGTCCTTAGCCTAGCGAGTACAACATGACGGCCCGTGAGCCTGTTCCTAGAAAACCTTTATGGCCCTTAAGGAAGCGGTCAGCAGTGCGTATAGGGCGGGGGAGACACGCACACCCCTTACAGCAATAGCTCGCCTTCTGTCAGGTGCGTGAGGTGTTGGGGCAGGCCGCGCGGATTATCCATCACAATCTGCTCGGCTTTGTAACTGCTGCGTACCAGTGGGCCTGAAACCACTTCCAAAAAGCCCATCTGCATGCCAATCTCCCGCAGTTCGTCAAACTCAGCGGGCGGCACAAAGCGCTCTACCGGCAGGTGGTGAACAGTGGGGCGCAGGTATTGCCCAAAAGTAACCACATCTACATTGTGATCGCGCAGGTCGCGCATGGTTTCTATCACTTCTTCGCGGGTTTCGCCGAGCCCCAGCATCACGCTGGTTTTGGTGATCACGTCACTGCGGCTGTCTTTTGCATGCTTCAGCACGCTGAGGGTGGTTTCGTAGCTTGCCCGCGAGTCGCGCACGGGGTGAGTCAGGCGGCGCACCGTTTCTATGTTCTGGGCATACACATCCACGCCGCTTTCTAGCACCAGGTCAACACAGGCCAGTTTGCCGCCAAAGTCTGGGGTCAGCGACTCCACACGGGTTCCGGGGTTCACGCGCTTGATGGCCTGTACCGTTTTGGCGAAATGATACGCGCCGCCGTCGGGCAGATCGTCGCGGTCTACTGAGGTCAGCACCACATACTTCAGGCCCATCAGCCGCACGCTGTCGGCAACGCTGGCAGGTTCTTCGAGGTCTAGTTTGCCCATCGGGTTGCCCGTGTCTACAGCACAAAACTTGCATGCGCGGGTGCAAATATGTCCCATGAGCATAAACGTCGCCGTGCCACGCGACCAACATTCACCGATATTGGGGCACATGGCTTCTTCACAAACGGTGTGCAGGCGGTGCTCTTTGACAATGCCGCGCACTTCCTTAAAGGTTTCGCCTGTGGGTATAGTCACTTTAAGCCAGGCCGGTTTAACCTGACGCTCGCCCGCCACCGCGTCTTTGCGGTAGATGCCGTTTTTGATGAATTTGGGTTCTTGCTCTTTGGTATTGGGATTATGTTGGGTCATGCTGGAAGTCTCCAATTGAGAAGGTGATGGGCAGAACGTAGAGGGCAGAACAAGGATTGATGGCTTTGGAAGTCTAGGCCGTGTCTCGTGTTGTTACGCCGCTGGACTGTGTATTGCTAGACTGTGTACTGCTGAACTGTGTGATGCTGGATTGGGCGCTGCTGATCGGCTGCTTCGCCTCGGCGCTTGTTGGTACTAAAGTAAAATCATACTCTGCAAATGTACTGGCAAAAGCCAGGGACGCCGCTTTTTTTACTTCGGCCATGCTGGGTACCGTTCCCAGGCCGCGCAGCTGGTATTCACGCGCCAGGCTGGTCATCTGGGTGTCACTCAGGCCGCACGGCACAATGAGTTCAAAGTGCGGCAAATGGGTAGAAATATTCAGCCCCACGCCGTGCAGTGCTACATTTTGCTTGATGGCGACCCCGATGCTGGCAATTTTTTGGTGGTACTGGCGTCCGTTTATTACGCGGTCAGGCACATAAATGCCCGCGTAGCCGGGGTTGGGGCGAGTGTCTGTGAGGCCACACAGCGCCAGCGTGCGCTGTGTCGCAGCCTCGAGCAGACGCAAAAAGTCGCGTACCTTACGCCATACGGGGAAAATGGCGTACATCACCACTTGGCCTGGGCCGTGGTAGGTCACGTCGCCGCCGCGCTCTATGGTGTACACTTCTATGCCTTGCTGATGCAGGTATTCGGGCGACACCACGATGTTTTCGCCCTGTGTGGCCTTGCGCCCCAGCGTC
The DNA here is from genome assembly GCA_018260375.1 of Deinococcus sp. GTDB lineage: Bacteria > Deinococcota > Deinococci > Deinococcales > Deinococcaceae > Deinococcus. The sequence continues at coordinate 2,976 of JAGLBF010000066.1, forward strand.
AGTACGGGGGGATGCTCTACCAGCAGCAAAGTGGGACGTTCACCACGGGCGACGGCGGCGTGCTGGGCTTTTTGCCGCGCCCAGGCAGCAGGGTAGTCCATCATCCCCAGGTCAACCACATCAAAAGGCCCGTTGTTTGGCAAAAGCGTTGGCGTACTCACGGCCTCCAGTGTAGGGCAAGCGCCGCACGGGGTTTGTGCATGGCTCACCCGTAGAGGCACAAATCGCTCTTGAGTCAGGCGCGGTTTAGGTCTTTATTCATCAGCAATGTTCATCAGGAAAGCCAAAGCTATAGAGTTATAGCCGCAGGGCTGACGTGCCAGGCTATAAGTTGTATAGTTGCGCTGACTGTGCCACGTCTCAACCTCGTTTCTCTCACCTCCGAAGAGTTGCAAACCCTGTTGGGTGAGGCGGCGGCTCAGCGGCTTTTGCCCGATATCAGCAGTGCGCGGCTGGCGGGTAAACCCTATCTGGGCGACGAAGTGCGGGGCGAACTACAGTTTGAGGCTCTAGAAGAACGTGACTGGGGCGCAACCCCAGAGCAGTCGCGCCGATTGCGAACCTTGGATAATGCGTTGCTTGGGGCGGGCGCTACACCGCTGGGCGTGTATTACACCCCCGGAGTCATCGGAGCGCGTCATCAGCGGGCGTACCTGCTAGAGCCGGATATCGCCCTGGCCCTGCGCTGGAGTGAAACGCCAGAGGGCGCGCCACTCACCCCCTTTTTGCAGGCAGTAACGCTCACCCGTGACCGGGCCAGTGGCATCGCTGCCTCGCTGAGCAGCACCGACGGGCGGACATTTTCGCCCACCCCCAGCGAAGAATTAGACGTTCGCCTGATACCTAACGCCGAAGACCTGGCTGAATTTTTGGCGGCCCACCGCGCCCTAGCCATACGGCACGGCAAAGGCCAGAAGCTCAGCAGTGAAGCTGACTGGCAGCGGGCCTTTCAGACGGTGCGGCTACTCAATTACAACGCCTGGTATCGGCGCGGCCTTCTGGTCGCCAGTAAGTAAAGTAGCCAGTAAGTGATGTGGTCATTAAGTGATACGGAGGAGACAGAGGCTTCTGATACGGGTGCGCTATAGAAGCGCAGTCCTTCTGAGTGCTGCCAGGAGATCACTGCGCCCAACAGCTTCTCATGGCGCGTGCTTTAGCATCTGTTCTATGTCTGCTGGCCATGCAAGCGCTGCTCCCCACTCCACCACCCTCCAAGACAATGTCACCCAAACACTCAGCGACTGGCTGCGGCCCTTGTTGCCTGAGCTGTCGCTGGGGCTGGTAATGGGCATTGCCGTGGGCTATGCGGTTAAGCAAATGGGCCGCTGGGTGCTGCTGTCGCTGGGGCTGCTGTTTATCGGGTTACAGCTACTGGCTTCGCTGCACGTCGTCACCATTAACTGGCTACAGGTTGAGCACCTCAGTCAGCCCTGGCTCAAGGACAATGGGCAGCAGGTACTGCACACCCTCAGTGCCGTGCTGACCCGTGACCTGCCCTTTGGAGGCAGCTTTATAGTGGGCCTGCTGATTGGGCTGCGCCTGCGGGGGTAGTGCTAAGAGATAAAGCACCCCTGTACGGATGGCGACTTGAACCCTGTTAAAAATACGATAAATGAAGGCCCTCTGGGATAGGAAACAGTACGCATTTCGCGGTGGCATAGGGGTGCCTTTCTAACTATGCGGGTCTAATGGTGCTGGTCTAACTATGCTGCTTTAACGGTGCTGAAATAAAGCGCGGTCTGTATAACCCGCGCCGTTGGTGGCTAATCGTTCGACAAAAAAACCGCCTCACCCCACAGGAGGCAAAGCGGACAGCAGTAACAAGAGGTTTAGCGAACGATGCGCTGACCACGGCGAATGCCCAGCTTGTTGGTCAGGGCAATGTAAGCGTCGTAGTCTTTACTCTCTAGGTACTTGAGCAGGCGGCGGCGCTTGCCGTTCATAAGCTGCAAGCCGCGCTGTCCAGCCTTGTCTTTTTTGTTGGTCTTCAGGTGCTCAGCCAGATTGTTGATGCGGGCCGAGAGCAAAGCCACCTGCACGGAGGTACTGCCCGTATCATTGGCGGCGGTGGCGTTGTTGGTGATCACTTCTTTGCGTTGGGCGGCGTCCATCATATTAAAACCTCTGGTGTTGGGTGGTGTCCGTCTCGTTTCAGCCAGGGAAGCCCCCTGACCGTCACGGCGGCAAAGTTAATCATAGCAAAAGTAGAGAGGGTATCACAAGGGGCAAAAGGGCAGGGCAGGGAACCCGTATCTTTTCACGCTCCCATCTGTACGGATACATCACAAACAACCTGATTTCATCGCACTCTGTATCAGTCAGTACCAATCAGCTCAACACAAATCCGCCTTCTTCATCTACGTCGACCACTACGGCGCCCCCGTCCTTTAGGGGCCCGAACAGCAGCGCGTCGGCCAGCGGGCGCTTAAGCTGCTGCTCGATCACGCGGCCAAGCGGCCTAGCGCCCATCTGCGGGTCGTAGCCGAGTTGGGCTAGGCGGGCGCGGGCGGCGGCCGTGAGCGACAGAGTTACGTTTTTGTCGACAAGCTGCGCAGCAAGTTCTGCTACAAACTTATCCACCACGCTGTCCATCACTTCGCGGCTGAGTGGCGCAAAGTAAATGACCGCGTCCAGGCGGTTACGGAACTCAGGGCTAAAGGTGCGCTTCACGGCCTCTATCTGCTCACCTTCGCGTCCTTCACGCGAGAAACCCAGTGCGGCGCGGCTCGCATCAGCAGCGCCTGCATTGGTGGTAAATACCAGCAGCAGGCCGCGCCCATCTACCTTTTTGCCGGCGTGGTCAGTCAGCGTGCCGTGATCCATCAGCTGCAAAAAGATATTGAAGATGTCGGGGTGCGCCTTTTCAATCTCGTCAAGTAGCAGTACCGCGTGGGGGTTTTTGGCGACGGCGTCAGTAAGCAGGCCGCCTTGGTCAAAACCCACGTAGCCGGGGGGCGCACCGATCAACCGGGCGACGGTGTGTGCCTCCTGGTATTCGCTCATGTCAAAGCGGATAAGTTCCACGCCGAGGCGCTGGGCGAGGGCGCGGGCGAGTTCGGTTTTGCCTACTCCTGTGGGGCCAGCAAACAGAAAGGCGCCCTGTGGTTTGCGGGGGTCGCGCAGCCCTGCCCGTGCCAGTTTGACTGCTGAGGCGACGGCCTGCACCGCTTGCTCTTGCCCGTACACTTTGGCACCCAGATCAGCCTCCAGCGTGGCCAGGCTCTGGATTTCCTCGGCCTTCACTGCGCCAACCGGCACGCGGGCCATACGGGCCACCGTGTTTTCTATGTCAGGCACGGCAATTTCCCCACCCCGGCCTGTGGTATTGCGGGCGGCCCCTGCTTCATCCAGCACGTCTATGGCTTTGTCGGGCAAAAAGCGGTCACGCAGGTAGCGGGCGCTGAGGGTCACGGCAGCGCTGAGGGCCTCTGGTGCATACGAAACGCCGTGATGCTGGGCATATTTGGGCGCAAGGCCCTGCAAAATCTGCACAGCGTCTTCTGGGCTGGGTTCAGGCACGTCAACCGTCTGAAATCGCCGCCACAGGGCGCGGTCTTTTTCCAAAAAACGCAGCTCAGCGGGGGTGGTGGCCCCCAAAACGCGAATTTTACCCCGTGCCAGCATAGGCTTAAGCAGATTTGCCGCGTCTACATTGCCGCCTTCGGTCGCTCCTGCGCCAACGATAGTGTGCAGTTCGTCAATAAACAACACCGCGTTTTTGCCGTCTAGGGCAGCCAGTACAGCCTTGAGCCGCTGCTCAAAGTCGCCCCGAAAGCGGGCGCCGGCCAGCAGCGCACCGAGATCCAGCGCATACATTTCGGCTCCCTTCAAGAACTGGGGCACGTCGCCGCTCACCATGCGCTGTGCCAGAGCCTCGGCCAGCGCGGTTTTGCCTACGCCTGGTTCGCCTACCAGCACGGGGTTATTTTTGCTGCGGCGGGCCAGAATGTGAACCATACGTTCTAGCTCGGTGGCGCGGCCTATCACGGGGTCAAATTCGCCTGCCTTTGCCGCCGCCGTGAGGTCTTGGGTATACGCCTCTAGTGGGTTTTGTTCGGTTTCCACTTCGGGTAGGTCGCCGTCTACGCCTGAAACGTGCTTTTCACGGCCCAACCCCGCTACTTTTGCTACCCCGTGCGACACATAATTCAGCACATCCATCCGCGTAACCCCCTGTGCCTCTAGCGCAGCGCGGGCGGGGCTGTCGTCTTCCTCAAGCAGTTCCACCAGCACCCGCGCTCCGTCGGCCTGTTCCTTGCCTTTGCCGCTGGCATGCAGTTGTAACACGGCGCCCTGTACCACGCGGTGTACGCCCAGTGTGAAGTCAGGGTCGGGGTCTGGCAGCACCTCTAATGTATCCAGACTGGTTTGCAATGCGGCTTGCAATTTGGGCAGATTGGTGCCCAGCGCCAGCAGCGCGGCTCTGGCCTCGGCATCGTCCAGCAGTGCCAGAAGCAGATGCTCCTGCGTGACATATTCGTGGCCCTGCTCGCGGGCAAGGTCGGCGGCGTGCTGAATGGTCTGTTGGAGGTTATTGGAAATCATCTACAGTTCCTCAAAATATTCCGCATCTACGCGGCGAATCTGGTATGTCTCGCGGGTCAGCACACCCACGCCGTAGTCAATCATCAGGCGGGCGATTTGTTCACCGTCCTGCAAGATGATGTTGCCAATTTGCTCGGCGGTGGCCTTTGCACCGTCGCTAAAGGTTGATGTGGTCATAAACACGCCTTTGGTGGCCTTATGATAGGTCAGGCTACCCGAAAAAGTGCGGATTTCTGGGCTGTGGACGGTGTTTTGCCATCGTTTAGCCTGCAAGTAGATACGGTCTAAGCCCAGTGGGTCTTGCTTAATCAGGCCGTCAATACCGTTGTCGCCGCTGCGCCCTAGTGCTTGCCCTGCGTCGCGCACGTTGCCGCCGTAGCCCATTGCCACTAATATTTCTACCACCAGCCGCTCAAATTGTGCAGGCGAACGCTCTTTGACCTGCTGCAAAAGCTCCTCGGCAAGATTGGCATTGAGCTCGGCGTAGAGACTGGAGAGGCGTTCTTCAGGAGACTCTATAGACATTGTTTCGGTCACGCTTAGCTTGATGGTCGTAGGTTTCTCTTCTATTGTGCGTTGCTTAAAGGCTTGAAACTCTTCGTATTGTTGCAAATCACTCTGTGTAATACGCCCAGCTACGCGACCTAAAACCTCACGCCCGCGCTCCGTTATGCGAATAATTCCCCGTCCTTCACTAGACAATGCACCTGCTTTGGCAAGGTAGGTTTTGGCCCATCCTAAGCGGTTGGTATAGGTGGCCTGCTTACCACTGGGGAGCATTTCGCCTAAATCCTCTTCACTCAGTTGCAAGGTTTGCGCGACTCGCTTGGATACTTCGCGGATATGTAGGGCCTGACCATCTTGTACGGCTTCCAGCAGGGGGCGCATCAGTGATTGGTAGTCGGGAACAGGCATTTATTCTTTTCCCTCAGGCTCCGCCACCACCCGCAAAGGATGCCCCTGCGCCCGCGAGGCCTGTGTTACCTGTGTCACCTTCGTCTCGGCAATGTCGCGGGTATACACGCCTGCCACGCCCTGACCCTTGTGATGCACGGCCAGCATAATCAGCTCGGCTTCTTGCTCGGTCTTGCGAAAAAACCGTTCTAGCACAAACACCACAAAGTCCATCGGGGTGTAGTCATCGTTGAGCAGCAGCACGCGCCACAGCCTGGGCTGCTGAGTTTCGGTGCGTTCAAGTACCTGGGTTTGGCCTTCATGGTGTGAACCTGGGCGAGTCATGTTTCTAGCATAGGAGGTTTGGACGCGAGTGTGCTCATCACCACCCTGACGCATGCGGCCCCCCTTCAGCATGTTCACCTGTCTAGCAGGTTTAACCGGGCAGCAGGTTCAAGCGGGCAGCACGTTCAACCGGGCAGCCTGTCCGCGCCGCTCCTGTCCAAACTGACCGCACATGAGAAAATCCTCTGCACGGCGGCGCTGAGGCGGTCAGTATGAGGTCAGTGCCCCTAGGCACACTAAGGGCATGAAGAAGAACCTACTGGCTGTCACTGCCCCACTGGCCCTCGCCGCCCTCTCACTAGGCCTAACTGCCCACGCTGCGCCCCGTATTACCGCGCAGAGCATTATTGTCAACCCCGTTGCTACCAACCTCGCTGTCAAGGTATGGACAGACAAGAGCGTCAACTCTGCTCAGGTGCCTAACTACGTTCCTGGTGAGCGCATTCGCCTGTACGCCCAGGTCAACCGCGACGCGTATGTGTACCTTTTTAATGTCGACCCCAACGGACAGGTAGACCTGATTTTGCCTAACCGTTATGCGGGCGGTGCCAACTTTGTCAAGGCCAATACCGTCAAGGCGTTTCCCAGCAGCGGTGACCAGTTCACCTTTGATATCGCCGCGCCCTACGGCCTCAATAAAGTCCTGGCGCTGGCCAGTGTAACCCCGCTCAACCTTGACCAGATCGCGTCATTCAAAAACGGGCAAGACCGCTTTGCTACAGTGAATGTACAGGGCCAGCAGCAACTTGCTCAGGCGCTGAGCATCGTGGTTAACCCCGTAGCCCAGCCTATTCCCCAGGATTCTTGGATAAGCGCCGTGGCCTTTTACAACGTGGTTCAGGGCTATGTCAACTCCCGCCCCGCACCTGTCTCCACCACTGTCTACAGCGCACCCAGCTATGACAACACCACCCCCGCCTGGCTGACCCAAAACAACTGGAAGTACCAACTGGTTGCGCCCCAGCAAACGGCCTCACAAGTTTACATTCAGTACGTCAGCGAGTTGCAGCGCAACGGCTACCACCTGGTAAACCGCTATGACAACGGCAAGCGACTGGGTGCGCGCTTTGTCAACAGCCGCAATGAAAACGCCGAACTGGTGATTCATGCGGGCAACGGTGTCTTTAGCATTCACATCAAGCGCCATTGAGTGTGTGTTTGAGGTAGAACACCCAAAACGCGGTGATGGCAAACGGCCGGTACTACGGATGGCGCTCTATTCCAGCACAGTAGGGAAGGCACACTCAGGAAAGCACCAACTATACTTCCGTACCAGGGAACCCGTACTGTTGCCTACGACTACGTATCAGAGCTCATCGCGTTTTGAACAAGGCTAAAGTCGCCGTCCATACAAGCTGCACTCTTTCCCCTCCCATGAGCCGAGCATGAGAGGGGCTTTTTATGCTGTTGAATATCAGTCTGCCCTGCCTATCGTCCGGGCAAGGCGCTCTATCATCCAGCTGTCATCACTTCCTTGCACGGGCCGTTAAATAAACCTTATAGCTGCCGCCCCCGCCCCGTGCCTACCCTCTACACTGCGTTATATGTCACTCAGTCTGCTGCTGGCTACCCCGCAACTTACAGGCAGTTTCTTTGAGCACGCTGCGCTGCTGATGCTTGAGCAAGAGCAAAGCGGTGCGCTAGGCCTGATGTTCAGCCGCTCTGTGGGAAGAACCATCGCTGACATACTGCCCCAAGCCGCCGCACACCACCGAGCCGAAGAGGTGTACCTGGGCGGCCCTGTAGAAACTTCGGGTGGCTGGTGCCTGTACCGCACGCCTACCAACCAACCCAACGAGCTGCAACTGGGTGAACACCTGTGGCTGAGCCGCGACAGCGCTGTGCTAGAGCTCCTTTTGCACGGCGATCAGCCCTTTAAGTTGCTGCTGGGTTATGCAGGCTGGGGCGCGGCGCAGCTAGAACACGAGGTACAGGTAGGCAGTTGGCTGTGGGGTGAAGTCAGCGGTGAGCAATTTGACACCCTGCTGTGGCATACGCCCACGCCGCAGCGCTGGCACAAAGCCCTGCAACTGCTGGGTACCGAGGCCGGGCAATTGGGCGGTAGCGCTAAGGCCTGAGCGCCTATGATGGCAAAAGATAGCCGTTATACGGATTCCGATTGATTTGGCGTACTTCCGAATCAATCCGAGCGGATGCGAGTGGGAATAGCATACGGACTGTGCGGTATGGAGCCGCAGGCGGCACTTTTCCGACTGTGGTGGAATTTAGCGGCAGTCCGTATTAGACGTGAAACACGCCCACAACCGCTGGCCGACCCTCAAGCATTTACCTGTCCCAAATGCAAGGCCAGCACGCTGCCCAGTATCAGCAGCAGCCCTGCCCAGCCCGTTTTATTGAGCCGCAGACCTTCTATATGGCGGCTAAGCAGTGTGCTGCCCACTATGCCCAGGCCACCCCATACGGCATAGGCCACGCTGAGTTGAAGTGAGCGCAAACTCAGGCCAAGCAGTCCAAAGGCCCCCAGTACCAGCACCAGCGCGGCAATGCCCCACAGCGGATAGCGGAACCCGTCCGAGCGACGCAGCAGCAAGTTAGAGACAATATCTAGCCCAGCGGCCCCTGCCAGACACAGTAGCGCTAAGGGAATATTCATAGCTTTCTGCTCTTGTCTGTACGTCTAGACGGGCTGAGAAATCCAGAGGCATCAGGAACCTGAGACGGGTCAGGTAGGGCGCTGCCCAGGTGGAGCATTCTGGCTCCTAAAAGCAGCCCACCCAGAGCGGTCCACTGTACGGGGCTGAGGTGCTCGCCCAGCAAAGCTACACCCAACACGGTGATCAGCGCCAGGCCCAGCGCCTCCCAAATGGCAAACGCCACCGCCACAGGAATCTTTCGAAAGGCCAGTGACAGCAACACATACGACACGGTAATTGCCAAACCCGTCACCAGCAAAGCCAGCACCGGCGAATGGATACCGAATATCTTGAGGGCCAGTGTGCCGGCGACTTCGCAGACAATAGCCGAAAAAAGCGCGAGCCAGGCCCGCATAATAACACCTTCCTTAAAAAATAGAGCGCTTAGACTGCGCCACATGGTTAACCAGACAGTTAAATAGAGGAGTAAATGACTCCCTAAACAAAAAAATGTAATACCTTCAGTGGGTTAAATGATCGCTAGGTACGGCCCTGCAAATAGAGCCAGTCTATATGAATAGCAAGCACAGTATTGTTGCGGCACGGTTCTTTAGACATAACGGGGTCTTTCCAACCTTCCCAGGTGTTTGGGGCCAAGCGAATGGCGGTTCTGCGGGGCAAGGAGCCTTGCCTGTGAGCACCTCAAACAAGTCTAGCAGCACAAGTCTAACCGCTTAACCCTTGTTCGGGCGATCTCACCTGCTCCTAGCATAACCAGAGCAGTGTCAGGCGACTGTCAGCCCAGTAGGGGCGGCCACCCTTTATGCTTTCCCTATACGGGTGGAGATTACATCAGGTCGTTTCTGATGTAACGAGGACGGATGCGAGTGGGACAAAGATACGGGTTCCCTGGTATGGCGGTACAGGCGGTACTTTCCAGACTGTGCTGGCCCTGCTGTGCTGGCCCAACTGTGCTAACCCTGCTGTGCTGGAATAGAGCGCAGTCCGTAGTCAACCGCTAGAGGGTGTCAGCAAAGCATTACTAAAAGTTCTTTGGATTTATTAAATAA
>JAGLBF010000067.1 GCA_018260375.1 Deinococcus sp.
GAATCCGTATCACACGCCAAGTTTTTGTCGCCAAGCCCAGTGCTTTAAGCCCTCAAACCCTGATCTCTTTTGTTGCGGCCAGTCAGCACAGGGTTCCCTTACGATCTATCAACCCTCAACCGTCTCCTTCTTGGCCTTGGCCTTGGCTTTTTCCTCCTCAGCCAGTACGCGGCGCAGCACTTTACCTACTGCCGACTTGGGCAGTGCGTCACGCACCTCTACGCTGCGGGGGGCTTTGTAGGGGCTGAGCAGCGTGCGGCAAAAGGCGATAATTTCCTCTTGGGTAGCGCTTTGGCCTTGCTTAAACACCACAAACGCCTTTACACTTTCGCCCCGGTAGGGATCGGGTATGCCCACTACAGCGGCCTCTAGCACAGCGGGGTGCTGGTAAAGCACTTCTTCTACCTCACGGGGGTAGATGTTAAAGCCGCCTGCGATAATCAGTTCTTTTTTGCGGTCTACAATTTTAAAGTAGCCGTCACTGTCCATCGTCGCCAAGTCGCCTGTCAGCAGCCAGCGCTCGCCGCCTTCTTCGCGGATGGTCTTGGCCGTTTCGTCGGGGCGCATCCAGTAGCCCAGCATCACATTGGGGCCGCTGATCCACAGCTCACCTATTTGGTCTACCGGCACTTCCTGGCCCTCATCACTCATCACCTTGGCATTGACCCCAGGTACGGGCATGCCGATCGAGCCGTCTTTTTGTAGGCCGCGCACAGGGTTGACGTGGGTAATGGGGCTGCTTTCGGTCAGGCCGTAGCCTTCTACCAAGTTCGCTCCGTGCGTAATTTCGCGGAAGCGGTGGGCAGTTTCTTGCGGCAGCGGCGCACTGCCCGAAATACAGGCTTTGATGTTAGACAGGTCGTAGCGCGGGGTGTCGGGCGAGTTGTTGATGGCGTTATACAGCGTGGGCACGCCAGGAAACATGGTGGCTTTGCTGCGCTGGGCAACCTCTAGCAGCATCTTCAGGTTGCGGGCGTCGGGTATCAAGACGATGGTGGCCCCTATAAGAATGCTGAGGTTCATGCTGACCGTCATGCCGTAGACATGAAAAAAGGGAATGGCGGCGAGGGTCACTTCTTCGCCTTCCCGCAGCTCGGGCAGCCAGCTCACCGCCTGCTGGCAGTTGGCAACCAGATTGCGGTGGGTCAGCATGGCGCCTTTGGGTATGCCTGTGGTGCCGCCTGTGTACTGCAACAGGGCCACGTCATCGGCGCTCACCGGTACAGGAGTGGGCAGGCGCTGCACGCTGAGCAACTCGGCAAGGTCATGGATTTTCCCGCCCGTCTTGACATCTACCCACTTGCCTTTGCGCCGCTCGATCAGCGGGTATAGCAGGTTTTTTGGAAAGGGGAGACCGTCTTGTATGCCCGTTACCACCACATGCTTTACTTGCAACAGGGGGTTGTCTTTTATCTCTTGGTAGCGCGGAAAAAAGCTATCCAGAATAACCAGCACCTCAGCTCCTGAGTCAATCAGTTGGTACTCCAGCTCGTGGGCAACGTACAGGGGTGATGTGTTGACCACCACTGCCCCCGCTAGCACTGCGCCAAAAAAGGCCACCACATACTGCGGACTGTTGGGCAGCATAATCGCCACGCGCTCGCCCTTACGTACACCCAATTGCTGCAGGCCAGCGGCAAAGTGGTGCACGTTTTTGAGCAGCTGGCGGTAGGTTTGGGTATGGCCTAAGAAGTCTATTGCAGTGCGGTGTGGAAAGCGTTCAACAGCGCGCTCAAGCATTCGCGGCAGGGTCATTTCAGTGGGGGTAAAGCTGCGCGGCACACCTTGTTCATAGTGCTCTAGCCAGGGCTGATTCATAAACGTGGCTCCTTAAGGGCTGTATATAGAAGATTAATTCCTACGCAGTGTAACAAAAAAAGTTGAACTAAGTACAACGTAAAGCCAGGCAGCCATCAGCACCCGGCCATCAGGTTTTGGGCCGCCAGCAGCGCGTCATACTACGCATTCCGACTTGAACCGTATTGAACACGCGATGAGGGAAGGCCAGCGGGTATAGCAAACAGTAGGTGTTGTGTGGTATGGCCGCGCAGACGGCACCGTTAGCAGCACCGTCAGGAAAGCACAGGCGGGAAAGCATAGTCGGGCCAGCACAGTTAAGAGAGCACAGTCGGGCTAGCACCGACTGTGCTCCCTTACTAGGGAACCCGTATCTTTTCCCACTCGCATCCGCCCCGATTCAATCAAGTCATTTCTGATTCAATCGCAATCCGTATCCGGGCTATACAGTCTCCAGCGGGTAAGATAAGTATCAGCTTTCGCGCTGGCCTGTAATCCAGTAGTGCATGCGCTCAGCGACGTTTTCAATGTGATCACCAATGCGCTCAAGTGAGCGGCCTATGCGCATCACGGTCAGGCCCTTGGAGATGGTGCGGGGGTCTTCAAGCATGTAGGTGACCAGTTCACGCTGGGTTTGCTCATACAGGTCGTCTACTTCATCATCCATCTTGAGGGTAATTTCTGCGGCTTCTACACTGCGTTCTTCTAGCGCGTGGCGCAGGCTGGCCGTCATCTCTTGTAGGCGCTCAAGCATACGGCGCAAGTTGCCGTAGCGCCCCAGTGGAGCATCATGGCTCAGTTCGGCGCTGTCTTCGGCAACGTGTACGGCGTAATCACCCATGCGCTCTATGTCGGTCAGACTTTTGAGGATAAGCCCCAGCAAACGCAGGTCGCGGGCTACAGGCTGGTGTAGAGCAATGATACGCAGGCACTCGGCTTCAATACGGTGCTCGTGTTCGTCTACATGGCGGTCAAGGGCCTGCACTTCACTCAGGCGCCCGCCGTTGTTGTTGACCAGCGCCTCGCCCGAAATAGGCAGCATTTTTTCAACAATGCTGAGCATTTCAATGGTGTCTTTGAGCACCGCTTGTAAGTCGTTTTCCAAAACTTCACGCATGATGTTGTTCTCCCTTGTGGCCCTTATGATAAATCTGAGCGCTCGATATGCGCTGAGCTTACCTGCGTTATGTCAAGGCTTTATCTGCTGATACGGATTCCGATTGATTTGGCGTACTTCCGAATCAATCCGAGCGGACGCGAGTGGGAACAGCATACGGACTGCGCGGTATGGAGCCGCAGGCGGCGCTTTTCCGACTGTGGTGGAATTTAGCGCAGTCCGTATGAGGGGTGCAGGCGTGAGCGCCCTGGGTTTTTGCCATCATCAACCGGGGCAACTGTAACTCAAGTCGCTCACCGTGAACATCACTTCGGCCGCTGTACGGCGCACTGACGTTGCTGTACGGACTGCGATTCAATCACGTCGTTTCTGATTTAATCGCAGTCCGTATTAGGTGAGCCCTGCTACCCCAGGCAAGGTAAAGACAAAGGCATTGAGGTCACCGCGCCGCTCGGCCCAGGCTTGCCCGCCCCAGCCTTGCACCAAGCTGCGGACGATATATAAGCCCATGCCACTGCCCATGCCTGTCGCACCCTCGCCGCGTGTGTGGGCCTGAAAAAGGTGCTCTGTGCCGCTCAGGGATGCGCCCTCATCGCACACAGCAATTTCTATCCACAGGCCGCGCACGGTGCTTTGTACTTCTATGCGCCCACCGCGCGGGCCGTACTTGAGAGCGTTTTCTATCAGGTTGAGCAATATTTGTAGCAGCTTGTCAGGGTCAGCGCGTACCAGGTGGTCTTCACCAAAGATAACCGTGGCGTTGTGGGCGGCAAGATCAGGCATTAGCAGCCGCTCAACGCGGTTGTACACCTCACTGAGCGGCACCGTACGCGCCCGTGTGGGCCGGAACCCCACCGCCAGATCCTCTACTAGTCGTGCCAGGCGCTCTACTTCCTGCAAGCCCTGCTTGACAAAGGTCTGCTGCAACTCTTCGGGCATTGCGTATTCCAGCGCCTCTAACACGCCGCGTAGCCCTGTAACGGGCGTGCGAAATTCATGCGACAAAATGGCTGTGGCTTCCCGAAGTTCGGCCTCACGGCGGCGGTGGTCGGTGATGTCTTCTACTATCAGCGCCCCAGGCACAGCGAGGCAGCGCAGGGTACGGCCCGATACCTCCAGTTCGGTTTCGCCGCCGCGCTCGCACAGGGCCTCTAAGGTGTGGCGGCGCAACACCTCAAGCAGTGGGCGGCCGCGTGCCTTTTCATTGCTGACATTCCACAGCCTTGCTGCTGCCGTGTTCAGGTGAGTGACTACTCCGTTCTCAAACAGCACTACGGCCTGCGGTAGGGCGTCTTGCCAGTGCTGGGCGCTGCTCTCCACGCTCAGACGTTCCATAACCGCATCCTATACCCTTTGCCGCGCACCGTTTCTATAAAGAGCGGTGCGGTGGGGTCGTCGCCCAAGTGGGCGCGCAGTTGGGTGATGTGCTGGTCAACGGTGCGCTCACCGCCCAAAAAGTCAGCGCCCCACACGCGGTCAAGCAGGTCGGTGCGCGAGTACACGCGGCCCACGTTGGTTGCCAAAAAGGTGAGCAGGTCAAACTCGCGGCGGGTGAGGTTGAGCGCTATACCGTCCTTGCTGGCTTCTGCTGCCGACACGTCAATTGTAAGGGGCCCCACCTGAAGCACCTGAAGTACCTCGGCCTGGGTGCGGCGCAGCAGGGCGCGCACGCGGGCGACTAGCTCGGCGGCGCTAAAGGGTTTGGTCAGGTAATCATCGGCTCCTGTCTCTAGGCCCTCAACCCGCTCGGCTTCGGCGGCGCGGGCGGTGAGCATCAGCACAGGGAGTTTGCGAAGTTCTGGGTCAGCACGCAGACGGCGCAAAAAGCTCAAGCCACTTTCACCTGGCAGCATCCAGTCCAGCACCAGTGCATCGGCATGTTCTAGGCTGTTCAGCGCCTCCTCTACAGTGCCAAACGCCGACACCCGCAGGCCCGCGCGCTCTAGGTGAAACTTCAGTACGCCCTGCACGGTGCTTTCATCTTCTATGACGACCACATGGCTCACGCTACTCATTATGAAGGAAAGGAGTCAGGGAGGTGTCAGCAAAGGGTAGAAAGGGGACAGGTGATGGCCGGAAAAAGTCAGCGAGCGCAGATGTGCCGGGGTGTAGTTATACGGACTGCGCTCCATTCCAGCCCAGTCGGAAAGCCTTACAGGTGCGGATTCTCCGCCCGCTCGCGGCCGATGGTGGTGGTTTTACCGTGACCTGGGTAAATCACCGTGTTGTCTGGTAAAGTCAAAAGCTCTTGATGTATGCCCCGCAGCAGTTGTTCGTGGTCGCCGTAGGGCAAGTCGGTGCGGCCTACGTTGCCCGCAAACAGGGTGTCACCCACCACTGCAAAACCTGCGCCAGTAAGTACCACGTGACCTGGGGCGTGCCCTGGAAGTTCGCGCACGGTGAGGGTGCTGTCGGCCAGCGGCAGGGTTTGGCCCTGGGTAAGCCACAAGTCGGGGTCGGCAGGCTGGACAAAGGGAAGGTTCCAGTACGCCGCGCTCTGCTGACCTGTTCGGTACAGCGGCAAATCGCTCGCGTGCAGGTACACAGGGGCAGACAGTTCACCGCGCAGGGCTTCCACCGCGCCGATGTGGTCAAAGTGGCCGTGCGTCAGCACAATCCCTTTGACCTGTACGCCCAGCGCTCTGACCCAGGCTAGCAGCCGCTGGGCCTCGTCGCCCGGATCTATCAGGTAGCCTTCTTGGGTGGTGTCGTCCCACACCAGCACGGCATTTTGCCTGACGGGGCCGTTTCTGAGGGTGGCCACGTGCAGTGGGCCGTACGTATCAATATCTGGGCTGGTTGGCATCATGGCTACAGTGTAAGCGAGTACCGGGTAGGGCAAGTGCGGCACAATAAAGTCTATGTTCAGGCGCCATAACCCTTCTGCCGAAAACCCCAGCACACCCTCTGATGAGCACGAAATCAACTTTGCCGCTGCCATTTTGCAAGGCCGCAATGCCCGCGACGTAGACGACAGCGAGGTTTTACAGCAAGCCGAGCGCCTGCTTAGCGGCTGGATGAACGGGCAGCACAAGATGGAGCGCCCCAAACTGTACGACCACTACGCCCTGGTCTTGGCTGCGATGCTTCGCCGTATTCAAACCCTGGAAGCGCGTATAGAGAAACTAGAGCAGGGTGACGGACAATAAGAGCCTGCCAGGTAGATCGTGCATCATCATGCACCTCTACCTTGAGCAGAATAAATAAGCAACAGAATGAATAGGCAAAGCGTAGCTGCTGGTAGAACTGGAGCTGTAACTGGGAGCTACTTAGAAAACATTAGAGAGAAAGCCAGCCTTTTTATAGGATAGACGGGCGCTTTTGTATTTTGCTGCGCTATTGAGCACCTGCTGACTCTATACAATTCTATTGTCTTTATCCACGACAATTACCGTGGGGTTAATGCTGCGCGCTTCGCTTTCGCTATAATTGCCATACGCGGCGATAATCACCATGTCGCCTGGTTGAACCAGGTGCGCGGCGGCCCCGTTGATGCCGATGATGCCTGTGCCGCGCTCACCTGATAGAGCGTAGGTGCTCAGGCGGTTGCCGTTGGTGATGTTGTAAATGTCCACACGCTCATGAACCAGAATATCTGCTGCGTCCAGCAGGTTCTGGTCAATGGTGATACTACCCACATAGTCTAGGTCAGCTTGAGTGACGGTAGCGCGGTGTATTTTGGCACGAAACATGATTCTTTCCATTGTATTAAGTATGGCTGATGGCACCTGGAGGGGTGGTGAGGTGGCCCACTCTCGCCGTCGCTACGCAGGGCAGAGATAACAACAGTTTGCTGCTGGTTATCACCCGCCCTTATAGACATTGCGCTTCATTCCAGCACAGTAGAAAAGGCGCTGTCTGCGCTTTTATAGCTCGCAACGCGTACTTGTTCCTACCTCCTGTTGGCTATCCTGCTACAAAATAGCGAATGTTGCGCCCACCGGTGCCTTCGCGCCGCAGTTGCCCTTGTTGGGTCAGCTTGCTCAGCACCCGCCACGCCGCTTGTGATGACAGCGTGCACACCTGGCGCAGTTCACGGTTGGTCACGCCGTGCTGGGCCAGTTGTAGGGCGATGGCCAGAGCTTGCTCACGGCTGGCCCGTATGGGGGTAGGTGTTGCAGGGCTGCTGGGCGCGGGTTTTGTGCTGGGCTTGGCTCTACCTTTGGCGGCACTCTTGGTGGGGGTTGCGCGGGTAGAGGGGGTCGTACTGTTGGGGGTGTCAACCGCTCCAGATTTGACGGGTTGAGCTTGGCCCAGCACCTCTAGCGCTTCGTCAGACAACCTGTTGATGCGCTCACGGCCCACGCGCTCGGAGACTATCAGGCCGCGTTCTTCCATCATTCTCAGCAATCTGGGCGTGCGCTCTTCGGGCAGTTGTAGGGCGCGGGCAAGTTTGGCGCGTGACGCCTGTCCCTCGCGGCCCAGCAGCGACAGCACAATCAGCATATCCAGCGACAGCGTTTGCATCTCCTCTTGCTTGCGGGCCACAAAGCGCACAAACGCCGCGTTAAAACCAGGGTTGTGCAGGCTGAGCGTCACCGCGTCGGGATAGGTGAGGTATTCGGGCGGCTCTTTGCCGTACCTGAGCATCAGTGAATACATCTTGTCAACGCCTACGCCTGCGCGCTCCACCAAACCCAGTCGGGCGAGGGCTTCGGCGAGCAGCGGGTTACGGCGCTTGGGTTGGTGGCGCAAAATATTCTCGGTGGTGATGCCGCCGCTCAGCCCGCCGGGGTTCATAATCTCTAATCTGTCGGGGTAGTGATGCACATGCACCACGTCACGCAGCTGGTAGTCGCGGTGGGTTAGGGCATTGAGCAGCGCCTCACGGTACACGGCTTCATCTTGATCCCAGACTTCTATTCTAAAAAGCCCCACCTGCACGGGTGTAAAGCTGTTGCGGGCTTGTATCAGGTCAGACAGGCGCGATAGGGCCGAGGTGAGCGGCTTGAGCTGGTCTTCACGAAACTGAAACTCTACGTCGCTGTCGATGTGGTGGTAATAACACACCTCGGCCTGCGGCACATGCACCTTTAAGGCCCGCTCGGTGCCTGCCAGCAGTAAGCCCGCGATATTAGGCCGCAGTTCCTGACCTGCGGGCGTGTGAACGTCAACCACCAGGCCCAGCTCGCGCAAAAAGTCCAGGTCAGCCAGCCGCGACAGGTTACCCTTGTGCGATAACGCACGCAGCCGCGCTACCTCTACGGGGTCTAGGTCAGCGAGGCTAGCGGTCAGCGGCACGGTGGCAGTGAAGTCTTGCTGGGCGCTTAGGTTGGCGTTGGCGGGAGTCACGGGGACAAAGTTGTTGCCGTCCCAGGCGCTGACTGAGCCATCAGGCGCTGCCAAAAGATAGGCGGCCTGAGGCACCTGAATCAATAGGTCGCCCTGCCCCGCTTCTTGCCAGACATTCACAGTCAGTTTGCCGCCGCTGAGGGCAAAAATGGCGTGGGTAATCTCTAGCGGGTGCAGGTGCTGTCCTGCATGCTGGCTGGCAAGTACCCGCAGTTGTCCGCCGCGTGTATTGGCTAGCGCCACCGCGTAGCGTGCCAGTTCGTCAGGGGTAATACTGGCCTGAAGGGTAATTTGAGCGGTTGCCGGGTCAGTAGTCACAAAGGCCCACTGTAGCAAAAGGGAAGGGAGCAGGTAAATGTTGCCAGCATACGGGCTGCGCTAAATTCCACCACAGTCGGAAAAGCGCCGCCTGCGGCTCCATACCGCGAAACCCGTATGCTGTTCCCACTCGCATCCGCTCGGATTGATTCGGAAGTACGCCAAATCAATCGGAATCCGTATGATACGGGCTGCGATCCATTCCAGTACAGTTTCATTCTAGTACAGTCAGAAAAACACCGACTGAACTTCTATATCAGGGAACCCGTATCTTTTTCTACTCGTATCCGCCCTCATTCAATCAGGTCGTTTCTGATTTAATCGGAATCTTTGTCAGGCCAGGCCAGCAGCGACAACTTTGACACGGGGCGTGACAAGCTATCAAAAAGTGTCCTGCTACCCCACTGTGAATTCATGCTCTATCTCAGGATACGGCGACAAAGGCTTCACGGTGTACATGCTCAGCACCAGCCCCAGCAGGCCCACACGCCCCAGGTACAACAGCACCACCAACACCAGTTTGCCTGTCAACGACAAATGCGGCGTGAGATTGATACTCAGGCCCGAGGTAGTAAAGGCGCTGATGGCTTCAAACATCAGGGCGATGGGGCGGTAACCTTTGTTACTCTCGCTGAGCATCAGGGCGAGGGTACCCGCACCGATGGCACAGAGGGCCAGGGTAACCACTGTCAGCGCGCGCATCAGCACGGTGGTGGGGACAGTGCGCTTTGCCAAAATCACCTCATTTTCGCGCCTGATGGTGCTGCGGGTGGCGGCCAGCAGCACCGCCAGCGTGGTGATTTTGATGCCGCCCGCCGTAGAGCCAGAGCTGCCGCCCACAAACATCAGCCCCATAATAAGCAGCACAGTGGGCGCACTAAAAAGCCCGTAATCCAGCGTAGAAAAGCCTGCCGAGCGCGTCACCGTCGTTTGAAAGGTGGCGTGCAGCAGCTTTTGGGCAGGTGCCAGAGGTCCCAGCGTGCCAGAATGTGACCATTCCAGTGCGGCGAAGCTGAGTGCGCCCAGCACCAGCAGGCCAGCGGTCATCTTGAGGCCCACTTGCGACTGGGTAGAGAGCGGCGGGAGCGGCCCTGGGTCACGTTTCCAGCGGTGGACAAATCGCCTGTACAGCTCGTCAAGCGTCACAAAGCCCAGCCCGCCCAGTACCACCAGCCCCATAATGACCCACAGCGACAGCGTACTCAGCCGCGCCGCGCCGTCGGGCCACAGCCCAAAGCCCGCGTTGCCAAAGGCCATGATGGTATGCATAAAGGCAAAGCGCAGGCCCTGCACGGGGTCAGTAAGGCGAACCATGTCGGGTAGTAGCAACAAAAAGCCTATAAACTGAATGCCAAAAGCCAGGCCAAACACCCGCCGCACCAGCTCGCGAAAGTCATACTGTGAACCGATGCCCAGCTCCTCACAGGCGTCATGTATAGACTGGTCGCTCAACACGCTGCGGCCCATCTCTACCACGCTAAAGGCCAGCAGCAAAGTACCCAGCGCACCCAGCTCTATCAACACGCTAAGCCACACCTGCCCAAAGGGAGTCAGCACCTGCGAAACATTGACGCTGCTCAGGCCCGTAGTACACACCGCACTGGCTGCCAGCAGCAGCGCGTCAATGATATGAAGAGGCGCACGGTGAGACTGGGGCAGCAGCAGTACCACTGTACCGCACAGTATCAGGAGGGCGACTTCAGCAATAAGCCAGCGGGTGAGGGGTAGGGGTAATAGGCCAGGGCGCAAGACGTGAGCAATCATCTGAGCCTCTAGAATACAGTGGCCTGTGAACAGGTAATTACGAATTGCGCTCCATTGCAGCACTTTTAGAAAGTCGCCACTGGCGCTTACATACCGCGAAATATGCACTTTTTCTATGCCTGCTCGCCTTCTTTCACTGTGTTTATAAGCAAAGTTCAAGTTGGAATCCGTATACCCTGTAGTGAGCAACTTGTGGTGGTGCAGTAAGCCAGCTGACAAGCCAGTGCCACCCTGATTAATGCCACACTGAGTAATGCCACACTGAGTAATGACAGACTGGGAATGCCACATTGGGAATAACAGACTAAAACTGATGCGAGGAGTAGCACTTTATGATTCAACTACTTATTGACAACCCGCTCCTGTTGCTTTTTATGATTGCTGCCATCGGCTACCCACTGGGACGGCTGAATATTCGGGGGTTTTCGCTGGGGATTGCCGCCGTGCTGTTTACGGGGCTGGCCTTTGGCGCACTGGATCCCAACCTCAAAACGCCGCCTGTTTTGTACGAGTTTGGGCTGGTGCTGTTTGTGTACACCATCGGGGTGGCCAGTGGCCCGGCCTTTTTTAGCGCCATGAAAAAAGCCGGGCCGCGTGACAATACCGCCGTGCTGGTTGTCATTGCGCTGGCGGTGGGGTTGGTGGTTACCTCGGCCAAGCTGCTGG
This sequence comes from Deinococcus sp., assembly GCA_018260375.1. Lineage (GTDB taxonomy): Bacteria > Deinococcota > Deinococci > Deinococcales > Deinococcaceae > Deinococcus. The sequence continues at coordinate 10,955 of JAGLBF010000067.1, forward strand.
GCTTTAAGGGCACTTACGCGGCGGGCTTGCTGGCGGGCAGTATGACCAACACGCCAGCGCTGGCGGGGGTAATCGAGCGGCTTAAGGGCAGCGGCGTCAGCGAGGCGGTGCTGAGTGAACCGGTGGTGGCCTACTCGGTGGCGTACCCGATGGGGGTAATCGCCACGCTGCTGGCGATTTCGCTGCTCAAGGCCCTGTGGAAAATCCCAGCAGCCACGCCGCCCGAACCGATTGAGCACATCAGCGTGTATGTGCGCCGCCCCGAAGCCCTGCTGGAGATGCCCCACAGCATTCGCATCGGGCGCTACCGCCACGGCGACAAGTTGCAACTGGCGGGTCTGTATGACGAACGCCTGCGCCACGAGATAGAAGCAGGTGACACCATCAGCCTGATTGGGCCAGCGCATGAGCTTGCCACCGCCGCGCCGCTGATTGGCGATAACCTGGGCGAACAGCTAGAGTCCAACCGCAGCGAGCTAGATATGCGCCGCATGTTTGTCTCTGAGCAGGCCGTGGCGGGGCAGCGTCTGGGCGATTTGTCGCTGCACGAAAAATACGGCGCAACCGTCACCCGTATGCGGCGCGGCGATGCCGACCAGCTGGCCACTGAAAACACCGTGCTGCAACTGGGCGACCGCGTGCGCGTGGTAGCGCCCCGCGACCAGATCCCCGCGCTGACCAAGCTGTTTGGCGACAGCTACCACCGCCTGAGCGAAATAGATGCCATGACGTTTAGTGTGGGCATTGCGCTGGGCCTGCTGCTGGGGCTGATCGCTATACCGATGGGCGGCGGGCAGACCTTTAAGCTGGGGCTGGCAGGCGGCCCGCTTATTGTGGGGCTGATCCTGGGGGCTACTGGTAGAACTGGCCCGCTCAACTGGCAACTGCCGTACAACGCCAACCTGACTCTACGGCAAATCGGCCTGATTCTGTTTTTGGCAGGTGTGGGCAGCCGCAGCGGGTACGCCTTTTTTAGCACCATCTCTAGTCCGCTGGGCCTAAAGCTGTTTATGGCGGGCACAGTGGTCACTACGCTTGCCGCCATGACGCTGTTGTGGTTGACCCACAAGGTGCAAAAGGTACCCTTTGTACACGCCACGGGCCTCTTGGCAGGCTTGCAAACACAGCCCGCCGTGCTGGGGTTTGCCACTGAAACCATGAAAAGCGACGAGCCGAATGTCAGCTACGCTACCGTGTATCCGCTGGCAACCATCGCCAAGCTGGTGCTGGCGCAA
>JAGLBF010000068.1:0-5947 GCA_018260375.1 Deinococcus sp.
CTAAGGCCGCTGGCCTTCTTTTACCGCGTTTTTAGCAAGCTTCAAGACTCATACGTATTCCGCTAAATTCCACCACAGTCGGGAAGACACCGCCTGCGGCTCCATACTGCGGAATCCGTATGCTGTTCCCACTCGCATCCGCTCGGATTGATTCGGAAGTACGCCAAATCAATCGGAATCCGTATCATACCAACCTAACAAGCCGCCTACCTGTAGGGTAAGCGGCTTTTGTTGAGGTGTAGGTGTTACTGATACCGCCTTATTTTCTAGCTTATATCCTAGGCCCCGGCGTTCTGGGCGGCCGATTTGCCCAGGTTGGCGGGCGGAGCGCTAAGGCCTCCCGCTTGTGCCTCAGGCTGGGCCAGCAAGACCAAGTCAAGCACTTCGCCCACGTTGCTCAGCGGGTAAATCTTGAGGTCATTGCGGATGGCTTCGGGGATGTCTTGCAGATGCGGGGCATTGTCAATAGGCACAATCACCTCGCGGATACCGCCCTGGTGCGCGGCGAGCAGTTTTTCTTTGACGCCGCCGATGGGCAGTACGCGCCCACGCAGACTGATTTCGCCTGTCATCGCCACGTCCATGCGAGCTGGGCGGCCGGTAATGGCGCTGATCACAGCAGTGGCAATGGTGATGCCCGCGCTAGGGCCGTCTTTGGGGGTCGCTCCGTCAGGAAAGTGAACGTGGATGTCGGTGTTTTTGTAAAACTCAGGGTCAGCGCCGTAGCGGTGGGCGTTTTTACGCAAGTAGGCCACTGCCGCTTGCACCGACTCTTTCATCACGTCACCTAGAGAGCCGGTCATGTTGATTTTGCCTGTGCCAGGGGTGCTGAGCGCCTCAACCACCAGCATCGTACCGCCGACCGATGTCCACGCTAGGCCCTGAGCTACACCCACTTGGGCCTCGTCTTCTTTGCGTTCAGGTTTAAAGGTGGGGATGCCCAGATAGCTGTCTACCTGCGCGGCGTCAATAACCTTCACGCCCTCCCAGGGCTTTTCCAGCAGCTCACGGGCGGCCTTGCGGCTGAGTTTGCTCAGCATGCGGTCAAGGTTACGTACACCCGCTTCCTGGGTATATTCCTCAACAATGCGCTTTAAAGCCGCGTCGGTAACCTCTAAGCGGCCCGCAAGCCCGTGACCGCGCAGCTGGCGGGGCAGACGATAGCGGCGGGCAATCTCCATTTTTTCAAGCAAGGTGTAGCCCGCAATCTGGATCACTTCCATGCGGTCAAGCAGTGGCCTGGGGATGGTTTGCAGGCTATTAGCGGTCGTGATAAACATCACCTGCGACAGGTCGTAGTTGACTTCTAGGTAGTGGTCTTGAAAGGTGTGGTTTTGTTCGGGGTCAAGCACTTCGAGCATGGCGCTTGAGGGGTCGCCACGCCAGTCGCTGCTCATCTTGTCAATTTCGTCAAGCAACATGATGGGGTTCACCACGCCCGCCGTCTTCATGCCCTGAATAATGCGCCCAGGCATAGAGCCGATGTAGGTGCGGCGGTGTCCGCGAATATCAGCCTCGTCGCGCACGCCGCCCAGGGCCATACGTACGAATTTGCGGTTGAGGCTGCGGGCGATGCTTTTGCCCAAACTGGTCTTACCCACCCCAGGAGGCCCCACCAGGCACAAAATAGGTGCGCGCAGCTCGGCGTCGTCTATGCGCTCTTCGGCGCTGCGGGCTTTGGGGTTACCTTGTTCATCCAGCTCGGCGGGTTTATGGGTGAGTTGGCGCACCGCCAGAAACTCCAGGATGCGCTCTTTGACGTCGTCTAGGCCGTAGTGGTCATCATCCAAAATGGCACGGGTACGAGCAATATCCAGGATTTCTTCGTCACGCTGCACCCAGGGAATATCCAGCAGCCAGTCAATGTAGTTGCGGACAACCGTACCTTCTGGACTGCCGCCGGGGGTGCGCTCTAGGCGCTGCAATTCTTTGAGGGCCTTTTCCTTGACAGGCTCCGGCATGCCAGCAGCCTCCACGCGCTCACGCAGGGCTTCTACCTCAGCTGGACCTTCTTCGCCGCCGCCCAGCTCTTTGCCAATGGCCTTCATCTGCTCGCGCAGGTAATACTCGCGCTGGTTGGCGTCCATCTGTTCCTTGACGCGGCCCGACACTTTTTTGTCGAGGTTAAAGCGCTCAAGGTCGCGGCTGAGCAGTTTGTAAACCACCGTCAGGCGCTCCTGGGGCGCGGCAGTTGACAGCACCTCCTGCTTTTCTTCCAGCGTCCAGGTGGCGTGGTGGGCAATCTGGTCAGCCAGCTCGCCCGCGTCACTCAGTGTTTTGATGCTCTCTAGCTGGTAGTTCTCTAAGCGCAGGTTTTTATTCTGGCGCTGATAGTCTTCAAAGGCGCTGCGAGTTTCGTCGGTCAGCACGCGCAGTTCGTCAGCTTGGCCTTCTTGGGTGGTGTCGAGCGTTTCTACCCGCACACGCAGGTACTGGGCAGGCACTTGCTCAAGCACCTTCACGCGCTCCTGGGCCTCCAGAAGTACCTGGTAGGTGCTGTCAGGCAGGCGCACCACTTGCTTAATCACCGCCAGCGTTCCCACGTCATACAGGTCAGCGGGCATGGGGTCGTCAGTGGCGGCTTCGCGCTGGGTCACCACCAACACGCGTCGGTCAGCGGCCTGGGCCTCATCTACAGCGCGCTTGCTCTTGGGGCGACCCACATCTACATTCATGGTTATGCCGGGCATAATCACCATATTTCTCAGTGCAACAACGGGTAGTTCCCAAATCATGTGGTCTCCTTTGTGTTGTAAAAGGCATGTGCCTTTAGTCGGTCAATGTTTACATGTCAGCGGGTCTAGTTACTGAGTGAATACCGCAGTAAAAAGCGCCATGAGCATCCCGTATTGTAAAACTGGGAGGCTCATGGCGCTGTAACCTATGTTGCTATCAGGCAGACTTTTTGAGTCCCTTAGACTCAAGTAGCTTGAGTGGCTCATCGATACTGTCGGCATCAAAGGTGAGTGTCTTGAGCCCTTCCATCGGCAGTTCAAACAGCAGATCCGTCATGGCTTTTTCTAGCACGGCGCGCAGACCACGTGCGCCTGTTTTGCGGGCTAGGGCGCGTTGACCTACTTCGCGCAGGGCCTTGTCGGTAAAATTGAGGTCAACGTTTTGAAATCCAAAGAGGGCTTGGTACTGCTTGATGATAGCACCCTGTGGCTCAGTCAAAATGCGTACCAGCGCCTCTTCGTCCAGTTCTTGAAGCTGCACAACCAGAGGCAGACGGCCCACGAATTCAGGAATAAGGCCAAATTTGACCAGGTCTTCGGGCAAAAAGCGCAGCTCGGCTTTTTCTTCATCTTTGTACTCAGCCCCAAAGCCTAGTCCGCGCACATTGGTACGGGCGCGGGCAATTTCCGTCATGCTCTCAAAGGCCCCGCCCACAATAAACAGAATGTTCTTGGTGTTGACCTGCACCAGCTCTTGCTGTGGGTGCTTGCGTCCGCCCTGCGGTGGCACCTGGGCTACGGTGCCTTCAATGATTTTGAGCAGCGCCTGCTGCACGCCTTCGCCCGATACGTCGCGGGTGATGCTTGTGCCTTCGGACTTGCGGGCAATCTTGTCTATTTCGTCAATGTAAATGATGCCGCGCTCAGCCGCTTCTACGTTGTAGTCGGCAGCCTGTAACAGGCGTACAATCACGTTTTCTACGTCGTCGCCTACATAGCCCGCTTCAGTGAGTGTGGTCGCGTCGGCAATCGCAAAGGGTACTTCCAGCATCTCAGCCAGCGACTGCGCCAGCAAGGTTTTGCCTGTGCCCGTAGGACCGATAAGCAAAATGTTGCTTTTCTGGAGGTTTACATCGGGGTGTTGCAGGCGCTGGTAGTGGCTTACAACCGCCACTGCCAGGGCTTTTTTGGCCTCGTCTTGCCCGATAACAAACTCGTCAAGGTACGCTTTGATTTCTCTGGCGCTGGGCAGTTCGTCTAGGCTAAACTCTTGCCCTGCGTCTTTGCGCTGCTGCTTCACCAGGTCAAAGGCACGCTCGGCGCACTCGTTGCAGATAAATGCGGTGCGGCCGGGGGCCTCAATCAGCTGGGCCACCTGCGGGTGCGAGCGGCCACAAAATGAACAACGGTCAGCCATTGTCGGTTCCTCCTCGTTGGTTTGCGCTGGGCGTTTGGCGGGTACTCTCAATCACCGCGTCAATCAGCCCGTATTTTACGGCTTCTTCGGGCGACATAAAGTAGTCGCGCTCCATATCGCGCAGCAATTTTTCGGTGGGGATGTCGGTGTGCGTGTGGTAGACATCTACCAGTTTGTCACGCAGGTACAGGGTTTCTTTGGCCTGCACTTCTACGTCGGGGGTGTTGCCACGAAAGCCACTAGAGCCCTGGTGAATCATGATGCGCGAGTTGGGCAGGGCCAGGCGCTTGCCTTTGTCGCCCGCCATCAGCAGCACGCTGCCCATGCTCATGGCAATGCCCACACAGATGGTGCTGACGGGCGCTTTGATATAGCGCATGGTGTCATAAATGGCCAGCCCAGCATACACCTCGCCGCCAGGAGAATTGATATACATCTGTATTTCCTGGTCGGGGTTTTGGCTGTCTAGCAGCAGCAACTGGGCCACTACCGTATTGGCAACCTGCGAATCAATGGGCGTACCCAGAAAAATAATGCGGTCTTTGAGCAGGCGCGAGTAGATGTCATACATCCGCTCTCCGCGCCCGGTCTGTTCAATGACATAGGGAATTACGCTCATGCAGAGCATTATACGGTGCATTGCTGACACAACAGCTACCCTGTTCGCTTTTGGGCCCTTGGCTTTGTGACGTGCGGGTCAGCTCACCGCAAGGCGACCAGGTAATTGGCGCAAAAAAGCCAAAAAACACCGCTGAGTAACAACGGCGAGCATCTCTTATGGCTGCTGTCTTCCGACTCTGACCAGGTTCGAGCGTCGCTGATTTACTCAGCAGTGCGACAAAGAGTGTAGCACCAAGTTTGATTTTTGGGTAGAGGTACTGACCACAGGGCGCAGACACGGGGCCAGCAGTGGTCAGCCCACAGTCAGCAACCAGCGGCCTGATAGACCTTGCGTACCGTCCACCACGGGGCACACGCACTGCGCTTGATTCAAGTACAGCCCCAGGGCCGCCCCCTGCGCTACCGCAGTGTACTTGATGCTAGCGACCGCTGCCCCTCTTTCACCTCGTGCTCAATAGGGTTTAACCCGCAACTGGTAGCCCACGTCCTCTTGTCATACGGCACCGTACCGTTGAGTCCTATCAGTCGCTGTGAGCCCTGTCAATCGCTGGGCCTTTTTTGGCCTATTCATCAAACAGTTTGCCCGCAAAAGTCCTGTGTTTGCTGTCTGGCACATCATGTTCAGTTTTCTTACAGCAGCGACGTTTATTCCAGCGCCTGACTACAACACAGGTGCGGCAGCGCCAGCCTCAAAAAGAACGCTATAGCGGCGTGTCCTAGGGGTAAGGGACAAAGTGGGCAACCATTAAGGTTCACAAGGTGAATTGTCAGATAAGCGTAATAGTGAAGTAAGTAATCTTATCTCAGCAACCGAGGGAACGCAGATAGCGCCCCAAAGAAGCTAGCAATAAAAAAGGCAGCAGGCGGGCATATTAAATAAACCTATCCGCCAGCGCCAAACACAAAGGAGACCCACCATGAAGAACAACACCCAAGGCTTTACCCTTATCGAGCTGCTTATCGTCATCGCCATCATCGGTATCCTTGCCGCCGTTCTGATTCCCAACCTGTTGGGTGCCCAGAAGCGTGCGTATGACACCGCTGCCCTCAGCTGTGCCAACGGTCTGGCCAAAGCCGTAGCCATCTACCGCGTAGACCACCCCACCACCAGCGCTACCCCTGCTGCTGCTGACCTCTACGGCGACGCTACCAAGGATGACCTGTATGGCGCCAGCGCCTGCACCAACCTGCCCTCCGGTAGTACCATCACCGGCACTGCTGCTGCTGACGGCAA
>JAGLBF010000068.1:6047-12143 GCA_018260375.1 Deinococcus sp.
GGCATCACCAACAGCTAATCTTAGCCTCGCTTAAAGTCCCTCGCCTTTGGTTGGTGAGGGACTTTTTGGCTCACTAGGTACCTGTTATGAAAAATCAAGCTGGTTTTACACTTATAGAGCTGTTAATTGTCATTGCTGTTATTGGTATTTTGGCTGTTACACTTTTCCCCAATCTGCTGGCAGCACAAAAGCGTGCTTATGATGTTTCAGCACTCTCCTGTGCCACTACTTTAGTAAAAGCTGTTTCGGTGTACCGTATAGACCATCCTGAAACTTCAGTTGTTCCACCACTTTCCAGTTTTTATGGTACAGCTGACGCTGAAGAAACTTACGGTACAAATGTCTGTGACGGCATGGCCTTACAGGATCTTTCTCAACCAGACCACTTTAAGTTTGAGGTTAGACACCCAAATGGCAAGAAGATTTATACGGTCACTGAGAATGGTCTGTCGATCGGCAGCTAAAGGTAAGCGGCGCTCTATTACTAGCGCCGCTTACCTTATTTTATATAAATACATGGTAGTAAAAATCATCTTGAGTATAATTTTACTACAGACAAGATAATAATTAACGATTATAGTAATAATTTCACCAAAACCCTTCTATTTTTAAAAGGCAGTCCAAGCATGAGCAACAGAGATGCACATAATAAAAAGGCAACTTTCAGACTACTACTTCTGCAGGTACTAGCTTTTCTGCCTTTGGTGATCAGGCCTGACATCACTGTTAATTTTGATGATATTTACCTTTTGCCGAAATTATGGTGGCTCTATCTGGTTATTTTTCCATTAACCGCTATAAATATTAATTTTCCAGTCTTATATCGGTCATATAAAAATAGAATCCTACTTTTGCTCATCTTTTTGGTGTCTATTATTACATCAGTGTTCTATCACTCCAATCTTGAAATGTTATTGGGGATAACTGGTCGCTCGGACGGTGTGTTAATGCACATATTATACGTACTGATCGCTTTAGCAACGATGAGTCTGTATACTGAGGACAAAGAGACAACGTTAAGCTATTTGGTTCATAGTTATTTAATCCTTGGAATTATTGCGGCAATCTCTAACATACTCCAGCAATTTCATCTGGTAGGTATTATAGGTGAAGGAGCATTTACGGGAACAGTAGCCACCAAAATGGGTGGACTGCTTGGCAACCGTGGATATTTGGGGGGATTATTGGCTTTATTATTGCCTCTTGCTTGTGTGGCTCTAACTCAGAAACTTCGGTGGAAATGGCTTGCACCACTAGCAGTACTGCTTATCACCTGGGCGTGGCTAGGAAGTTATACCCGGAGTGCTTGGTTGGCAGGAGCAATGAGTTTAGTAGTTTTATTTATTTATAAACCAGGTGTAATAAGGTGGTCTTTTCCGTATTTAACCACTGCTTTGCTCATTTTTTTACCTGTAAATTTTATCTTTGATAATGGAAGAGGATTTGATACAGAAGACGGCGAATCAATCATCAGTAAAGATGGCCGCAGAGTACTTTGGAGTACGGCTCTCTATGGCATACAGCAAAAGCCCCTCTTTGGATGGGGAGACAATGCTTTGGCTCGCGCTATGAATTCACGAGCGCCACAAGATTTATTCAGGGAGCACGGCACAAAGGATATAGTACAGTACCGGAAAACTTCTGTAGAAGCTATTGATATACCTCAGTACATAGTATGGCACACAAAGACTAAACCAGAGATCGTAACAGTTGCGGATACAAATAAGGTACATAACGAATACTTAGAGTACGCACTCAATTACGGCGTACTAAGCGCAGTACTTTTTTTTGCTTTGCTTGTCTTGGGTATTTTTTCAAGCCTAAAACCATTGCCGGGTTTGTCGGCAGCTCTGGTAGCGTATGCTGTATACCTCTTAACTTGGCCTGATGTTATTCGTATAGCGCCTATTGCCTGGTCAATTTTAGGTATTGCTTTGGCTGCGCGGCAAGATAAAACACGTCATACAGATTCCTAATTGCAATGGTCGTAGTTCACCGCCTTTGTGACACGGTTCAATGAGCGTATAGAACACTCATTGCTCGCTCGTTGTGGACAGCGTTTGATGTATGAGTTTCATATCCCTTACTCACACACTCTAGAACTGCAGTTGCTGTGTGCCTCCGCACGTTAAGGTTTGATGGCCTCCTTATCTCCAATTCTTGGCGCCCCACTTCAGCCGCCACTGAGGCGATAAAGCTATCATGTATGACGTTATTGAGTCATCGAGGAAAGTGACATAGATACCTGTACGTTAAGGAGACACGATGAAGATAGGGATGATTGGACTGGGTAAGATGGGCGGCAATATGGTGGGCAGGCTCATTGCGGGCGGGCAGCAGGTGGTGGGCTATGACCTCAACGAGGCCAATATTGCGGCGGTAGAAGCCAGGGGCGCACAGGGGGCACGCACCATTGACGAACTGGTGGCTCAGTTGCCTAGCCCCCGCGCCGTGTGGGTGATGGTGCCGAGCGGCAACGCCACTGAGCAGACGGTCATGACCTTGGCTGACCACATGCAAGCGGGCGACATTATCATTGACGGCGGCAACAGCAACTACAAAGACAGCCAGCGCCGCGCCAAAATCCTGGCAGAGCGCGGTATCCACTTCGTGGATGTGGGTACTTCGGGCGGGGTGTGGGGCCTGAAGGAAGGCTACGCCATGATGATTGGCGGTGACGAGCGCGCCATCACTACCCTGGCTCCCATTTTTCAGGCGCTGGCTCCCACGCCGACGACAGGCTGGGGGCGCATGGGGCCTGCGGGCAGTGGTCACTACGTAAAGATGGTGCACAACGGCATTGAATACGGCATGATGCAAGCTTACGCCGAGGGCTTTGAGCTGATGCACGCCAAGGAAGAGATGCAGCTGGACATGGCCCAGATTGCCGAGCTGTGGCGGCACGGCAGCGTCATTCGCAGCTGGCTGCTTGACCTGACCGCCGACGCGCTCAAGGCCGACCCACAGTTTAGCGACCTGTCGGACTATGTCGCTGACTCAGGTGAGGGCCGCTGGACAGTGGTAGATGCGCTTGATGAAGGTGTGCCCGCCCCCGTGATTACCCTCAGCGTGCAAATGCGCCTGCGAAGCCAGCAAAAACTCAGCTACGCCGGCCAGATGCTCTCGGCGATGCGCCGCGCCTTTGGTGGACACGCCGTGAAAAAGGTGGAGGAATTTGCCAAAGAAAGCGTAGTGCCCGAAGCATATACCCCCGACACGGCCCGCATCGGCAACCTGCCTGAAGGGAGCGTACCCCTGGCTGACGCAGAGCGCCAACTCGGTGAAACGGGCCAGCAACCTGTCAACCCTAATCCCGCTTACGCTGACAACAACGGCCTAAACAACGAAGTACAGACGGAGAAACACTGATGGCAGACAAAGCACCTGACCCCAAACAACCCGACACCGCAACGTCCAGCAAGGCCAGCACCAAAAAAACATCCAGCTCGCGGCGCACTCCGGCCCGCAAACCAGACAAGCCCGCGCCGCAGGATGAAAGCGTGGTCACAGCCCAGACCCGTGTTGCCGGTGACGGCTCTAATCCCTTTCGGGCTGCCATGCGCCGAAGCCGAGCGCCTGAACCCGCCAGCTTGGTTATTTTTGGGGCCACAGGTGACCTTGCCAAGCGCAAACTGCTGCCCGCAGTCTTTGGGCTGTGGCAAGACGGTTTGCTGGGCAGCGCCTTTAATGTGGTGGGTGTGGGCCGTCAGGAGATGACTGACGAGCAGTTTCGTGATTACGCCCTAGAGGCCCTCAAAACCAGCAAGGAAACCGACACGCCGCAGCCAGGCGCCTTAGAAAAGTTCCGCGAGTTGCTGTATTACGAGTTTGGCGACTTTGGCGGCGACGAAGTGTACGAGCGTGTCAAAACCCAGCTTGATGAGGCCGAGGAAGCGCACGGCGGGCGCAAAAATGCCCTCTTTTACCTGTCAACACCGCCCAGTTTGTTTGAGCCGATCTCTAACGGCTTGGGGCGCACGGGGTTGCAGCAACAAGACGAGGGCTGGCGGCGCATCATCATTGAAAAACCTTTTGGGCGTGACCTGGCCTCAGCGCGGCACCTTAACGATGTCATTCACCAGTTTTGGGATGAGTCGCAGGTGTACCGCATTGACCACTATCTGGGCAAAGAGACGGTACAAAACCTGATGGCGATTCGCTTTGGCAACGCCATTTTTGAGCCGCTGTGGAACCGTTCGTATGTTGACCATGTGCAAATTACCAACTCAGAAGACCTGGGCTTGGAGGGTCGTGCGGGCTACTACGAAGAAGCGGGCGTGGTGCGCGACATGCTACAAAACCACCTGATGCAGGTGTTTGCACTCAGTGCCATGGAGCCGCCCGCCGCCTTTGACGCTGATTCTATCCGCGACGAAAAGGTGAAGGTACTGCGGGCTGTGCGGCGCATTCCCGTAGAGCGCGTGCCAGAGGTAGCGGTGCGCGGACAATACGGCTCAGGCCTCTTAGACGGCGCCAAAGTGCCTGGCTACCGCGAAGAACCCGGTGTGCAGCCTGATTCTGCTACGCCAACCTATGTGGCCCTTAAGCTTGAGGTAGACAACTGGAGATGGGAAGGGGTGCCCTTTTATATTCGCAGTGGCAAGCGCTTGCCCAAAAAAGTCACCGAGATTGCGGTGGTGTTTAAGCGCCCACCGCTGGGCCTTTTTCCGGGCGGTTTAGAGCGCAATGTACTGGCCTTTCGTATCCAGCCTGACGAGGGCGTGAGCCTCAAGTTTTCGAGCAAAACACCTGGGCAAGAAAACGTGCTGCGCGAAGTGGTGATGGATTTCCGGTATGACGCCTTTGGCGCGCAGCTTGAAAGCCCCTACTCGCGCCTGCTGCTTGACGCGATGCTGGGTGACGCGACCCTTTTTCCGCGCGCGGACGAGGTTGACCAGGCCTGGCAAATCGTATCGGGCATTTTACAAGCCTGGGACAATGCTTCGCCCAGCGCCATAAAACCCACCGATTTCCCTAACTACGACGCGGGAACCTGGGGGCCTGATGCGGCTGATGCACTGATAGGCCCAGGGCGCCGCTGGAGGAGGCTGTAACATATGGCGGACAAGGTGACGAATACCACACTGAAACCACTGGGGCCACTGCCCACCACGGTGCGTGAAGCCCAGCGCAAGCTCGATGAGTTGTGGGGACAGACCGACATAGAAACCCGCGCCTATACGGGTAATATCATCACCCTGACCACGCCCAAGCACTTTGCGCGTGTGCAAGAAGCCCTCAGTGGCCTAGAAGGGCGCTATGCAGGCCGCCAGATTATCGGCATCATGGAGCGCACAGGTACGGGCCGCGTGAACCTGGACGCCTCGCTGGTGCCGCAAAACGGCCTGTATGTGGAGCGCCTGACCTTGTCTGCCAGTGGTGAGCAGTTACGGGGCGCTATTTTGCCGCTGCTGCGCTCTGCTACGGTCAACCATGTGTGGTGGGCCTGTGACGACCCGCCCGAAGGCCGCTTACTCAGCGAACTCACCGAGGTGGCTGACCAGGTGATTGCCGACAGCCTGCGCTTAGACCTGCCGCCTAATTTGCACTACGCTCTGGCTGACCTCGGTTGGTCGCGCTCGGCGGCGTGGCGCGAGGCACTGGCACAGGTATTTGACAGCAAAGACGCGGCTCAGGCCCTACCGCAAGTCAACCACCTGACGGTATGGGCGCCCGAAAGCAACCAGCGCCCCGCTCTGCTCTTTGCAGGCTGGGTTGCCAGCATTCTGGGCTGGGAGAACCTAGACGCAGTTACTTTCCAAACGCGCAGGTGCGCGCGCGAACACACCGATCTGTGCGGCGTAGAACTGCGCGGGCCTGAGGTCAGCTTTAAGTTAGAGGCGGAGAGTCACGACTCGGCTACAGCGACCACCTGCTTTGGCGATATCTGCCGCCAGAACACGCTGATGCTGCCTAACATGACCCTCGCCGAAGGCCTCGCCCGCGTGATGGTGCGCCCAGAACGCAGCACCGTCTTTGAAGATGCCTGGAAACTGGCACGCGCACAGCTGGATAAACAAAAGTAAGGCGGGGCTAAACGTATAAAGAAGTGCGGCAACATTATACCATATGTGGCAACTTTAACTTTACTCAACA
>JAGLBF010000069.1 GCA_018260375.1 Deinococcus sp.
GAAAAGCGCCGCCTGCGGCTCCATACCGCGCAGTCCGTATGCTGTTCCCACTCGTATCCGCTCAGATTGATTCGGAAGTACGCCAAATCAATCGGAATCTGTATGAGACAAGCTCATGTGATCTGCAAGTGGTGCACTCCCCTAGGCAGCAGCTTCTGCCGTGTTTATTTTTGCCTGCCCTCTACCCGCAACACCAAAGGCCCGGCGCACTACATTAAGTTTCATGACGACGCCTTCCCTGTGGATCCAAAGTGCCGACCAACTTCTGAGTGCCACTGCCAGCCACCAGCCTACTCCTGGGGGCGGTAGCATTGCGGCGCTGAGTGGGGCGTTTGGCACTGGCCTGGTGGCTATGGCCCTGAGTATCAGTGAGCGAAAGGCGCACAAAAAAGGCGGCAAGCTGAGCGCCTGTGCCCAGCAAGGTACGGCGCAACTCAGCGAGCAGCAGGCCCAACTTAAAGCCCTCGCAGACGCTGATGTAAGCGTATTTGCTCAGTATATAGCGGCGGCCAAATTGCCCAAAGACACCAGCGAGCAGCAGCAAACGCGCCAGCACGCCCTGGCTCAGGCAGGCGCGGCGGCGCGTCAAACCCCCTTAGCGATTGCCCAGGTGTGTGTACAGGCCCTGCAAACGGCCCAGGCTATTCTTGCTGATATAGACAAGGGCGTGGTAAGCGACGTGGGCGCCGGTGCGGCCCTGCTGCGCGGTGCGGCAGACGCGGCCCTGCTGACCCTGGATATCAATGTGCTACACCTAAAAGGCGAGGAACAAGCCCACTGGCAAGCCCAGCGCCGCGCCCTTGCCCAGCAAGCCGCCGACCTGAGCGGGCAACTTCTGGCACAGGTGGGGGAGAAGATAAGGGGCTGATGCAAACTGCGCCTTATTCCAGCACCGTCCGTAATTTCAGCACTGGCCGAAAGGTGCCGCCCTACTTTTACGCCCCTCTATCCCCAGCGCTCATGCGTCAGCTTCTGCTTGCGGTGCCATACATTTTCGGGCACCAGCTCAGGGTGCTCTAGGTCGTGTAGGTCGCGCTCGTCCAGTTCGCGCCACTCGCCGGGGCGCAGGTCTTCTAGCCACAAACCGCCCAGGCGCACCCGTACCAGCCGTGTCACGGGGTAGCCTACGGCTTCTAGCATGCGCCGCACTTGGCGGTTGCGCCCTTCGCGGATGGTGACATACAGGCCCAGGCCCGCACGGTCTACTCTGGCGGGGGCCGTCAGGCCGTCTTCTAGCTCTATCCCGTCTTCCAGTTCGTCCAGTACCTCATCACTGGGAAGGCCGCCGTCTATCCAGGCGCGGTAGACCTTTTCGTGTTGGTAACGCGGGTGGGTAAGGCGCAGGGTCAGTTCGCCGTCTGTGGTGAGCAGCAATAGCCCCTCTGAGTCGCGGTCAAGGCGGCCTACGGGGTGCAAGCCTGGCACCTGTGGCACATAGTCCAGTACGGCGGGGCGGCCCTTTTCGTCATGCGAGGTGGTGATGATGCCGCGTTTTTTGTACATGGCAAAGGTGCGGTGCGCGGCAGGCTGAGCCACAATTTGCCCGTCTACCACCACCAGATCATCTTCGGTGACGCTCTGGCCCAGCGTCGCCACGTCGCCGTTCACCTGCACCCGCCCGGCCGTGATCAGTTCTTCAGCGGCGCGGCGCGAAGCCACTCCCGCGCGGGCCAGTCTTTTTTGGAGTCGTTCGGTCATGAGGGTAATATCCTTTGGTATGAGTTACGACTGGTATCAGTCACTACTGGTAGAAGTCACTACAGAAAAAAGCGGTAAACCAGCCGTCAGCTACCGGTTCGTTGATAGAGCGTCGGCTGTCACCCGTCTGTGGCCATGATGCCGGCCACTGCTGCCGCGCCCAGTAAGGTGCAGACGACCAGTAGTGCTGCGTGCGGTTCAGCGCCTTTGAGGGCGGCGGGCAGCAAGGTGGCGAGGGTCAGCAGATTGACCAGCACCATGCCCCAGCGCAGCAGTGTGTGGGGCCAGCGCGGAGCCAGGGCCAACATAATGCCCCACGCCATCAGCGCTGCGCCGCTAAGCCGTGCCAGCCACATAGGGTGAATACCCAGCATGACGGCGAGCGTGTCGGGGAAAAAGTACAGCAGCAGGCCCACAGGTAAAAAGTGCAGCATTGAGACGGAATAGGCCAGGCGTAACACGCCCGGTAGTGTAGCGCAATAGGGCCGGGCGTGCTAAAATCTTTTTTTGGGTGTCCCCGCGTACCCATTTGCTGCGCTCAAGCGTCGCGGCAAAGTCTGGGAGTTGTTCCTGGCACGTGGATGACAAATTTCAATTATCAACGCTTAGGAGAACCAAACATGTCTTACATCGGTATGAAGCAGTTGCTAGAAGCGGGCGTACACTTTGGTCACGAAACCAAGCGCTGGAACCCTAAGTTTAAGCGTTTTATCTTTGCTGAGCGCAATGGTATTTTTATCATTGACCTGCAAAAGACCCTCAAGCAAATTGACCGCTCCTTTGACTTTATCAAAGACCTCTCCGAGCGCGGTGGCACCATTTTGTTTGTGGGTACCAAAAAGCAGGCCCAGGAAATTGTAGAGTTGGAAGCCCGCCGCACGGGTATGCCCTACGTCACCAGCCGCTGGCTAGGCGGCATGCTGACCAACTTCCGCACCATGCGTACCCGCATTGACCGCCTGGCTGAGCTGGATGAGCTGTTTGAATCAGGCCGCATCAACGACCGCCCCAAGGCCGAGCGTATCCAGCTGGGTACCGAGCGCGACCGCTTGCTGCGTTTTGTCGGCGGCATCCGCAAAATGACCCGTCTGCCCGACGCGATTTTTGTTATTGACCCCACCAAAGAAGTGATTGCTGTGCAAGAAGCCAACAAGCTGGGTATTCCCGTTATTGCGCTTGCCGATACCGACTCTGACCCCGATGTGATCGATTACATCGTGCCGGGTAATGACGACGCGATTCGCAGCATTCAGCTGATTACCCACCGCGTAGGCGACCTGATCGTTGAAGCCCGCGGTGCCAGTGAAGACGTGAGCAGCCAGCTTGAAGGCGAAGAGAGCAGTCAAAGCGTTCAAGCCGACGATCAGAGCCAGGTCGCTGACGTCACAAGCAGCCAGGGCCGTAGCTAAACCTAAGCCGTAGAATGGGGGTTGTAGGCTGTAGGAACCAATTTTCCCGCACCCTATAGCCCCCGTTTTTTTGCCCCTATTCACTTTTGGAGGATACCGATATGATGGAATCAATAAAAAAACTGCGTGAACTGACCGGTGCTGGCATGATGGACGTCAAAAAAGCCCTGTCTGACGCGGGCAATGACGAAGACAAAGCGGTGGCCCTGCTGCGCGAGCGCGGTATCGTGAAGGCGGCTAAAAAAGCTGACCGCGAAGCCAAAGAGGGCTTGGTGCGCTTTGTGGTGCAAGACAGCAACAAGGCCGCGATGGTAGAAGTCAACAGCGAAACCGACTTTGTCGCTCGCAACTCTGACTTTCAGGCCCTGGTTGAAAAGCTGGCCCAAGCCGCACTGCAAGCCAAGACTGACGATGTAGAAGTATTCAAAAACTTTGAACTTGACGGCGAAAAGGTGGGCGACATTGTTGCTGCTGCCGCTGGAAAAATCGGTGAAAACCTGGTGCTCAACCGCGTAGCCTACATGGAAGGCAACAACGTGGCGGGCTACGTGCACAGCAACGGCAAAATTGGCGTGCTGGTCAACTTGGAAGGCGGCGAAGGCTCACACGCCAAAGACGTGGCCCTGCATGTGGCTGCCGAGCGCCCCCAGTATTTGACCCGCGACGAAGTAAACGCCGCCGACATTGAAAAAGAGCGCGAAATTCTGACCAACAAGGCCATCAATGAGGGCAAAAACCCCGAACTGGCCGCCAAAATTGTCAACGGTCAGATTGGCAAGTTTTACGAAGAGCGCGTGCTGCCCGAGCAAAAGTTTGTCAAAGACAACAGCAAAACTGTGAGTCAGCACCTGGGCGGCGCGGCGGTACAACGCTTTGTCCGCTTTGAAATCGGTTCTTAATACAACTGTGCCCCTTTAACGAGCCTGTAGTACAGAGGTTATGGTAGACAGCTTATTCTGAGGGCCGCCTCACGTCCAGTAGCCCAGTGTGGTTGCTGGATTTTTTTAGAGGCTAAGCAGTCTGATGTTAGCGTACGGATTTCAATTCAATCACGTCGTTTCTGATTCAATGACGGCAGTTGATTGTTTAGCGCCCTATTACTGTCTATCAGCGCGTCTGTTACTGGTCACTCTTTGATATTTTATAGTGTAGCCGCCCATCACTGATACAAGCACTTGCTACGGAGGAATTATGGCGTATAAACGAGTACTATTAAAGCTTTCGGGCGAGTTTTTGGCGGGGCCACAGGGCTTTGGCATCAGCCCTGAAACCACCGCGCAGCTGGCACAACTGATTGTGGGTGCTCTTGAAGGCACGGGTATAGAGTTGGCTATCGTCATTGGTGGGGGCAACCTGTGGCGCGGAGCGCGAAACGGGCAAGGTATGGATCCTGCCACTGCCGATTATATTGGCATGCTAGGCACAGTGATGAACGCTATGGCCCTGCAAGATGCGATGGAAACGGCGGGCGCCCCCACCCGCGTTATGAGCGCTATACAGATGCAAGCGGTTGCCGAGCCGTACATTCGCCGCCGCGCCATACGCCACCTAGAAAAAGGCCGCGTGGTTATTTTGGGTGGCGGCAACGGTGCGCCCTTTTTTACCACTGACACCACCAGCACCCTACGCGCCCTAGAGATTGGGGCCGACGTGGTGCTGATGGCCAAAAACAAAGTGGACGGCGTATATGACGCTGACCCCCAAAAATTCCCCGATGCCAAACGCTTTGAACGCCTGAGCCATATGGACGTGGTTGAGCAGCGCCTGGCCGTTATGGACGCCACTGCCCTGACCCTGTGTATGGACAAGTCACTGCCCATTGTGGTCTTTGACCTGTTCGAGGAAGGCAATCTGAGCCGCCTCCTGGCAGGCGAGCGAGTTGGTACACTGATTGATAGCTAGAACCAGTCGGCGGGACGCAGGCGGTAGGAAAAGTTATAGTTTGGGTATTTATGGCGCTGCTGCTGACCGCTGCGTGTCTTTACATCAAGCGCCGCACGGTCTTAGGCCACACGTTCTTTACCCTGCATGTTGCTGCAGGCGCTTGGCCGCTTTACAAGTCCCGTTGGCCGGGGTACACGCGCCCTATGACCTATGCTCTACCCCCGTTTACTGCTGTTCCGTGTCATTGTACTGAGTGGTCACTGTACCGAATGATGTAATGCATCCATCTTAACGCTTACTTTCTCTTCACTTTCTATATCCTGAACACAAGGAGAGTACACCATGTCAGACCTAAAAAGCATTCAAACCGAGGCCCGCAGTAAAATGCAAAAGGCTATTGAAGCCTTAGATCACAATCTCAGCGTGTTGCGCACGGGGCGTGCCAACCCTGGCATTCTGAAAAAGATTGTGGTGGACTACTACGGCTCTACCATGCCGCTTGACCAGGTGGCGAGCGTCACCACGCCCGATGCCCGCACTCTGGTGATCACCCCCTGGGACAGAGGAGCGCTTAACCCCATTGAAAAGGCCATCCGCGACTCTGACCTGGGTCTGAATCCCAACAACAAAGGCGACACCATTTTTATCAGCCTGCCCATGCTGACCGAGGAGCGTCGCAAAGACCTGGTTAAAAATGCCCGCTCATACGGTGAAGATGCCAAAGTCGCGGTGCGTTCCCTGCGCAAGCACGCGCTTGACGAAGTGAAAAAGGTGGACGGCCTAGGCGAAGATGAAGTAAAACGCGGCGAAGGCGACGTGCAAAAACTGACCGACGAATTCATCAAAAAAGTGGATGACGTGGTTACGGCAAAGGAACAAGAAATTCTAGGGTGAGTGGCCTCCCTGTGCCGCCAAATAACCCAGTGCCGCCCCTTCCCGAAGATCCGTCTGAAGTGACTGCCGAGGCAGCGGCAAAAGCGGCAGCCCCCAAGCCCAAGCAGATGGAGTCTCTGGGTACGCGTATGGTCACGTCGGTGGTGGGCTTTGCGCTGATATGTGTGGTGGTGTACTTTGGTTGGATAACCTTGCTGCCCTTTTTGCTGCTTATTGGGCTGCTGGCGCTTCACGAGTACACGACTATGGTCTCGGCCCGCGACATTGATGTGCGCCACACAGCGTTATACCTGTTTGGGGCGGCGCTGCTGATTGCTAGCTACCCCAATTGGAGTATCAGCCCCTGGTTCGGCGGCTCCTGGCGCGAGGTGGTGCTTACGGCGGCGCTGGGTTACTTGCTGGTGATAGAGGTCATCAGCCCAGGTGAGCGGCCCCTAGAGCGTGTGGTGTACAGCGCCTTTGGTCTGCTGTATATTCCCTGGCTGCTGGGCTACTTTCTGATGTTGCGCTACACCCCCAATGCCACTGACGGCCTGTTCTTTTTCGCCTTGCCCCTGCTCGCGACCTTTGCTGCCGATATTGGCGGGTACTTTTTTGGTTACTTTTTTGGCAAGCGCAAACTGGCCCCCGAAGTTAGCCCGGGCAAAACCATTGAGGGCGCGGTGGGCGGTCTGCTGGCAAGCTTTATGGTGGTGCTGCTGGTTACGCGGTCCTATCACATCGGTGAGTGGGGACTGGCCGGGGCCTTTATCTACTCGGGGATGGTAGCGAGCGCTTCTCAACTGGGCGACCTTGCTGAAAGTCTGATCAAACGCTCACTCGGTGCCAAAGACAGTGGCAATACTCTGCCAGGACACGGCGGCATTTTAGACCGGCTAGATTCACTGCTCTTTGCTGTCCCTATTACCTATATTTTCCTCAACTTGAATATGTTCTAGTGTTAATACAATATAGTAAAGGCCATTGTATCTACTACAACGGCCTTTACTCTATACTGAATGTAATTCATTCCAGCACAGCCAGGAAAGTACTAACTGTGCTTCTATACCACGGAACGCTTACGTTTTTCTATCAAGTCGTGGTACGTATTATTTCTTGGCTTTTACGGTAACAACGCCTTCTAAAGTAAATTTATCGCCTTCTGCCTTGCGGATATACAGCTTAGACTCGGTGCGGTCACCGATGCTGTTAAATTGGGCGTTACCCGAAATAAGACCTATGGCCTTGACATTGCGTACGGCGCTCTCTACTTGCACACGGCTGGGCAGTTTGCCGCCGTTGGCCTTGATGGCATCGAGGATGCCTTGCAGGGCTACTTTGGTCGCGTCATAGCCGAAAATACCGAAACCCTGTATGCTGCGCTTAAAGGTCTTTTGGTACAGTGCGCCCAGGCTTTTGGCAGCAGGCAACACGTCAGCAGGAGCGGCGGTAGCGGTAAAGTAAATGTCGTGCGTGCCTGAGCCAGCGATGCTCAGCAAATCATTACTGTCATAGCCGTCACCGCCCATAATAGGCATTTTCAGGCCCTTTTCACGCAGTTGCTTGGCAAATATACCCACTTGGTTGTACATACCGCTAAAGTACACCACATCAGGCTTGGTCAGTTTAATCTTTTGGATGATAGCACTAAAGTCACTCTTCTCTTCAGTACCTTCACTGCCAACAATCTGTGTGCCTTTGTCTTTCAGCAGTTTCTCTACCGCGTTGGCAAGCACTTCACCATAAGCCGTTTTGTCATTGAGCATATACACTTTCTTGGCTTTCAGCTTATCCGTCACAAAGTCCGCACCTACTGGCCCCTGTGCGTCAACGCGGGCGACGATGCGGTTGACGTTCTTAAAGCCTCGGTCGGTAATCTCGTTGGCGGTGTTGGCGGGGCTTACCCAAGCCAGGTGCGTGTCCTTAATGGCAGCACTGGCGGGCAGGGCGACGCCGCTGTTGAGCGTACCCATCAGCGCCAGCACGCTCTTGTCGGCAGCGGCCTTGCGAGCGGCAGCCGTGCCCGTCGCAGGGTCAGCTTGGTCGTCTAGAGCCAGCAGTGTTAGGTCAAAGCCCAGCTTCTTAAACTGCGGCTGATACTCCTTGACTGCCAGTTGTCCGCCGTTTTTAATCTGCACACCTGCATCCGATTGACCGCCTGACAGGGGCGATAGACTGGCGATTTTTATGGGGGTGAGCGCCTGGGCACTGCCGAGCAACAAGCTTGCCAGTACAGACACGGCAATAAAGGATTTGTTCATAGTATTCTCCTAAAAGCACTTTGAGATTGCGAAATTTGAGGTCTGGATATTGTATACAATTGAGCAGCCTTTAGCAAGGGCAGTGTTGCGGCGCACTGGAGTTGCCGCGCTCTTTGCCCTTGTCAGCGGCCCCTCTGGGCGCTAAACTGGCTGTTATGTGTTCTGGCCTGTTTTGTGTAGTCTTTTCTTTGGCTTTGAACGTGGCGCACAGTGGCAATGACCATCCCTGACCTCAGGGACGTTTTGCCGTATACGCCCCTGACCTCACCAGGCAGGGGCTTTTTTCCGTGCGCTGTCTACATCGTGTTGTACCTGTTAAGGAGACCTTTATGACCTCACCCCATTCTTTACCCCGCACCTTCACCCGCGACCTTCATCAGCACGACGGCGAACGCGTGCGCCTGCAAGGGTTTTTGCACGCCCGCCGTGACTTGGGCGGTGTACAGTTTGCCGTGTTGCGCGACGTAACAGGTATTGCCCAATGTGTAGGCAGCGCCATCACCTTGCCTCTGCCCGAAAGCAGCATAGAGATTACGGGCACCGTAAAGGCCCACAAAAAGGCCCCCGGTGGCTTTGAGGTACAGATAGACGAGGGCGGCTTTAAGGTGCTGTCGGCGTCTACCGAGGCCCCGCCAGTAGAGATTCCCAAAATGGAGTGGAATGTCAACCCCGAAACTATGCTGGACTACCGCTATGTGTCGCTGCGCGGCCTGCGCGAACGGGCGGCGCTGCGTGTGCAGAGCGAGCTGGTGTACGCTTTTCACACGTACCTGCGTGCACAGGGGTTCACCGAAATCAGCACCCCTAAAATCGTCTCGGCGGGCGCAGAAGGTGGGGCGAACCTCTTTAAGCTTGATTACTTTGGCGAACAGGCGTACCTAGCCCAAAGCCCGCAGCTTTACAAACAGATTATGGTGGGCGTATTCGAGCGGGTATACGAAGTGGCCCCCGTGTACCGTGCCGAGGAGCACGCCACCAGCCGCCACCTCAACGAATACCTCTCACTTGATGTAGAGCTGGGCTTTATTGACAGCGAAGAAGACGTGATGAATGTCGAGCAAGAGCTGTTGCGCGCCGTCATGGAGCATCTAAAGGTCAATTGCGCCGCCGAGTTTGAGCTGCTGGGCGCCACCATCCCCGATGTGCCTGCCCAGATACCACGTATACCGCTTTTAGAAGCCCGTCAACTGGTTACCGATAAGTACCAGCACCAAGTCGGCGGTAAAGACCTTGACCCCGAAGCTGAGCGCTTGTTATCGCAGCACTACGCCGAAACCACAGGCAGCGAGTTTGTGTTTGTCACCAAGTATCCCCGCGCCGCCAGGCCCTTTTATACCCATGCTGACCACAATGCCGACGGCACTCTGAGTGATACGTTAACACGCGGCTTTGACCTGCTGTTTAGGGGCATAGAAATCACTTCTGGCGGACAGCGCATCCACGAATATCAGATGCTGCTCGCGTCTATCACCGCCTACAACATGAACCCTGAGGCGCTGGCGGGCTATTCTGAAGTCTTCAAGTTCGGCATGCCCCCGCACGGCGGCTTTGCCATTGGAGCCGAACGCCTCACCGCCAAACTGCTGGGCATTGCCAATGTGCGTTACGCCCGCGCCTTTCCGCGTGATCGCCACCGCCTGACGCCTTGATGTGCAGTAGCTCACCCGTTATATTCCCAGGCTGCCGGCACCGTTTTCCTACCTTTATGCACTACCCTTTGGAGTAACTATGGCTGACCCACTGAAACCCCGCACCCGCAAAAAAGTCGTGGCCCCTCAAGCGGCCCCTGCTGATACCGATACCGCCGCTCCTCAGGTTGCTAAGCCCAAAGCAAGCGGCAAAACAGCGCCCAGTCCAGTACCCAGTGCAGCCGCTATAGCCAAAGCCGCTAAGCCCGCGCCCAAAACGCCAGCCGCAAAACCGGCAGCTAAGGCCAGCACCAGCAAGACTAAGGCCGCAGCAGCGGAGAATACGGCGGCTACGGCGGTGAAACCCAAAAGCCGCAAGAAGGTAGCCACTGCTGAGCCAGCCGCGCAAGCCGCTGCTAGCGCAGATGAAGTCACTGTGTCTGCCGCCGATAGTACTGCCCCTGCCAAGAGCGCCAAAGCGCCAAGGACCAAGCCGGCTAAGCCTGGTAACACCAAAGCCGACAAAACCAAGCTAGAGAAGACTAAACCAGACAAAACCAAGCCCGATAAAGCCCCCACTGCCACGACAGGCGGAGCGGGCGATAAAACCTACTATCAGCACCCCAGCATTCAGGAACTGCTCAAGGTAGGCAAGGCAGCGGGGTTGCTGACCAGTGAGGAGATCGCCGCCGCGCTGACTACGGCGCTGGAGGCCAGTGGCCTTGACCCTGAAAGCCCCGACGCCTTTGAAGACCTGCAGGTGTACCTGCAAGCGCAGCACATTGAAGTGCAAGATATTGAAGAAGACGAAGAAGATGAGCTAGAAGCTGAGGAAAAAGAAGAAAACGAAGAAGGCGATGAGGAAAAATATTTTGACGATATGCCCCGCGCCGTTAGCAATGACCCTGTGCGCCAGTACCTGCATGAGATAGGCCGCGTACCGCTGCTGACCCTGGAAGAAGAGATTGCCCTGGCACGCCGTATTGAAGAAGGCGAAGAAGCCCGCGTGCATCTGGAAGAAGGTACCGAAGAAGAAGAGCGTGCCCAGCGCCGCCTCAAACGCCAGATGGAAGACGGTGCTGCGGCCCGCCAGGGGCTCATTGAAGCCAACTTGCGCTTGGTGGTGTCTATTGCCAAAAAGTACACCGGGCGCGGTCTGGGCTTCCTTGACCTGATTCAGGAAGGCAACCAGGGACTTATTCGGGCGGTGGAAAAGTTTGAGTATCGCCGCCGCTACAAGTTCAGCACCTATGCCACTTGGTGGATTCGCCAGGCGATCAACCGCGCCATTGCTGACCAGGCACGCACCATCCGCATTCCTGTACACATGGTAGAAACCATCAACAAGCTGACCCGCACCTCTAGGCAGTTGCAGCAGGAACTGAGCCGCGAAGCCAGCTACGAAGAGATTGCCGAAGCGATGGGCCCAGGCTGGGACGCTGCTAAGGTGGAAGAAGTACAAAAGGTGTCTCAGGAACCTGTATCGCTTGAAACGCCTATTGGGGACGAAAAAGACAGCTTTTACGGTGACTTTATCCCCGATGAAAATCTGGATAGCCCCGTAGAGAACGCCGCCAAAACGCTGCTCAGCGAAGAGCTGGAAAAGGCGCTGGGTAAGCTCACCGAGCGCGAGGCGATGGTGCTCAAGTACCGCAAGGGCCTGGTAGACGGGCGCGAGCACACCCTGGAAGAAGTAGGCCAGCGCTTTAATGTGACCCGTGAACGCATCCGCCAGATTGAAAACAAGGCGCTGCGCAAGCTGAAATACCATGAAAGCCGCACCCGCAAACTGCGTGACTTTTTGGATTAAGCTGGGAGGCGCGTTTGCAATTGGTGGACAAAACATAAAAGCGCCCCAGTGGCAATAATCTGCTGTGAGCGCTACTGTACAGACATAAACCACATAAGGAGAACACAACCATGAGCGATGACAAACAACACGGTATTAATCCTGGCCTGCCCACTGAACTAGACGATTACATACCCGCAGCGCCCAAAGAAGCACAGAAAAAGGGCCTAGACGGGCATGACGTTGCCGTGCAAGACAGCATGATTACCTCTGACCCACCCAGCACCATCGCCCCCCAAAGCGAAGAAGATAAAATCTAAGCAACCGTTAGATACCACGAACGGTAGAGCACTTCTCTGGCCTGAGCGCTGGTGAGGTGCATTTTTTGTTAGTGTGCTGGCAGAGCATACGAGCTGCGCTTGCCTACCGCGAAATGCATACTTATTTCTACGCCCGCCTCCCAGAATTCACCGCGTGGTTGACACGGTTGATACGGATTCCGATTGATTTGGCGTACTTCCGAATCAATCCGAGCGGATGCG
>JAGLBF010000070.1 GCA_018260375.1 Deinococcus sp.
ATACGGACTGCGCGGTATGGAGCCGCAGGCGGCGCTTTTCCGACTGTGGTGGAATGGAGCGGCAGTCCGTATTACCCGCAGGCGGCCAGGCTCTGCGCTAAGCTAGCGGGCATGAGCAACGCCCGAAAAGTACGCGATTTTCATGAAGCGATCGGTAGTTATTTTCCGCAAAAGCCGCAGGTTCCCACCCCCGAAATCCTAACGCTGCGCCGTACCCTGCTGCAAGAAGAGGTGCGCGAGGTAGAGGCCGAGTTTGAGGCGCTGCTTCCCCGTTTGGGCAGCGCGGAGGTCACAGATCTCACGGCCCTGGCGCATGAACTGACTGACCTGCTTTACGTCACCTACGGCGCACTTGAAGCCCTAGGCGTAGATGCCGACGCGCTCTTTGCCGAAGTGCACCGCGTCAACATGCACAAAACCACCGGCCCCAAACGCGCCGATGGCAAACAGCTTAAGCCTGAAGGCTGGCAGCCCGCTGACGTGGCGGGCCTGATACAAAAGATGCTTGAGGCCGAGCAGGTGATGGGTGGCAGCAAATAGAAAAAGGTTGACGTGGCCTTTACCAGAGCGGCGCCTTTTATACAGATTCTGAACTTGTTCCAGCACCGCCGGTTCTTTTTTGAATGTGCCGGTGTTTCTGCTAGTGCCAGTGCTGGTGTTGGAATAGAACGTACTCCGTAGAATAAGTACCCGGCTTCCGGCACGAGCTGTCCGCTTTAATCAACCATCAGCGGGCATTCTTGCGGATGTACCACAGGGCTTTGGCCTGCATCACCTCTTTGCCCTCGCTGTCGCTCACGCTTACCTGGACATCTAGGCGGGCTTTGCCGTGCTGCTCATACTCGGCGTGGGCAGCAGCGATGTCACCGACCACCTCGGCGCGGGCTTGAAGGTCACCTTTGGCACGCGCAACGTAGGCGGTTTCTAGTTTTTCTATCAGCGGGGTGGAGCCCGAAAACTGCTGCGCAAACGCCCCCACAAAGGCCGCTGCGCTCACTGCCTCAGCCAGCAAAAATTGCGCCCCCGCATGAATAGAGCCGATGTGGTTGCGGTAAGGCGCGGTGTCAGGGCATTGACCTGTGGCCCAGCCGACACCCACAGCGGTAATGGTGACACCTACAGTGGCGTTCATAGGTACGGTATTGAGGGCTGACTGTACCATCTGGGCAGCGGCAGGTGCCAGGGTAGATTGCTGATGCGTGGTCATAAGGTTGAGTGTAACAGGGGAGAGCGCACAAACTCGTGAATAGGCATTGGTGCAAGAGGCCTGTGGCTTGCCGACCATACGAAAACCGCTTTGGTGAGCGAGCTTTTGTCAGTTATACAGACTGCAACTTGAACCCTATTCAAAACGTGATGAACCTAAGGCCAGCGGGCGTAGCAACAAGTACAGACTTCGCGGTACAGAAGCGTAGAGCCTATAGCGCTCTGTTTGCACAAGTGAGTTTAGCCAAACTGAACCTTGAAGTCCGCTTTGAAGAATGAACCGCTGATGTCTGGGCTACTGAATTTCGGAACTAAAGCTACTTAACACTGTTCCATTGAGCAGACTCTATGACCTAAGCGCCGCCGCCAGCCGATCTAGCCCTTCTTGCAAAAGGTTACGCCTGGTTGCGAAGTTGAGCCGCACAAAGCCCTGGTAGCCTTGTCCAAAGGTAGGGCCGTCGTTGAGGGCAATTTTGGCTTCTTCTAGCAAGTATTGCTGCATATGATCTGCTTGGGCAAAGCCGCGCAAATCAAGCCAGGCTAGGTAGGTGGCCTGGGGGGCAAAGTACGGCACCTGAGGCAGCCTACGGGCCATAAACTCAGTGACCAGGTCGCGGTTTTGTTGCAAGTACTGCACTGTATCGCTGAGCCAGGGCGAGCCGTGCCTTAGGGCGGCTTGCCACATGGTGACGCTCAGCGCACTGGGCGGCGCACTCACGCCTGCCAGGGTGCTGTCAAGCTGGCGCAGCACGTCGGTGTCGCTGCAAATCATGGCCCCAATGCCCAGCCCAGCGGTGTTATACGCCTTACAAGGGCCAGTGAGCATCACCACGCGGGGCATCAGCGCAGGGTTTACGGTGGCAAAAGGCTGGTACGGAATCGCGTCACTGTAGCGCAAGTCGGCGTGTAGCTCGTCGCTAACCACATACAGGTTGTGTCTTAGTGCAAAATCAGCCAGCTGGCTCAGTTCGTCAGCCGTCCAGACGCGGCCTGTGGGGTTGTGGGGGTGGCAGAGCATCAGCAACTTGCTGCGCGGGGTTACTGCCTGCTCTAGTGCTTGCCAATCAAGCTGATAGCCTTGTTCAGTGCGGGCCAAAGGCACTTCGCGCGCTATACGCCCCGCAGCGCCAGCCGCCGTCAAAAAGGGCGGGTAGATGGGCGTAAAGGTGATCACCTCGTCGCCCGGCTGCGTAAGGGCCAGTACCGCCGCGTACAGCCCAGGCACCACCCCAGGTAAGAAGCTGATGTGCTGGGCCTCTAGCCCGCTCAGCCCGTCAGCTGCCAGCTTGCCTAGCAACAACGCCTTGAGTGTGGGGTCGCCGCCCACCTGGTGATAGCCTAGGCCACGGCTAAGCCGCTCGTGTAGCGCCGCTACAATCGCGGGGGCCACAGGAAAATCCATATCTGCTATCCAAAAGGGCAGTACGTCAGGCGCGTATTTAGTCCACTTGTAGCTGTCGTCATGGCGCAGCGCACCGGGGTCTAGCTGGTCATAGCTAGAGAAGTCAGAGGTAGGCATGGCTCTACGGTAGCAAAAGGGGGCATGGGGTGAGGCCAAACGGCGAAGCGGTGTGGGGTAATTGAGTGGGCGAGTCTTTGGCCAAGTGTCTAACTAGGTGTCTGTCTAACCAGATGTCGGTCTAGCCGGGTGTATGAGCAACACCCACTCAGCGTCTAGTAGACTGCGCTGCAGTTCTGCACCGCCGCAAAGGCGCCGCCTGCGCGTTCATGCCGCAACCCATATAGCTGCTTTTTCTTCCTTCCCTCCCTTTCTTTACCCTAAATTATTTCCCGCAGCCTGCTAATCAGCGGGCGCAGTTGCTCGCGCTTGAGCTTAAGGGCCGTGCGGTTGACCACCAGGCGGGCGGTGGAGTGCAGCACAATATCCAGCTCTTCTAGGTTGTTGGCCCGCAGCGTAGAGCCTGTTTGCACCAAGTCCACCACGGCATCTGCCAGACCCGTCAGGCAGGCAAGTTCTATGTTGCCGCTCAGCTTGACCACTTCAGCGCTGATGCCGCGCTGTTGCAGGTACTCGCGGGTAAGGCGGGGGTATTTGCTCGCCACGCGGTGTATAGGCCCCGCCGCGCCGCGCTCACGTATCAGGCTCAGGTGGCAGGCGCTAAATTTGAGGTCTACAGGCTCATAAATGCCGCGCCCGCTTTCGGCAAGCACGTCCTTACCCACCACGCCCGCATCAGCTACGCCCAGGTCTACGTACACGGGTACATCTTGGTTGCGTAGCTCTAGCACCTGCACGCCGTTCATGCTGTGGCGCAGGGCGCGGCTTTTTTCGGGGATGTACAGGGGCAGGCCCGCCCGCTTCAGCAAGTCTACTGCCTCTTCAAAAATGCGGCCTTTGGGCAGGGCGAGTGTGAGGGTTGTGCTCAAGGTGTCTGGTGACATTACGCCTGCTCCTTTGCCCAGCGGGCCAGAGTATCCAGACTCAGAGGCAACAGCGCCGCGCCGCTTGCCACACGTGTGATGTGCCGTGCCTGCGCATAGTTCAGCAAGGCCGCTGGGTCATCTGTCCAGGCCCGCTCAGCAATCAGGCCCTGCGCGTGGGCCAGGCGGACGCCCGCTTCGCCCAGCGCCAGTACCGCCTCGGCGCTGGGTGAGGGGCAAAGCGCGGCGATGTGGGCGAGGCGTTCCAAGCCGATGGCAAAGCCTGCGCCTTCTAGCTGGCTGCTATCGGCCTGAGCGCCTTCTGCTCGTCCGCCGTAACGCCCGCCCCCCAGAACCTGCTGGGCGTGCCCCGCCACATACGCACGGAAGGTAAAACCTGTGTAGTAGTCATAGCGCCGGCTCATGCTCAGGTCAAAGAGCAGCGGAGCGCCAAAATGCTGGGACGCGCCTTGTAGCTCGCTCAGCGCGGCGCGGGCGCGTTGGCCCAGTGGCAATTGGGCCGCTTGTTCTAGCACTTCAAAGCCGCCGTATAAATCCATGACAGCGTGCAGCAGCGTGCCAAGCTTAGCGGGCAGATGATGTTCTTGCAGCGCCGCCGTGAGGTCAGGGCCGCTTTTGCGGTCTACAGCGCGGTGTAGGGCTTGGCGGGCCTGTCCAGTGATGTGGTGGTCTTCGAGCAGGCCGTCGACAAAGCCAGGATGTCCAATCTCTAGCTGGGCCTCTACATCCACGGCCCGCAGCGCACCCAGCGCCACATGCAGCAGCTCGGCGTCGGCACGTGGGCCGCGCACGCCCAGCAACTCTACACCCACCTGAGTAAACTCGCGCAGCCGTCCGAGTTCGCTGGCCTGAGCGCGCAGCCACAGCCGGCCTGCATACTGCAACCGTAGTGGAAAGGGGCCGAGTGCAAAGCGCCGCTGCGCTAGGTCTTGAATGGCGGTGGTAAATTCACTGCGCAAGCTCAGCACCGATCCGTCGCGGTCAGTGAGCTTAAAGGCGCGGCTGTCTTGTGGGTGCAGCGGGTTTTGGTGCTCTAGAGTAGGCACATCTACGCCGTGGTAGCCACTTGCGGTAAAATAAGCGCTGAGCTTTTGGCGCAGGCTTTCGCGCTGGCTCCATTCGGGCGGCAATACGTCGCGGGTACCTTCGGGCAGCATCAGCGCCCCGCAGCGGTCGTTAGTAGGCCAAAAAGAAGTGCGGACATAGCTCATGATAAGCCCAGGCCCGTGCACAGACGGGCAGGTTGTCTGAATAGAAGCACAGGCAGCGCTTTTTCGGCTGTGCTGGATATGGAGCGCAGTTCTTACGGGTTCCTACTTCTGCTGACCTGCTTTTACCGCGTGTTGAGTACGCTTCAAGTGACCGTCCGTAGCATACGGGGGGGCTCAACAGCACAGGGCCCGGCGCCTTTTTCATCTTTGACCCTCTATACTCGCCTATATATGCGCCGTTTGCTCCCGCTTTCCTTGCTGCCCGCCCTGCTTCCTGCCTTGCTGCTAGCGGGCTGTGCGCGCACGGTTGACCAGTTTAAGCCGCAAATTGTCATCACCACTCCCCAGGGCGGCGCGGTAAGCGTTAAGAAAAATGTCGTGCTCAAGGGCTATGTCCTTGATGACCGTGGTGTAGCCAGCTTTAAGGTGCAGGGCCGCGCCGTACCAGTCAAAGGCAAGACGCGCATTTCTTACTTTACTTACCAGACCAATATCAGCGACAAAGAAACCATCATCACGCTAGAGGCCGCCGACAACGCGGGCAATGTCAGTAAGTTGCGGGTGCCTATTGTGGTTGACAGCCAGCCACCCAAGATCACCGTGACCAAGCTAGAAAAAGAAAAGAAGACCATCCGCGTTTCGGGGGTCGTCACCGACAATACCAGCGTGATACATGTGTCGGTAGACGGCAACGTGCTCAATATCGCCCCTGGGCCCAGCACTGACTTTTATGCAGAAACCACGGGCAATTACGCCGATATTATCGCCAAAGACGGTGCGGGCAACACGGCCACCTTGCGCGCGCGCTGAGCGCTGTTCCTGCATCAGGGTTCAAGTGATACGGACTGCCGCTCCATTCCACCACAGTCGGAAAAGCGCCGCCTGCAGTTCCATACCGCACAGTCCGTATGCTGTTCCCACTCGCATCCGCCCTCATTGATTCGGAAGTACGCCAAATCAATCGGAATCCGTATGAGGGGTGTACTCAGCAAGTTGTGGTTTGTGGGCAGGTGCTAGGCTGCTTTTATCACCCTTAACCCCCTACCTTTTTACCAATATGCCGCTCCGTGCCGGCTTGTAGCCGCCCAATGTTGTCGCGGTGCTGCCAGACCAACAGCGCCGCCAGAATGGCAAACAGCCCCACCTCCCACCAGGGCCGCTGAAGGGCGAGCGCGGTGGTTGCGGCAACGGCAGCGCCCACCATGCTTCCCGCCGATACATAACGGGTGATGGTAATGGTAAAAAGGCCGACTATCACCACACAAGCGCCCACCAGGGGGTCTATGGCTATCAGCGTGCCCATACTGGTGGCCACACCTTTGCCGCCCTTAAACCTCAAAAACACGCTAAAGTTATGACCCACAATCGCCATCACACCGCACAGCGCGGCCCACACGTCACTGAGGCCCAGATAGCGGGCAAGCAGCACAGCGGCGGCTCCCTTGCAAGCATCAAACAGCAGCACGGCGATACCTGGCCCCCACCCGAGGGCGCGCTGCACGTTGGTAGCCCCAGAATTGCCTGAGCCAACCTGCTGTATGTTAATGCCCCGCGTGCGGGCTATCCAGGCGGCGGCGGGCAGTGCGCCCAGCAGATAAGACAGCGGCAAGGCCAGCCCCAAAGCGGCGAGAGGAGTAAGGGTCACGCTCTGTATTCTACGGGTTTATAGGGCACAGGTGAACGGGGTTATGTTTGCTACAAGAGGAGAGTCTGGCTGGCTCGTGGCGGCAATAAGTGCTGTATAGCCCATGATCTACAGCCAATGATCTACGGCTAATCATCACAAGGCGGCGCTCAAATGTTAGTCGCAGCCTGTAGACGGCCTGCTCTAATAATCTCCCCTTATACGGACTACCGCTCCATTCCACCACAGTCGGAAAAGCGCCGCCTGCGGCTCCATACCGCACAGTCCGTATGCTGTTCCCACTCGCATCCGCTCGGATTGATTTGGCGTACTTCCGAATCAATCGGAATCCGTATTATTCCCGTATTTCCCGCAGGCGTATGCCCAGATTGGGCAGATCAATTTCAGCGGGCTGTACCCGTATCTGTGCGCCGAGTGGGGCGGCGGTGCTCATCTGGCTGTCTAGTGCCAGCTCAGGAATCAGCACGGTGGCTACTGGCCCGCGCCGCTCAACCACCACCGCGTCCCATACCTTTTCAGGTTGCCGCGAGAGCATCACCAGGGTGTAGTGGCGGCGGGTCTGGCGTTCCACATGGCGGGTGCCGCCCGCATTCATCTCAGCCTGCGCCACACGCGAGGCAATTTCTGCGCCACTCAGCCCCGCTTCACCCTTCAGGGCGGCGCGCAGTTGCTGGTGCACCACCAAGTCTAGGTAGCGGCGCATCGGGCTGGTGGCCTGCACATACGCGTCTAAGCCCATGCCGTGGTGCGGGGCGCTTACAGGCCGAAAGCGGGTGCGTGCCAGGGTTTTGCGCCGCGCCCAGTGGGCAGGCAGGTCGTCACCAGGTACGTCACGGGTGGGGGCGTCTTGAGTGGCGTACGGCAGCGAGATCTCCATATCTTCGGCATAAATCGCCGCCGCCCAGCCTGCCAATGTCATGCACTCCTGCACAATAAAACGGGTATCGGGTTTTTCTAGGGGCTTAACGGTAATCTGATCGCCTTCTAGTATCACGCGGGTTTCGGGCAGGTCAATGCTCAGCGCCCCCTCACGCTCGCGCTGCCGTTTAGAGGCTTGGGCCAGTTGGTGTAGCATGACCAACAGCTCATCGCCCGCTTCTAGCTGCTGTTGCCCTTTAAGGTAAGTGGTGCGCTCCACTTTGACCCGCGTGAGTTGAATGTCCACCGTGTCGGCATTCCACTCGTCATCAAAGTCAATGCTGATACTCAGCGCCGGCGACGTTTCCTGTAAGCCCAGGCCCAGTTGGTGCACGGCCGCGTCAGGCACCATGCTGTAGATGTGGTCGGGCAAATACAGGGTCGCGCCGCGCGCACGGGCCGCCAAATCAAGCTCGCTGTCTGGGGGAATGATGGCGGCAACGTCGGCAACATGTACCCACAGGCGGTAGCCGTCAGCGGTTTTTTGCAAGCTGATGGCGTCGTCTGGGTCCTGGCTACTCTCATCGTCTATCGCCAGCGCACGCAGGTGCGTTAGGTCAAGACGGTCTTCATCTGGCAAGGCGGGGATGTCTAGGCTCAGGTCACTGAGGTTTATCCCCGCACGCTCGGCATAGGGCACACGCATCTCATTCCATAGGCCAGCGCGCAGCAGGTACTTGTGGGCAGCTTCAGGCGTTTCATTCAGCTTGGCCTCACGCATCACCCGTGAGGTATCCGCCTTGCCGCGTGCCAGCAGTTCTACTTCGGTGCGCTGGGCAGGGGTAAGGGCAGCGGGGTCGGTAGGTACAGTCATGCTTACTAGCATAGCGTTAGGGCCGCCCTCAGCTTCTCAGAAAGGCTACTGTTGTGCTCAACGGCTTGACTGTCTAACGGGGGAGGACTGTCTCAAGAGAGTCACTGTTACGCCTCCACCCTCGCGCAGGCGGCCGCGGCAAGGGTTCACGGCAAGGGCTCAGCATGTTGACAACTTGACAACACGGCTGACCAACGGAGCTCTTGACAATCCAACACTGTTTCGCCTACACTGGCTGAGCCTGAAACGCCGAGGTGGCGGAATTGGTAGACGCACTAGTTTCAGGGACTAGCGCCCTCTGGGTGTGTGGGTTCAAATCCCATCTTCGGCACCAAACAGAGCCTTCACAGTTATATGTGGGGGCTTTTTTGTTATGCCGTTTTAGGTATACCCGAGCGCTCAGCAGTCCGTATGACCCCCTTCTTTTACTTATTCTTTTACTAAAAACCCGTGCAAGGGGGCCTCAGTGACAAAGCTCAGCCAGTCGCCCAGCTGCACGTCTTTCAGCGGCTCAAAGCCAGACAGCACCAGCGGCATGCGGGCTTCGACCACCACTGTGCGGCGCGACTCTACAGCGATGACCTGGCCCACGCCCTCTAGCTGTGATACTCCGGGGCTGCTGAGTTGTGGGCGGCCTTGAGCCAGGGGCGCGTAGTGTTGCAAGGTGCCGTGTATCACCACCCAGGCCAGGCCGGGCTTGGCGGTATACGGCCCGGTGCGGTCAAAGAGGTAAAGCGGCAAGCCCCCGACCACGAACTCCATCAGTGGGCTGCCTTCGGGTTGGGGCCACAGTTCGCCGCGGGCGGCATGCGGGGCAAAGCGCGCCGCAAAGTCGTCGGGCGAAGTTTCTAGGGCGGGGGTGGCGACCAGCATGGCCCTAGTGTAAAGCCTGACAAGCGCTCTGTATCATACGGATTCCGATTGATTTGGCGTACTTCCAAATCAATGAGGGCGGATGCGAGTGGGAACAGCATACGGACTGTGCGGTATGGAACCGCAGGCGGCGCTTTTCCGACTGTGGTGGAATTTAGCGGATGACGTATTACATAACCAGTGTACGCCAGGCAACATCAGCAATAACGCCCGCCAGCATGGTCAGGGCCAGCCACATATTGGCATCAAAAAAGGCAATGTTGGCTTTGGTGAGGTCACTAGGATTCACAATTCGGTGTTCGTAGAGCAAAATGCCGCCCATAACCAAAACTGCCAGGTCATACCAAAAACTGGTGTGCAAGACTACGCCCAAAGCAACTAATAAGAGAAAGGTAATGGCGTGGCTTACAGCGGCAATACGCAGCGCTGCGGGGATACCAAAGCGGGCGGGGATACTTTTGATGTTGTTGGCACGGTCAAAATCATAATCCAGGGTGGCATAAATGGTATCTAGACCAATCATCCAGAAGATGACGATGGCCCACAGTATCCATGCGCCTGCATCAAATCGCCCTGTGACGGCAATCCACCCGCCCGCTGCCGCTGCACCGTCAGTGATGCCCAGCCACACATGACACAGCCAGGTGATGCGTTTCATGTAGGAGTACCCGATGAGAAACAGCAGCGCTAGGGGCATCAGCAGGGTGGGGAGTGGCCCGAGTTGCCACGCCGCAAAGCCCATAACCACCACGCTTACGGCGACCAGACCCCAGGCTTGAGCGGGCCGCACCTGACCCGCAGGGATTTCGCGGCCTGCAGTACGGGGATTGCGGGCATCGATGGCGCGGTCAATAACGCGGTTAGCCCCCATGGCCGCTGTACGCGCCCCCGCCATCGCCACCGTGACCCACAGCAGGGTAGACCAACCAGGCCAACCCGTACCGAGATGCTGCTGGGCTGCCAAAAACATCCCGGCGTAGGCAAAGGGCAGGGCAAAAACGGTGTGCTCAAACTTAACCAGGTTGAGGTATGTCTTTAAACTTGGTCGTGGAGCAGGGGGCTGGGCAGCGGGGGGAGTCGTCACAACGTGATAGTATAGAGCGTTGTAATAACGTGGGGTGTAATGTTGTGCATATTAACTGTGATTGATTATATGAGTAGATATACAGATTAAATATTAATAGATGAGCAAAAATTGGTAAGGGTCTCACTAACAGAAAAGGATATACCGGTGGAGCGCCGTGGTGGGTGCAACTTGTAGCATTTCTCCTGATGTTATGAACAAGAGCGTTTTTCGCACAAGGCGAGCCATTTGTTGCCTGGGTATTCCGATAATACGGATTCCGCTAAATTCCACCACAGTCGGCAAGACACCGCCTGCGGCTCCATACCGCGAAACCCGTATGCTGTTCCCACTCGCGTCCGCTCGGATTGATTCAGTGCAGTTCTGAATCAATCGGAATCCGTATAAGGCGTTCGACATGATTGGTCTGCCTTGCTAGTGTATACATTTCAGGCATAGCTACAGTACATCACCTTCTACAGACCACTATCAGTGTTTAATCCTTTACGGCAGTGATAAACTCGCGCACTTCAAAGGCCCAGGCTTTGGCCTCAGCGGGCCAGGCCAGTTCAGGCGGGGCCGTTTGCCAGCGGGTTTCTAGGAGCCAGAGCTGTTGTGCTGGTGCATACAGCAGCGCCGCATCGACAAAATCAGGGTAAAGGCGCAGGCCCTGGGCATACTCTGCCAGCTGTGCTTGCGCTGCACTGCC
This sequence comes from Deinococcus sp., assembly GCA_018260375.1. Classification (GTDB taxonomy): domain Bacteria; phylum Deinococcota; class Deinococci; order Deinococcales; family Deinococcaceae; genus Deinococcus. Next base: position 10,843 of record JAGLBF010000070.1, read on the forward strand.
GCGTAGTTCTAGATAATGGATAAAAGTAGGGGGCAAGGGGACTACACCTCAATAACGTGAAGTTGCGATAAGATACCCTCATCTTATAGACAGGATGCAGGCGATCATACGAACGGTGACTTGAAACTTGTTAAAAACGCGGCAATATAGTTTAACATCCAACTTTCTTTACAGTTCAGCCGTTTACCGGCATTTTCTAGCCGTTGCTCTCTTCGATATAACGTTTGAGCGCGTCCATTCGCACCACGATAGGCGTGCGTGGCCTGACAATGGCCCCCGTTTGCTTTAGTTTGCTCAGGCTGTGACTCACCGTCTCGCGGGTAGCCCCGACCATACGGGCGATGTCTTCTTGATTGATTTTGAGGTTGAGCTCTACGCCCTGCGGGTGGGGCCGCCCAAATTCGCGCGCAAGGCGGTAAAGCAAGCTGGCAACGCGTTCGGGGGCGCTATAAGCGCTGACTTCGGCCGACCAGCTTTGGGCCTCAAAGAGCCGGGCCACCATCAGCTGTATCAGCTTCATGGCAATGTCGGGTTTGGTTTCTAGCAGGGTCTGTAACTCGGCGCGGGGTAACACAATCAGGGTCGTCGGCTCTATGGCCTCGGCCTGCGACACGCGGCGCTCTTCGGGCTGCAAGAGCAACTCGCCAAAGATGTCGTGCTGACCCACCACGCTCAAAATGGCTTCTTTGCCGTTAGGAAATAATTTGCTGAGTTTGATCAGGCCTGAGTGCACAAAATAGAGCGCGTCGGCGGGGTCGTCCATGCGGTAAATGACTTCACCTGGCTGATAGTATTTATAGGGTGTGCTTGCAGCCAGTTTCTCTACCTCGGCCAATTCCATGTCAGCAAACAATTCTGTACGTTTAAGGTGCCACACCAGGCTGGGATAATTCATTCTTAACTAATGATAAAGCATTCAAGCGCCGTGATGCTATATCTAACGCGCCGTGTAGAGGGTGCTTGTTCAAACGCTTTGTGCTTGTAGGGCAAACAGCAGCTTTATGCCTATTTGATTATGGATTATCAAAAACTCTAGCGTTTCGGCGTACCCTCTGCAACGTACTGTATGGGTCACTCTCTCGCTGCAGTCTCATACGGACTGCCGCTCCATTCCACCACAGTCGGAAAAGCGCCGCCTGCGG
>JAGLBF010000071.1 GCA_018260375.1 Deinococcus sp.
CGTACTTCCGAATCAATCCGAGCGGATGCGAGTGGGAACAGCATACGGACTGCGTTTCCCTATAGCGAAATCTGTACTTTGTGTACGCCCGCTTCCCGGATTTCACGATGTATTCAGCACGGCTCAAGTCGGTCGCTGTACAAAGGTTGGCAGCTCAATAGGCGGGGGTGCATTTAATACAGATACAGACCTGATGGGCGAATAGAAGACCCTTGCTATCAGTTACTGAATCTCAGGCCATGCAGCGGCTCCTGGTGCCCCGTGGCATTTTTTGTATTTTTTGCCGCTGCCACAGGGACAAGGTTCGTTTGGGCCAATTTTGGGCGCTGTGCGGCGTACCGGTTGCTTGTGGGCCATAGGTTCTCCGGGCAATTCATCTTGCTCCGTGAGATTGTCTATCAGTTGTATGGCCAAATCTGTTCCGTTGAGCAGTTGGTTAACGACGCCTAGGCACTCATCAGCCTCCATGACTTTCCAGCGCTTAATAAATTGTCTGCGGTTTTGGGCGTTGACGTTTTGTTTTGTCATTTGAAAAGTAAGAGTGGAGCGCTGAAAATCGCGTTCCTGGGCAAAGATGACGGGCAGCATAAAGCTGTTGACCACCAACGCATTCAGCTCCTCACCTTGTTGAAAAAGGGGCAAGGTAGCTAGGCGTTTTTCGTCGGCAAGCATCGCCGCGCCCAGCCCCGAGAGCCACTGCTGCACCGCCACTTCATCGGTCATTTCGGACGGAGCCGCCCACACCGAAGCGCGGACATCGTGCGCCAGTTGCTCAAGCAGCGCATTGACTTGGGGCCGTGTCTCGGCGCTCAGGGTGACGCCCAACCAATCTGGCGCCTCACCAACAGGAGCGACGCCGTTGAGCGCCAGCCCACTCGCTAGCCCCAGCAACCTGTACCAAGACACACCATGAGCCTGCGCCTCCCAAAGCTGGCGCAATTCTTGGGCGGCGTGCTCAGTAAGTTGTGGTGCGGCTGCGGCAGTTTCATCTGTACGTCCGTCTAGGCGCGAAAAGAGGTTTTTGAGCATACAAGGTACTTTAGCACTCAGCGCACACTATTCAGTGCGTCGTCACAAGGTGCTTGCCGTTACAGACTGATCAAAAACGGGTCTTCTAGCGCTTCGCAGATGTAGCGCATAAAGCGGGCGGCGTCGGCCCCGTCAATGAGGCGGTGGTCGTAGCTGAGGGTCAGTGGCAGCATGTTGCGCGGCTCAAATTCACCCTTTTCCTTATTCCACACAGGTTCAATGCCGCCGCGTGACACGCCCAAAATCGCCACTTCGGGTGCGTTGACGATGGGGGTAAAGGCGTAGCCGCCGATACCGCCCAGGTTGCTGATGGTGAAGGTCGCGCCCTGCATTTCGTCAGGCTTGAGCTTACGGTCACGGGCTTTTTGGGCAAGTTCGTTGAGTTCCAGTACCATTTCGGTGATGCTCAGGCGGTCAGCGTCCTTGAGCACGGGCACCAGCAGGCCCTGGGGGGTGTCTACCGCGACGCCCAGGTTGACATACTCTTTGTAAACCACCTGCTGCTTGGCGAGGTCAAGGCTGGCTCCAAACTTGGGGAACTTGCGCAGTGCGCCCGCCACCACTTTCATGATGATGTGGGTCATGGTCAGCTTGCCGCCCGCTTGTTCTACGCGCGGGCCGAACTTTTTGCGGGCTTCTTCCATGTGGGTTACGTCGGCCTTGTCAAAGTGCGTCACCATCGGTATGGCGGTTGAAGCGCCCATGCTGCGCACTGTGGCCTTGCGAATGCCCGACATGTCTTCGCGCCGCACACTGCCCCATTTTTCAAAGTTAGGCAGTGGAGCCGTGGCGAGGGGCGCGGGGGCCGCCTGCTGCGCTTGATCCTGAGGCTGATTCTGGTGTTGAAGCTGGGACACAGCGGCCTTCAGGTCCTCGGCGCTGATGCGGCCTGCAATACCACTGCCTTGCAACTGCGTGAGGTCTAGCCCCAGTTCGCGGGCCTGGCGGCGCACGCTGGGCGCGGCGTGAACCAGAACACGACCGTCAGTGCTCTTGAGGGGGGCTGTTGGTGTGGCAGCAGACTGGGCGGAGGCTGATGAGGCAGGGGCAGAGGTAGCAGGAGCAGGCTGGCTGCTGGCCTGCTGAGGTACTGAGGGCGGGACTGGACTCTGGGACTGGGGCTGGGGCTGGGAAGGCTGGCTAGAGGCACTGCTGCCACTGCTGAGGGTCAGCAAGGTAGCGCCAATTGGCACACTCTGGCCCACCGTTACCGCTAAGCTCTGCACCGTACCTGCCGCGCTAGAAGGCACTTCTACCACGGCTTTGTCAGTCTCAAGTTCAAGGACAGGCTGGCCTTCAGTGACGCTGTCGCCAACAGCCACCAACACGCTGACGACCGTACCCTGGGCAATATTGTCGCCCACATCAGGCAAGGTGACATTAACCTCCGTGCTGGTGCCGCTATGCTGAGCCGGCGCTTGGCTGCTGGGGGTTTGGTCTGTGCCGCTTGCCTGAACTTCCTGGGCGGCCTGTTGCTGCTGGGCTACGTCTGCCGCCCTGGGTTCACTGGCGACTACAGGGGCCGAATCGACCAGGTTTTGCTCATCGCCACCGCCCGCCGTGCCGCCAGTGCTGCTGGCCGTAGGAGCAGTAGTAGCAGGGCCGTCGCTGTCTACCGTCAGCAGCACGCCGCCAATCGGCACGCTGTCGCCTACGTTGACCTTCACCTCTTGCACGGTGCCGCCCGCTTCGGCGGGAACTTCAACCACCGCTTTATCGGTTTCAATTTCCACCACTGCTTGCCCCACTTCAATGGTGTCACCTACCTTGACCAGCACGCTGACCACGGTGCCCTGGGTAATATTATCGCCTACTTCGGGTAATTTAATGTCTGTTGGCATGGTGTTTTTTGCTCCTTATGTGCAGAAAGAAGGAAAGGCAGAGGGGCGGACAGGGGAGAGAGTGCAGGGGAGAGAAAAAGAAGGCTTTGGCGCACACTTAGATGCTGGCCTTCTCCCCTCCACCAGCCTTTTATCTGAATATCGGTGCGGGGCGCTCGGTGTCAATATCCAAGTCGGCAATGGCCTTTTGAACCACGTCCGCCTGAATGTCGCCACTTTGCAGCAGGGCGTACAGGGTCATCACGGTGATGTATTTGGCGTCTACTTCAAAAAAGTCGCGCAGTTCTTCGCGGGCTTCGCTGCGGCCAAAGCCGTCGGTGCCGAGTGTCCACAGTTTGCGGCTGAGATGACCGCTTAGGCCATCTGCGCCGAGCTTAATGTAGTCGCTGACCGACACCAGTACGCCCGGAGCGTTCTCAGGACTCAGCTGCTGGGCCACAAAGCTCAGGCGGGGGCTGTCGCTGGGGTGCAACATGTTGTGGCGCTGGGTGAGCAGGGCGTCTTGGTGCAGCTCTTTGTAGCTGGTCACACTCCAGATGTCAGCGGCGACACCGTAGCCTTCTAACAGTGCGGCGGCTTCGTGGGCGGCAGCCATTGCGGGGCCGCTGGCCAGCAACTGAGCGCGGGCTTTACCCTCAAACGCAGAAGCCTTAAAGCGGTACATGCCGCGCACAATCTGGTCGTGCAGGTCAGGGATATTGGGTGCAGCAGGTTGCACCTCATTTTCATTATCAATCATCAGCAAATAAAAGATGTCCTGGTTTTCTGTATACATCTTCTTTATGCCGTCTTCAACAATCACGGCAATTTCATAGGCAAAGGCAGGGTCATAAACCTTGAGGTTAGGCACCACATAGCCCTGAAGCAGGCTATTGCCGTCTTGGTGCTGTAGGCCCTCGCCGGCCAGGGTGGTGCGGCCCGCCGTGCCTCCCAGCAAAAAGCCCTTGGCCTTCTGGTCGCCAGCGGCCCACACCAAGTCGCCCACGCGCTGCATACCGAACATGGAATAAAACACATAAAAGGGAATCATGGGTAGGTGATGGTGGGCGTAAGCGGTGCCAGCAGCGATAAAGGACGCCATAGCGCCGTCTTCGGTGATGCCTTCTTCCAGCATTTGCCCGGTGGTCGATTCCTTGTAGGCCATAAGCGAGCCGCTGTCTACAGGGGTGTAGGTTTGTCCACGCGGGCTATAGATGCCGATGCGCGGTACCAGCGCGTCCATGCCAAAGGTACGGGCCTCGTCAGGGACGATAGGCACGATGTATTTGCCGATCTCCTTGTCGCGCAGCAGCTTGCTAAGTACCTGCACAAAGGCCATCGTGGTGCTGACCTTGCGCTCACCGCTGCCAGCGGCAAACTCCTGGTAAAAGTCCTCGCCGGGGGGGGTAAACGTAGGAAAGTCAGTCTGGCGTTCAGGAATCAGCCCGCCCAGCGCGGCGCGGCGCTCAAGCAGGTACTTTACCTCCGGTGAGTCGGGTCCAGGGTGGTAGTACTCAACGTGCTCTACTTGCTCGTCGGTGAGCGGCAGCTTGAGGGTGTCGCGCAGCAGCTTCAGCGCGTCAAAGTCCAGCTTTTTGACCTGGTGCGCTACGTTGCGGGCCATCGCTGTTTCGCCCAGCGCGTAGCCTTTGATGGTGCGGGCAATAACGACAGTAGGGCTGCCCTTATGCTCGGTGGCGGCTTTGTAAGCGGCGTACACCTTGTTGATGTCATGTCCGCCCCGGTTAAGCAGGTCTAGGTCGTCGTCGCTCCAGCCTTCAATGAGCTTTTGAAGTTCGGGGGTATTAAAGAACTTTTCGCGCAGTTCTTTGCCACCAAAGGCCGCGTAACGCTGTGATTCACCGTCTACGAGCGTCTCAAAGCGCTTGACGATAGTGCCGTTGGGATCCCTACGAAGCAGTTCGTCCCATTTGGTGTTCCAGATAACCTTGATGACATTCCAGCCTGCGCCACTAAAGAGAGCCTCAAACTCCTGTATCACCTTGGAGTTGGCACGCACAGGGCCGTCAAGCCGCTGCAAATTGGCATTCAGCACAAAGACAATGTTATCCAGGTTTTCATAGGCTGCAAAACGTAGTCCTGCGACCGATTGCGGCTCATCCATTTCGCCGTCGCCTAAAAAAGCCCAAACTTTGGCATCGCCTTTGGGCTTTAACCCTCTATTTTCCAGGTACTTTATAAAACGGGCCTGATAAATGGCTTGTAGTGGCCCCAAGCCCATGCTGACGGTGGGAAATTCCCAGTAGTCAGGCATCAGCCAGGGGTGAGGGTAGCTGCTCAGACCCTTGCCGTCAGGTTGCAGCTCGCGGCGAAAACGGTTGAGGCGGCCCTCGTCAAAACGGCCTTCCAGGAAACTACGGCTGTAGATGCCAGGTGAAATGTGGCCCTGATAAAACACCAAGTCGCGGTCTTGGCCTGCGCCGTGGCCACGGAAAAAGTGGTTAAACCCTACCTCCAGCAGCTCGGCGCTAGAAGCGTAGCTGGCGAGGTGTCCGCCGATGCCGTCCGAAGCTTTGTTGGCACGTACCACCATCGCCACAGCATTCCAGCGGATGATATTGCGGATTTTTAGCTCTAGCTCGGCGTTGCCCGGGTAGGGGAGCTGCTGGCTGGCATCCAGCGTGTTGATGTAGGGGGTGTTTTGCTTAAACTCAATAGGCACACCGTGAAAGTAAGCGTACTGGTCAAGCTCCGTGAGCAGTTCGGCGGCGCGGCTTTTGCCAGCGTCTTGCAGCACATAGGCCAGCGAGTCTTGCCATTCCTGGTTTTCTATCTGGGTGAGCGTTTGCAGTTCCTGTGGGGCGAGTCGGCTGCGGGGGGGCTGCTGGGTGTTGCTCGCAGCGCCGCCGGTGGTAGGGCTTTGGGGATCAGACATAAATTTTCCTCCTGGGGTAACACTCGGTAAAGGACAGGTAAGTTAGGGCTGTCCACAGTCTATAGAGTCTGAAAGGCGCCGTGGTCAATCGCCAGATTCTAGCAGCCAGGAGAGACAGGGCCTTTTGCCCTGGCAGGTGCTCAGGAGGCGTGATGTCTCGTACGGATTCCGACTTGAATGGTGTTGAATACACAGTGAAATCTGGCAAATCCGGAAGGGGGCGTAGGAAAAAGTACGCCTTTCGCGGTAGGCAAGCGTAAGCGTTACCTTTGGGACTGTAGTGGAATACTGTGCTGCAATAGAAGCGCAGTCCCTATAAATGGCTATCAACTACTTTTACTCATGTTGGCCTACTATTGCCTTGCCACTTTCTTTAGCTTCCACCAGCGGCTGCTTTTTGCCCACTTTGCCTTGCCCGGCTATCTAGGTTCCGCTTATTGACCTCTAGGTGCATGATAACGCACCCTCTACTCCCCTTCTGTAACTCAGCTTCTCGGTGTCCTCTTCACGCTTAACGGCCCCACTGTGTGATCTATCACCATAATGATGCTGCGCCGCACGCGCTAGACTGTGGACATAGACAGCAAGGGGGCAACATATGAAACCACGCGTTTTAGGCATGATTCTGGCAGGCGGACAAGGTTCGCGTCTCTCACCACTCACCATTAGGCGTTCTAAGCCATCGGTGCCGTTTGGCAGCAAATACCGCATTATTGACTTCGCGCTTAATAATTTTATCAACTCAGGCATTTTTGGGGTGTATGTGCTGACCCAGTATAAGGGCCAGAGCCTCACCGAGCATATCCAGCGCGGATGGCGCTTTGGTACGTTTCTCAGCGACTACTTTATTACCGTAGTGCCTGCCCAGCAGTACCGCATCGAAGAACTGGGGCCCGTGTGGTACAGAGGCACGGCAGACGCGGTGTACCAAAACCTGCACCTGGTTGACAACCATAATGCCGACTACATAGCGATTTTTTCGGGCGACCACATTTACAAAATGAATATTGAGCACATGCTGCAAAGCCACATTGACAGCCGCGCAGACATCACCATCTCGGCCTACCCGATGCCTCAGAGTGAGTCGCATCAGTTTGGGGTGATGGAAGTAGATGAGCGCTGGAAAGTGACCAACTTCGTTGAAAAAATCCCCAACGCCCCTACTATTCCAGGCCATCCTGACCTGTCGCTGACCAGCATGGGTAACTACATTTTTTCGCGCCGTGCTTTAGAAGAACTGCTCGAAACCAACATGGCGGGTGACGAAGACGGGTTTGACTTTGGACACAATGTGATTCCCCGTGCACTGGTCGACGGCTACAATGTGGTGGCCTACGACTTTCATAAAAACCCTATTCCTGGGCAAGATTATCCCAATACCTACTGGCGCGATGTGGGTACGCTTGATGCCTACTACGAAGCCAATATGGACTTGGTGAGCATCAACCCCGAATTTGATATCTATAACCCTGAGTGGCCTTTGCGTACCAGCAGCGAGTATTCACCGCCGACCAAGTTTGTCCACGAGTCTGAGGGGCGGCGCGGGCAGGCGTTTAATACCATTCTGGCAGGGGGTGTGATTATTTCGGGGGCCACCGTGCGAGACAGCGTAGTAGCCCGGTCAGTTCGCATTCACTCGTACGCCGTGGTGGAAAGCAGCGTCCTTTTTGACAATGTCGAGATAGGCCGCCACAGCCACATTCGCCGCACCATCATTGACAAAGACGTGATTGTGCCGCCCGGTACGCGCATCGGCATTAACCTAGAAGAAGACCGTACACGCGGCTTTACCGTCACTGAAAACGGGATTGTGGTGGTGCCCAAGGGGTACGTCTTTAACTGAGGTTCTGGCGTAAAAACCTCCAAATGCTTTTTCGGCCTTCCCTTGACTGCTGTTGGTGAAGGCGTAATGCCTATCATGTTGGTCAAGGCGCAACGCCTATCACCACGCCCTTGAGGTGCTGCGCTCCTGGATAATCGGGGCCGGCACCCAGGCGCGTTTGCGGGGAAAAGGGTTGCTGGGCCTGCTCGCAGCCGAGGCGCAGCATCCGCTCAAACTGAGTGCTGCTCAGGCCCGCGTGGTTGCACAGGGCCACAATCTGCCCACCTGGGGCGCTGACGTTTAGGGCGGCATAGATCAGCTGGGCGTAGTCGTGGTCGCTGCGCCACACGCCGCGCTTGCTGCGTGCAAAACTGGGCGGATCCAAGACCACAAGGTCAAACTGTTCACCACGCCTATAAAGTCGGCGCAGCCAGTCAAAAGTGTCACCATACACAAAGTCGTGCGTGGAGCCATCTGGGTTAAGGCCGCTGAGGGCATAGTTTTCCTTTCCCCAGGCCAGCACCTTGCGCGACAAATCTAGGTTTTTGGTGCTGGTCGCCCCGCCCAGCGCCGCGCTGAGGCCAAAGCCGCAGGTGTAGGCGAAGGTGTTGAGCATCCGCCGCCCCGCCGCGTGGCTGTGCACCCAGGCGCGGGCGGGCCGTGCGTCGCTAAAAAGCCCAGTGCTCAGGTCGCCTCCCGGGCGTATCACAAAGGGTACGCCGCGCTCTAGCACCGTTACTTCATTTACCTCTGGCCCCAGCAGCGGCGCGGCGGGGCTGAGGTACTCGCGCTGCACGTTGGCGAGGTGACGGGCTTCTTGCGGGCGGCGCTTGAGGTACAGGCTGTGCAGCCCCCAGGTGTCTAACGCCAGTGTGGCGACATGGGTTTCTTGAGGCGGGGTCAGCGGCGCGTACAGGCTCAAAATGCCCACGTTGCCCGCCACATCAAGCGTGAGTAACCCAGAAGTTTCGGTGAGGTGTAGCCCCCGAAAAAAGGTGGTGCCTTCTGCCGTCAGCGCATCTTGCAGGGGGCGGCGCTGGGCGTACCAGCGGGCAAAGTCTTGGGCGGTGGGCAAACTGGTCATGCACCCGTGAGGATAGCAGGCAGGCCCCCCCCCACTGTGCCGTGGCAGCAACTCACCTGCAGAGAGTGAAGTGATGCGTGACAAGGTGGATGACAAAACAGCTGAGCCTCTTTGAATGCCTTTTGTATGGCATTCACTTTACCACCAGGGCTATGTTAGCCTGAGGCCCATGAAAGCGCCCATTCCTACTGAGACGTTGCTTCAGGGCCTCAAACATTACCGCCGCATTGCCCGTCAGGACTTGCTGCGAGCGGCCGAAACTCCTTTTCCTGAGGCGTTTCAGGTACATGCTGAAACGCGCCGCGCCGTGTACAGCGACCTAGAAGTGTACGCCGCTCAACACGCCAGCGACGAAGTGTTGGCCTACGCACTTCAGCTCTACAGCGCCCTCCCCTTTGTCACGGGTACTGCTGAAGACGCTCACCCTGACATCAAGGGCCGCGAGAATGCACTGGAGAACTTTTTCTTGATGGTGGGCCTTGACCCCCGCACCCGCCGCGAAGCGCGCAGCAAGCGGCCTAAGCTGGGCAGCGGCGTCTGATACGGATTCCGCTTCCAGCACATTCTCACAGGTGCCGCCTGCACCATCACGAAATGCGTACTGTTGTCTGCACCCTTTTTCCTGAGTTCACTACGTTTTTAACACGCTTCAAGTCAGCATTCGTATAGTCAGCGTTTTATTTTCCCTATGCCTCAAGACCCCCCGTCCATCGCCGCACTCGAGGCCCGCAACCGCACTTGCACAGCTTGCCCGTTGCGGGCGGGGTGCTTGCAGGTGGTGGTAAGCGACGGCGACCCACAAGCGCCGCTGGTCATTGTGGGTGAGGCTCCAGGCAGTGAAGAAGACCAGGCAGGGTTGCCCTTTGTGGGCCGTTCGGGGCAACTGCTTGACCAAATCCTTGCCGCCGTGAACCTGGGCCGCCAGGACGCGTATTTTACCAACGTGATCAAGTGCCGCACGCCTGCTGACCGTGCCCCCACGCCTACTGAAATTGCCGTGTGCGCGGGGCTGTGGCTAGAGCCACAACTGGCTTTACTGCGCCCCCAGGTCATCCTGAGCCTGGGCAACACTGCCACCCAGTACCTGCTTCAGAGCAACGTGGGCATTACCCAACTGCGCGGCCAGTGGCACCAGTACCGCCAGCGCGGCGGGCTGTATCAGGCGTACTTGCTGCCCGTATTTCACCCCGCCTACCTGCTGCGCCAAGATACCCGCGCGGTGGGCGGCCCAAAAAGCCTTACCTGGCACGATATACAGGCTATGAAAGCCGTCTTGCAGGGCAAAATACCTGACCCGGTTCAAGACCCCAGCAAGGCGGCGCAGGGCCCACTGTTTTAGGTTGAGCAACCAAGTGGCCGTCCACACATTGAAGATACCATCATAAATGTCAGGTATAAACTTGTTTTCTAGCGTAAAACTTTTACAATAGACGTCATGTACAGCCCTATGCCCTTTCCTCCACTACAGCAGAAAGTGCTGCTGGGCAAACGAGGTGGCATTGCCTACTGGCACGGCGCTATCAAGTTGCAGGAAGGGACGCTGCGCGAGGTGCTGATCAAAGAGATGTTGAGCGGCGACCAAGAAGTGCGGCGGCGGTTTTGGCAAGAGGGCGAAGTCACTACACGGCTGCGCCACATCGGGGTTACGCGTTTGGTGGCCCGCAGTGAGCAGCGTCTCGCCTTTGACTGGATACCAGGTGAAAGCCTGCGCCTGCTGCTCAACCGTCAGCACACCATGCCGCTTGCTGAAGGCGTCAACTTGCTGCGTGAACTGCTAGGCGCGCTGGAATACCTGCACAGTGAAGGCGTTGTACACCACGACATCAAACCTGAGAATGTGATGCTGCCTGTGGGGTGGCCTCAGGTGGCGCAGCCTGTGATACTGGTTGACTTTGGTATGGCGTATGACCACTTAAAGGCGCAAGACATCCACGCGGGGACGCGTATGGGTACGCCGCAGTTTATGCCGCCTGAGCAGTTTAGGGGCGTGCGCGGTGACGCCCGCAGCGACTTGTACTCGGCGGGTGCGCTGCTGTTTGACGCGCTGGTGGGGCACCCACCCTTTCCCAACGCTCTAGGGTGGCTGGCGGGCTTTGACTCTACCCAGTTTTCAGTGCCTGGGCCTTTGCCTCTTTCGCAGTTGATCAGCACAGCCCTGCGGCGCGAGCCCGCTGACCGCATTCAGACAGCGGCGAAGATGATGGACATGCTGCTGCGCATTCCCGTATGATGACAGCACACCGATGATTTTGGCCTTTAGCGGTAACCGATTTTTAGCCGAAGAAGCCGCCCGTCAGGCCCTTCAAGAGCGCGGCTTGCATCTGCGTGACCTGCCCAGGCTGAGTGGTGACGAGGTCAGCGCCGCTGCACTGATGCCGCTGCTCAGCCCAGGGCTTTTTGGCGAAGCAGCGGTACTGGTTGATCTAGAAGGCGTGCGCCCCGACAAGGCGCTGCTACAGGCGCTGGCAACCCCTGGGGCGCTGGTCGTGGTCATTGACCCACTGGGCGCACCCACCCGCATCAAGCACTATCAGGAACACGGCACACACCAAGCGAGCCCCGCTCCCAGCAAAACAGGTGACGTGGCGGGCTGGGTGGCGCAGCGGGCCAAAGCCCAAAAGATAACGCTAGAGCGCGACGCGGCGCTTTACCTTGCCGAAGTGTTTGGTGGCGACCTAGCGGGCATTGCGGCCGAGCTTAACAAATTGGCCTTTCTCAGCGGCCCCTTTGACCGCGCCGCGCTGCAAAAAGTGGTGGGCCGTGAAGCTCCTGGCGACTCTTTTGCCATGCTGACAGCCGCCACTGCGGGCCAGGTAAAAGAGGCCAAGAGCCAGCTAAAGCGCCTGCTAGACAGTGGCGAAGACCCCTTTCGGGTGATGGGCGCGGTGGTGTGGCAATACAGCCTGATTGTCCGCGCTGTGGGACTGCTGCAAGAAGGGGGGCGCCTGAGCGACACTGACGCGGCTACCCGCTTAGAGGTCAAGCCCTACCCCGCCAAAAAAGCCCTGGAGGTGGCCCGCAAACTCAGTGAAGCGCGTATCCGCTTGCACCTTCAGCGCATCCTGGAAGCTGACCTCGCCATGAAGCGCGGGCAAGACGCGCACAACGTGCTTGAACGGCTGTTGATACAGCTGAGTTTGTAATACAGATTGTGACTGCAGCCTTGGTACAAACGTGATGATACGGACTGCCGCTCCATTCCACCACAGTCGGAAAAGCGCCGCCTGCGGCTCCA
>JAGLBF010000072.1 GCA_018260375.1 Deinococcus sp.
TAGGGGCAAGGAACGAGGGGACAGCTACAGGGTGTTTATCATGCATCCCTGGTCGCCTTCAAAGGGCAGGCCCGCAAGCTGAGTATGACAGACGATATGCTGGGCGAGCTGTGGCCGCAGAATAAAACAGACAGGCCTGGAAGGTTTCTGTTCTGTTCAGGAAACCAACGCTGAGCGCCTCAACAGGTAATCAGCGTTGCGGTGGAGTCCAGGTACAAGCCTCACCCAGTCGGGCTGGGATCATGACAGTATTTTGCTAACAAAGGAGCTTCTATGCCTGACCAAACCACTTTTCCACCCTTCAGCACTCTACCGCGCGCCGTCGTACTGCTTTCTGGCGGACTTGATTCCAGCACTTGCCTTGCCATCGCCCGTGAAGAAGGCTATGAATGCACGGCGCTGTCCTTTCGCTACGGGCAGCGCCACACTATTGAGCTAGAACGCGCCGCGCAGATAGCCCAGCATTTTGGGGCCGCGCACCAGATTATTGACATCAACATCGGGCAATTTGGCGGCAGCGCCCTGACGGATGAGGCCATACAAGTACCTACTTCAGGTACGCCGCAGGGCGTGATACCGCCCACCTATGTACCAGGGCGCAACACGGTCTTTATCGCAGTGGGCCTAAGTCTGGCCGAAGCTATCGACGCGCGGCGCATTTATCTGGGCATCAATGCGGTGGATTACAGCGGCTACCCCGACTGCCGCCCCGAATATCTGGCGGCCTTTCAGACGCTTGCTGACCTAGCGACCAAAGCGGGCTTAGAGGGACACGGAGCCAAACTGGTAGCGCCCCTGGCCACGCTCAGCAAGACCGACATTGTGCGCGAGGCACTGCGGCTGGGTGTGCCTATTGACCTGACTTGGAGCTGCTACCAGGGCGGTACCGAGCCGTGCGGCGTGTGCGACAGTTGCCGTATCCGTGACGCGGCGCTGATTGCCGCAGGCCACCCTGAACAGGCAACGGCATACGCTCAGGCACAGATGGCTTGAACCTATGCATGAATGAGCGGTCATGATAAAAATAGTTGGTCATTGTGCTCCTTCACTGGCAACTCTATTCACTGGGAACTCTAGCTGGGTAAGCCTACCAACAAAGCCGCATATACCTATATGGACTGCGATTAAATGCTGTTGAGCACGCGATGAAAGAAGGCTAGCGAACTCCGTATAAAGGTTTTTGAATCACCAAGATGAGGTTAAATGACTAACCTCATCTTGGTGATTCAAAGCACATGTGGTATTTTGTAATCCTATTACCGGCGGACTCATAACTGAATACTCAGAGACAACATCAAACCCTTTAGGGAGTAGCCTCTATCATGCATACCACACGCCATTTACAAAATTCGCCCCGTTATTCTCAGTGGGTCTGCTTCTCCTCAATTTACCCGGTGAAAGCGGGGATATACAGCGGCCTGACCCCCACTTTAGCCAGAGGTCGTATGCAAAAAGTACTTTTTTTATTGTCTTTATTGCCCGCTTTTGGAGCGCTGAACGGCGCAGCTCAGGGCGCGCCTACACCAGCATCTCAGACGGTTAGCGCCAATGGATCCGTGTTGGTGCGCCTGGGCGACCTGGCCTGGGTGGCAGCCCGCGAAGGTTTGCCGCGCAGCAGTGGCGGGCGCATCATGGTGCCGCCGCTGGCGGCCTGCGATCTGCTGGGCCTCCAGTGCCAGGTGAGGGGCAACAACCTGGATGCCACAGGGCCGCTGGGCAAGCTGAGCGTGGCCTTACACCAGGGCTTTACCCAGCTGCGGCCCCTCAGCCTGATTACTGGGGCTAATGTGCAGTACGACCCCCAGAGCGGTGCAGCGGTACTCAGCCCCAACCCCAGCTATACTGGCGTTGCCAAAGCACCTTGGCTGAGCATTCTGCATGACATAAAGGGCAAAGGTCAGCCTATTGACCAGGCGCTCAGGCTGCAACTGGGGCCAATCACTGAGGGCCAGCCTACCCGCCGCCTGAGCCTGACCAGCCCCCAGGGCCTGCAGGGCGTGCGGCCCACACTGTTTAGCAAAACAGGCAACGTGCTGAACATTGCGGGGCACCTAACCCCCAGCACTCAAGATGTCAAACATGTCTACCGCACTTGCCAGGCCGCCTGCACCCTGAACATACCCAGAGGCGCGCTGTGGACACTGGCTTACCTCAGCAAATAATGGCAAGGTTAGCGTCATACCTCAGAACCTTTAGCTGGGCTCAGGGCGGTATTGGGCTTAGGGCGGTATACTACATGTCATGTAAAAGCAGGTAAGGCTCATCTTGCTGGGGAGTGACCGGGGGTGACCCTTCTCCTGAGATGATCTTGCCCCTGAAGAGTTTGATAGCCATACGGTGACACGAATACTGTAGCTTGAATGCTGTAGCCCGAATACTGTAAAAAGCAGGACAACATTAATGATACGTTTTATAGTTTTTCTATTATCTGTGCGGGTGCAAGCCGGGCCTGTCATACAGCAGCCAGCAGCGATGGGGCCATCAGTGGTGGGATTATCAGCAGTCAGGCCGTGACCCCCGCTTACCCCCTGGCCGCCGTCGCCCATCAACCGCAGCTTGTGCTGGCGCTTTCACTGCTGGCGGTGTCGCCCAGCATCGGCGGGCTGCTGATTCGTGGTGACCGGGGCGCAGCCAAAAGCACGGCGGCGCGGGGGCTAGCGGCGCTGCTGCCCAGTGGCGGCCCTTTTGTCAACCTACCGCTTGGCGCCACCGAAGACCGCGTGGTGGGTACGCTTGACCTAGAAGCAGCGCTGCGGGGCGAGGCCAAACTCAGGTCAGGACTGATGGCGCAGGCAGACGGCGGACTGCTGTACATTGACGAGGTTAACCTATTGCCCGACCACCTGGTAGACGTGCTGCTAGACGCGGCTGCGATGGGTGTAGTGCGGGTGCAGCGCGACCACCTCAGCGCCGATGAACCCGCCCGCTTTGCGCTGGTGGGCAGCATGAACCCAGAAGAGGGGCAGCTCAGACCACAGTTTCTTGACCGCTTCGGGCTGTGTGTAGACGTGTCAGCCCCCCAGGATCCTGTTCAACGCGCTGCAATCGTGCGGCGGCGCATGCAATTTGAGGCTGACCCAGCGGCGTTTGTGGCCCACTGGCAAGCCCAGCAAACCGCCCTGAGCGCCCGTTTGCAGGCTGCACACACGTTGTTTGCAGCGGTGAGCCTTGCCGACGACTTACTGCTTGGCATTGCCGATATCACCACACAGGCAGGCGTGCGGTCACTGCGGGCTGATTTGGTGTTGCACCGTGCTGCCCGCGCCCACGCCGCGCTACAGGGGCGCACCGCCGTCAGCCAGGACGACCTTCATGCGGTGGCTGCGTTGGTGCTGACTCACCGTCAGGAACTGCGTCACCGCTCGCCGCCGTCCAGTCCGCCGCCGTCTCATACGCCACCATTCAGTCCGCCGCCTGAATCATCACCGTCCCCGTCTCTAGAAACACCTCCTCTAGAAGAACCCCATTCAGACGACTCTCGCCCATCTGGTGAGGAGGTGTTTACCCCCACTGCCAGCCCCGCGCCGCTCGTGTTGCCACCACGCCCAGAGCGCCCTGGACGGGTCATTGGCACGCGGCCTGATCCGCAGGCGCAGCGCCTCCATCTGCCTGCTACCTTGCAGGCCGCTGCTATGCGGGGCAGTACCCAGCTGACACGGGAAGATTGGCACGCACCCGTGCATCAGCCAGCGGGCGGGCGGCGTGTGCTTTTTGTGGCCGATGCCAGCGGCAGTTTGGGCCTCAGCGGGCGCATGGGCGCAGTGAAGGGGGCTATGTTAGAGGTGTTGGCGGTTCAGGGAACGCGTGACCGTGTGGCCCTGATCACCTTTCGCGGAGTGGGGGCTGAACTGCTACTGCCCTGGAGCAGTGACGCGCAGGCCGCCGAAGATGCGATACGCGCTGCTGCTACAGGCGGGCGCACCCCGTTGGCCCACGCCCTTGCGCTGGCGGGCGAGGTGCTGCGCGGGCCAGACGGGCGCAAGGCCGAATTGATCCTTTTTACTGATGGGCGTGCCAACGTGCCACTTAACCCTGGCTCAGACGCTTGGGCTGACGCATTGTCCCAGGCCGCCGCCCTGCGCAGCCTGCCAGGACTGCGGGCGCAAGTGGTGGACACCGAAAGCGGCAGTATCCGTCTGGGACGCGCCGCACAGCTGACAGAGGTGCTGGGAGCGCAGCTGGTCAAGATGTAGACCTAATACGGCAATGCTGCTGGAGCTAGGCGCCGAGCCGTTGGCGCTGGGTTATTGGTGCTGGGCGAATACAGCTACCATCAATCTTTGCCCTCTGCAAGTGCTTGCAGCAAATAATTGGCAGTGTGTTCTAAGTGCTGGCGCAGTGTCTGGGCCGCCAGTTGTGCGTCACCTTGACGGCAGGCGGCGAGCAGGGCGCGGTGGTCAGCCTCAAAGTCCTGGCGCTGCTGCACCGCTATGCCGTAAATGTGGTGATAGCGCTCCACATGGTTACGCAGCCCCACAATGATGTTTTGCAGGCGCGGACGGGCCTCCAGGCGGTAGAGCAGCGCGTGAAATTCCATATCCAACGCCGCCCACTCCTGGTGATCGGGGGTTTGCTCATAGCGGCTGAGTAACCATTCGGCCCGCTCTAGGTCGGCCACAGTCAGCAGTGGCAGGGCCGAACACAAAGCGCCAACCTCAAGCATGCTGCGGATGTCATAAATCTCACGGATATCCTCTAGGCTCAGCGCCGTAACCACCGCGCCACGGTTGGGGTAGTAGGTAATCAGTCCCTCTACCTCAAGCTGCTTAAGGGCTTCGCGCACAGGTACGCGGCTGATGCCCAGTTGAGTGGCGATTTCGTCGGCAGGAAGGTGCTGACCCGCCGCCAGTTCGCCGCGTGTTATCGCCGCGCGCAACAACGCCACCACGCCACTGGTGAGAGTGGTGCTCTGCGGTAATGGCTGCCGGAGACTGGATAACCCAGCAGGAGTAGGGGCAAACATGTCGGTCATTCGCCTCAAGATAACACCTCACCCCTTGACAGTATAATTGTATACTATTATAAATAGGGTGTCTTAAAAATCTGTTGGGGCCGCCACAAGGTGGTTAGGGAGGGATTGAAGATGACGCAGACGGCGACCGAGCAGCAATTACAGGTGCTAGACGGGGTTTTGGCGGGGTTAATGCGCCGCTACCAAGAGCGCGTACCTGACGTAGAAAGCATTCAAGCCGATATGGTGAGCCAAGGCATTATCAGCCAGCCCAGCGACATTGAAAACGATCATATCGCTTTTCGCACGATGGGGGTAGCGCAACTGGGCCTCAAGTCGTTTGAAAAAATCTTTCTGGCGTGTGGCTATGAAGCCAGGGGTGATTACCACTTTGCCGCCAAAAAGCTGGATGCCCGTTGGTACTCCCCCCCCGCACCGCGTGAAGGCCAGGGGCCATACCCGCGCATCTTTGTCAGTGAGCTGCGCGTGCAAGACCTCAGTGAAGAAGCCCAGCGCATCATCCACTCGTACACCGATGAGGTCAAATCTGACCCCGTAGACGATCTAGACCTAACCAGCGCCGCTCAAATTGATGAGTTTTTGCACCGCCCACTGTGGCGCTTGCCTACTTGGGCTGACTATCAGCGCCTGCAAGAAGAGAGTGAATACGCTGCCTGGGTTATCTATAACCGCTATTACCTCAATCACTTCACCATAAGTGTACATAATCTGCCACAAGGGTATAACACCATTGAGAAATTTAATCAGTTTTTGGAGAGCAAAGGGTATACGCTTAATACTTCTGGTGGTAAAGCTAAGAAAAGTCCTGACGGCAACCTCATACAGAGTAGCACCGTTGCTGAAATGATCGAAGCGACCTTTGCAGGTGGTGAAAAGCATGACATCAGCGGCTCGTATGTAGAGTTTGCCGAGCGCCGTGTTCTACCTGAGTTTGAGCACCTGAGCCCCAACCAAGTTACCCGTGAGCACCGCCGCGAAGGCTTTGAAACGGGCAACGCCGATAAGATTTTTGAAAGCACTTATAGCACACAAACGGCGCAGCGCCATTAAGTGAACAGGCAAACAAACTGACTGTATCCGGCTTGTTTGTAGTAACTCAGCACATCTGGGCGCAGCCACAGTGCTTGCTCTGACCCCAGATGTGCTGACTGGTTGCCTGGCTGATTGCACCTTTTTGAGTATTAACTTTAAGTGTTAACCCCTACAGCACAGGCGGACAGCGCTGCACTAGCATCAATAACTCCACCACAGGCGCCGAAGCCCACATACCCTTTGGCGGTGTCAAGGCCGTAAAACTAGACGGCATCTAGTCAGGGCTGATATCAGCTGAGGCGTTGCTGCTCGCCCAGGGCGCCGCGTCATGCTAAAAGGGTGAGAGGGCCGGTCATAGATAACCCAGGGCAACTAACCCGCCCTACATACCAGAACCCGCTCACCGCTCAGCTATAGTTGGAGGCATTATGCAAATCCTCACGCATCAGCAAACCCTGGACGCTTTACCCCACGCGGCGCTGGCAGCAAGCCTTAGCGATATGTTTGGGCGCATTCGGCGCGGTGAACTGGTCAGCCCGGTGCGCAGCGCCCTGGAACTTCCTGGAGGCACATTACTGTACATGCCCGCACATGACGGGGAGGTCGCGGCGATCAAGCTGGTCACGGTACATCCTGGCCATGTGGCAACAGAACAGGGTGCTGGGCAGAGCGCGGTACAGGCCGATGTGCTGGTGATAGACGCACGCACAGGTAAGCGCCTGGCCTTGCTAGACGGCGAAGCAGTGACCGCGCGGCGCACGGCAACCTTGTCAGCGCTGGCAGCGCAACAATTGGCGGCGCAGCCTGCTGGCCCGCTGCTGCTCATCGGAGCAGGCGCACAGGCCCGCGCTCACCTAGAAGCCTTTGTCGCACTGTTAGGCACCCAAAAAGTCTACGTTTCTTCGCGCAGTGAGCCGCGTGACTTGCAGGTTCTGGCAGACAGGCTGGGGCTAGAGCTGACGCAGGTCAGCAGCCTGCAAGCGGCCCTCACCGAGTGTCCGCTGGTGGTGACGGCTACCACAGCCACCGCGCCCCTTTTTGCCGATCATGCCCTGCACCCACAGGGCTTTTACGCGGCCATCGGCAGCTTTAAA
Organism: Deinococcus sp.; assembly: GCA_018260375.1. GTDB lineage: Bacteria > Deinococcota > Deinococci > Deinococcales > Deinococcaceae > Deinococcus. Next base: position 7,099 of record JAGLBF010000072.1, read on the forward strand.
GCCGATATGCAGGAGCTTCCCCCCGAACTGGTACGCCGCTCGCGCCTGGTGGTCGACACTCTAGATGGCTGCCAGGCCGAGGCGGGCGACCTGCTGCGTGCTGGCATTGACTGGAGCACTGTACAAGACATCAGCCACCTGCCTGAAGCTGACCGCAGCCCTGACCTTACGCGCCCCACCATCTTTAAAAGCGTGGGCCAAGCGGCTTGGGACTTGGCAGCAGCGCGGCTATGCTTGAGGGAGGTCTAAACGTCCGAATGTGTGAATGCCTGAATAGTTAAAGAGCAATAGTTAAAGAGCAATAGTTAAATATCTTAGTGCCTTAACACTGGTTTTACCCCCGCTACCTTCCACCCTCTACCATTATCCGAGGTAAAATGACTTTTTCTGCGACCACGTCTGATCACCCACAAACCACCTTGACCGCTGATGTTATCGTGGTGGGCCTCGGTGCTATGGGTTCGGCTGCTTTTTATCAGTTTGCTCAGCGGGGCCTTAACGTCATTGGCCTTGACCGGTATCATCCGCCGCATGACCAGGGATCTAGCCACGGTGAAACGCGCATCACTCGCCTTTCTGTGGGCGAGGGCGAAATCTATATGCCACTGGTGCGGCGATCACATGACATTTGGCGCGAGCTAGAAGCCGCTACGGGCCGCACACTCTTCACCCAGTGTGGGCTGCTGATTTTAGAAGATAGCGAGCAAGAGGTACTGCATCACGGCAAGCCCAAGCTGCTGCACACCACCGCCGAGTTGGCGCGCAAGCACGGCATTGCCCACGAGATGTTGAGTGCCGCCGAAGTTACGCAGCGCTTCCCTGCCTTTTTGCCGCCTGAAGGCACACTGGGTTACTTTGAACCTGGCGCGGGCTACCTCAACCCCGAAGCCTGTATTGAAGCGCAGCTTGAAGAAGGAGTGCGCCTCGGCGGACAGATTTTTGGCGGGCAGACCGTCACCCAGTTAGAGCAGCTGGGCGCTGAAGTGCGCCTCACCACTCAAAACGCACGGTACTCTGCTCCGCGTGTGGTGCTGGCGACGGGGGCCTGGCTTCCCGCGCAGCTTGGCGCCCAGCATGCCCAGCATATTGCCGTGTACCGCCAGGTGTTTCACTGGTTTCAGGCCACCGAGCCGCAGCTGTACACGCCAGACCATTGCCCCGCCTTTATCTGGCCCTACGGCGCGGGCGCGGGCGATTACCTTTACGGCTTTCCGTCTGTTGACCCGGTTCACACTGGCGTCAAACTGGGCACTGAGCAGCACCTGACGCGCAGCAGCGCCGAAGAGCTACAGCGCCAGATTGCCCCTGAAGAAATGGCCGAGATGTGGCAGCGGCATACCCAGCCCCGTCTGCGTGGCCTGAGTGACAGGCAACTGAGCACCAAAACCTGTATGTATTCCACCACGCCCGACGGTGATTTTATTATTGATGCTCACCCTGATATCAGCGGCGTAACCATCGTTTCAGCCTGCTCAGGCCACGGCTTTAAACATTCGGCGGGCGTGGGCGTACTGGTGGCAGATATGGTGACAGGCGGCGCAGCGCCGGGTGCTAGCGCCATACCTTTTAGCCTCCACCGTTTTGCCTAGGGCTCAGGTAAGACCTGCTGGCTTAAGGTGTTCGGGGTGAACTAGATCGCTGCGTTGCAGCCCATTTGCTCAATTGCTAAATTCCCGTCAGACAACTTTACGTTGCTATGTTACACTCTTAGTATACCCTCTGTAATTTACCTGTGTGTCTGCCCGCCTGAAGCATATATTGGCTTTAACCATCCTGGCTCTAACCTCTTTTGCTTCATACGGCAACACACTTTTGGAGACACTTATGAAAAAAACCCTGACCCTTCTTATCGCTGTGGCCCTGGCTACCTCTTCTGCTGCTCAGGCCGCTCAGCTTATCAAACTGGCGACCCTGAGCCCGCTTTCAGGTGGGCAGTCTTATATCGGTACCCAGATTCGCAACGGTGCAGCACTGGCGCTCAAAGACCTTCAGCCGCAGTTTGCCAAGTTGGGCTACACCGTGCAACTTGCCGCCTATGACGATCAGGCTGACCCCACCACGGGCGTAGCAGCGGCGCGTCGCATGGCAGCTGACAAGGCTGTGCTGGGTCTGGTCGGCACCTATAACAGCGGCGTGGTGATTCCTGCTTCGGCGGTGCTGGCTCCCCTGCACCTGTCCCTGGTGTCACCTGCCAACACCAGCCCTGTAGTGACCTCGCGCGGCCTCAAAAATGTTAACCGCGTAACGGCTGATGACATTGTGCAGGGCGCTTCTGGTGCCAAGTTTATGCTGGGTACCCTCAAGGCCAAAAAAGCGTACTTCCTCAACGACAAGTCAACCTACGGCGAGGGTCTAGCCCGTGAAGCCGAGAAGACCTTTAAGGCGAACGGCGGCATGGTCGTAGCCAGTGAAGGCACTGATGAAAAAAACAACTTTGGTGCGCTGATCAGCAAAATTCAGGTGATGAAGCCTGATGTAATCTACTTTGGTGGCATTTATGACCAGGTTGGCGCATTCCTCAAGCAACTGCGTGAAAAAGGCGTAAACACCCCCCTGATGGGCGCGGCGGGCCTGGATGCCAAGCAGCTCTTTGATATTGCGGGCGACGGCATACGCAACACCTACTACACCACCTCGGCCCCACCTGTCGCCACCATTCCCGCCGCTGCCAAGTACTTCACTGCCTACAAAACCGCCTACAAAGATGATCCTCAGGGCTTTAGCCTCTTTGCCTACGACTCCGCTACAGTAATGCTCAACAGCATGCTCAAAGCGATTAACGACAACAAAGGCAAGATGCCTACCCGCGAGCAGATAGAAGGTATCGTGCGTACCAGCACCACCAAGGGCCTGTCAGGTGACATTAAGTTTGACAGCCAGGGTGACCGCATTGACCCCGCCGTATACACCTTTGGTATCGGCAACGATAAGGTACTCAAAGTAATGAAATAAGATACACCTGTATGTAAAGCCAGCGCCATGAATAACGTGGCGCTGGCTTTATTCGTTACTGTACACATTCATCGCTGCAGATTCGTCACTACATAGCGGAACCACTGCACAGTGGAGCTGGCATAATTTGCAGGGCAGTGACTGAGCGTAATGACTGAGTACATGCCCTGAACGCTGGGCGTATGGTACTGAAGTGGCCCCCCCGTTCAGCACCATCAACCATTTACCCGGACATCTACATCTTTAGACTGCCCGTATCACAGCGGCAATGCCCATGCCGCCGCCGATGCACAGGCTGGCAACGCCCAGTTCTTTTTGATCGCGGCGCAGGGCGTGAAGCAGGCTTACCAAAATCCGTGCGCCGCTCGCTCCGATGGGGTGTCCTAGGGCGATAGCGCCACCTGAACGGTTGACCCTGTCTCCGTCTAAACCCAGCTCGCGCATCACGGCGAGGCTCTGCGCGGCAAAGGCTTCATTGAGTTCCAGCAGGTCTATGTCAGCCAGGCTTAGCCCCGCTTTTTGCAAAGCGGCAGGTACAGCGTAGGCAGGGCCAATACCCATGATCGCCGGGTCTACCCCTACGTTGGCGTAGCTGATCAGTTCGGCCAGAGGGGTGAGGTTATGCCGCTGAGCGTACTCAGCGCTACACAGCAGCACCATCGCTGCGCCGTCATTGATGCCACTGGCGTTACCGGCAGTTACCGTACCACCCTCTTTAAAAGCGGGTTTGAGCTTGGCAAGGCTCTCGGCGCTGGTGTTGGGGCGGGGATGTTCGTCTTGCTCTACCACTGTGTCACCCTTGCGGCCCCGCACGGTGACGGGCAGCAACTCAGCGTCAAAGGCGCCTGCGGCTATGGCGGCGGCGGCACGCTGCTGGCTTTGCAGAGCAAACGCGTCTTGCTCTTCGCGGCTGATGTTCCACTGGGCGGCGATATTCTCGGCGGTGATGCCCATAGGGTAATCGCCAAACACGTCGCGCAGGCCGTCATACAGCAGGCTGTCTACCACAGCTTGGTCACCTAAGCGGTAGCCTTGGCGCGCGCCTGGCAGCAAGTACGGTGCATTGCTCATGCTCTCGGTGCCGCCTGCCAGGTACAGTTCACCATCACCGGCTTTGATGCCCTGCGCCGCCGTAATCACTGCCTGAAGGCCAGAGCCGCACATGCGGTTAACCGTCTGCGCGGGGACGTGCTGCGGCAAACCCGCGTGAATACCAATCTGGCGGGCGACATTCATGCCCTGCCCCGCTTGAAGTACGTTGCCCACTACCACGTCGGCGACGTCGCCCAGGCTGTCAGCGGGCAAAGTACCCAGCACGGCTTTGGCAGCAGCGGTACCCAGCTCGGCAGCGGTGACACCACTCAGTGAACCCATAAAGCTTCCTATCGGCGTGCGCCGCGCCGCTACAATCATAATTCTAGAAGTCATTGTACCGGGTAGTTTAGCGCTGTCAGGGGCTTTGGAATGTGGGAAGGAGGGCAAAGAAAGAGCTATGTGACGTGTGGTCATCCGGTTCTGTCAACTTAATTTTTTGAAACGCTGGTTGCCGCAATTGGTGACTTACCTTACATAACAAGAATCCCAACCTTAGCCCAGGTTCTGAAGGCGTTGCTTTGATTGCTTCTTGTGGTCTCAGCGTTGACAGTCGTACGAGTATGTTGGCAAAGATTTGATATTCTGGCGTGTAATTCAAGGAATTGCGGCGATTGGGGGTTGACAGGTGGTCGAAACTCTGATAGATCAAGGAAGCGCAAGTTGAAGGCGGCAATGATACATGCCACCTTGAGACACAAGGAAGTCCACGTTTTGACCTGTC
>JAGLBF010000073.1 GCA_018260375.1 Deinococcus sp.
GGGAACAGCATACGGACTGCGCGGTATGGAGCCGCAGGCGGCGCTTTTCCGACTATGGTGGAATGGAGCGGCAGTCCGTATGAAATGCAGCGCAGTCGGTATAACGGCGTTTAAACGTGCATCCAGAACGTACCAACACTTTTGCCAAGAACTCTTTGCCGCAGCTCACAACCCTACCTTCTGGCGGCAACCCACAGCAGCGCCGCTCCTGCCAGCACATACAGCGCGTTGGGAAGCCAGGCGGCCAGTACAGGATTCAGGGCGCCGTTTTCGCCCATCACCCTGAACACGCTCCAGGTGGCGTAGTATAAAAAGGTGAGCAGCAGCACCCACACCAGCCCGATATTCAAACTGCTACGAAAGGAAAAGAGGGCGAGCGACACCGCAAAAAAGGCCATGCAAAGTGCGGCGAGTGGCTCGGCAAATTTGCGCTGCAAGGCGGTGTATTCCTGCGGGGCGCTGACATTCCGGGCTCGGTAGGCCGCCACTTTGCTCAGCAGCTCAGGCAAGGGCAGATAAATAGGCTTGAGGTCGCCCGCGCCGCCAAAGCTGGCCTGCAAATCCTGCACAGGTAAACGGCCGCGCTCAAAGCTCAGCACTGTACTGGGACGGTCGTTTTGGTAGGTGATGCGCTGACCGTTATACAGCTCTAACACATTGCTGCCCGGAGCAAGCCGCCCGCGCTCGGCGCTGATGACCTCGCGGGCCAGTTGACCATTGCGCAGCGTGATGATGCTGAGACCGCGCAACTCGCCGCCCTTTTCCATGTGGGCAATGCTGATGGCCCGCCCATAAGCGTCGCGCAGCACCAGGGATTTGGCTCCGTCTTCAGCGGGTGCGCCTTGGCCGTCACCAGAGTCGCCCGCTGCACTGCCTGCTGACGCACTGCCCAGGCCAGCGACACGGGGATTGTCAAGCACGATGTCGCGCTGCACGCCCAGCGCACTGACCTTGCTGCGCGGCACCAGGCCCTCATTCACCGCAAACGACAGCACACTAACCAGCACGCCCAGGGCAATCACAGGCCAAAAGAGCCGCAACGGAGACACGCCGCCTGCCTCTAGCGCTTTTATTTCCGAGTCAGATGACAGCCGTGACAAGCCCAGCAAAGTGGCAAACAGCAGGGCAATGGGCAAGCCGCGCCCCAGCGCTTCTGGCAGTTGCAAGGCGACCAGTTGAGCGACCAGCACAGGCTTAGCCCCTTTGGCCAGCAGCGGTGCGATGATTTCTTGCAAGGCCCCCAGCACCAGCAGCATGATGATGACCACCAGCCCGGCAAACAGGTAAGGCAAGATTTCTTCAAACAGATAACGGGTGAGGCGCCTCATACACAGTCACCTGGAGCAAGCAAAAGAACCGGGGCTGACGGCTGAAGGAAAAGGGCAGCAAGCTGCATTAACGCAACCTCCAGACCAGATACAGGCCCAGTAACAAAAAGAGCAAGTTGGGCCACCAGGCCGCTGCTACGGCACCTAAAGCGCCTACCGCTGCCAGTTGGGGCATGGTGGAGTAGAGCGCGTAAAACGCCACCAAAAACAAAATGACAGCTCCTATTGCCCAGGCGCGGCTGTTGAGGCTCAGGCCCAGTGTGCCTGCTGCCAGCACAAAAATCAGCGGGCTAAAGCTATCCGCGAGGCGGCGCTGCAACTCAAAGGCGGCGCGGCGGCCCTCTTCGGTGTTGGGGGGCAGCTGCTGTATCTGCTGCCGCAATTCGTCCGAGGTGCTCTGCATGGTGGGGCGCGGCGGGCGGGCCATGTTGTCGTGCTGCGGCAAGGTTACAGGCTGGTCAAAGGTCTGAATGTGCCCAGCAGCGTCTACAAAAGTGCCACTGGGAAGTATCCAGACTTGCTGGGCCGCGTCCCAGATACCGCCCTGCGCACTGTAAGTACCTTTCGGAGTACGCACGACCACGCCCGTAAGCGTTGAGGTTTTGGCGGCATTGGGGCGGGTGGTATCGGCCCCAATCACCAAGCCCGCCGTGTACAGACTGCCGCCCTCGCTGTAGGCGTAGCTGTTGGTGGTGGGCGGCGGCACAGGCTGGTTAAACACCTGGGTATAAAAGGAGTCCCAGTATTTATGAAAGCCCGCTGGGGCCAGGTAGCTGGCGTTATAAAACACCACCACACCCACCAGGAGCGCCGGCACAAAAAGCGGCGTAATGAGGCGTAGAGGCCGCACACCGCTGGCGTACAGGGCTTTTATTTCGCTGTCTTTGGCTAGTCGCCCGTAGGCGAGCAGCAGCGCAAAAGGTACCGCGACCACCAGGCAGATGTTGAGAATGCGCGGCAGCATATAGCTGAGCAAGGTCAGCGCCTTGGCAATGCCGGTGTGATAGGTCATCAGTGTCCCCGCCGCGCCGCTGATAATGTCGGTCATTTGCAAAAAGTAAAACAGCAACACCCCGCCCAGGTACATAGGCCAGACCTCGCGCAGAATGTAAGCAGATAGGCGGGAAACAGGCAAACGGGAAAACACGCCCCGCAGTGTAGCAAGTGGTGAGATGTGAGAGGTGGGAGCAAAAGGATTGGAGCGGCTCTCATACGGACTGCGCCTCTATACCACCGAACCCGTGCTGTTTCTTGTGGCTGTTGGCCTGCCCTGCTTGCACCCTGTTGTACCTGAGGTGCAAGTCGGCATCTTGTATAAGGTGGCTGCTGGGAGCGGTGATTCGGGCGGTACAGTGATTCGAGCAATACGGCGATTTGGGCGGTACAGCGATTCTGGCAGTACAGTGATTTGGGCAGTACAGTAACGAGATGCCGCATTCATCTGACATAAACGCCAACATTCAGCCCACGGTGGCCCCAGCTTTGCAATTAGGGTATTCCTTTTGCCCCAACGATACCTTTATTTTTTACGCCCTGACGCACAACAAAGTCAGCAGCCCCGCGCCTATACATGAGGTGCTAGAGGACGTGCAGACACTCAACGACTGGGCCAGGATTGCCCGCCTGCCCATGACCAAAATCAGCTACCGCGCCTACTTAGACAGGCTGCCCGACTATATCGCTCTGCGCAGTGGCGGCGCACTAGGACGCGGGGTGGGGCCGCTGGTGGTGGCGCGGCCCGGGCAAGACCAGGATCTCAATGGGCAAGTGGTGCTCTCACCTGGGGCGCTGACTACGGCCGAGCTGCTGCTTCAAATGGTTTACCCCCAGGTTAGGCTGCTGCGCTGCCGCTACGACGACATTATGCCTGCTGTGGAGCGCGGCGAGTGGCAAGGCCAGCCTGTAGCGGCGGGCCTCATCATCCACGAGTCGCGCTTTACCTACCCGCAGCACGGCCTTATCAAGCTGCTTGACCTGGGCCAGTGGTGGGAGGGTGACACAGGCTTGCCACTGCCGCTGGGGGCCATTTTGGTGCGGCGTGACCTGGGTGCACCGTTGCAGTGGGCGCTTAACGAAGCGGTAAAAAATAGCCTAGCCTACGCTTACGCCCATCCCCAAGAACCTAGAGACTATATCCGCCAGCATGCCCTGGAGATGGCGGATGAGGTGATGCAAGCCCACATTGACCTGTACGTCAACGACATGTCGCGCGATGTCGGTGATGAGGGTGAAGCCGCCGTGCGCGAGTTGCAACGCCGTGCTGTGGCCCTAGGCGCCGCGCGGCCCAGCGATTTACCGCTGTTTGTAGCGCAGCAGTAAAAGAGCGAATACAGACTGCGCTCCATTCCAGCACACCCAGGAAGGCGTAGTCAGGAAAACACAGTCAAGGAAACACAGTCAGGAAAGTACATTCAGCAAGGCACCGACTGTGCAGCACTGATCATCAATATGGCTCAGAGGCATTTTCCCGCACTCACATTTCTGTGGTTCTGGTCACCGCCTGGCGTTGTATCCTAAGCCCTTGTGAGTGCCCCCGCTTCCGCGCAACCCAAAAGCACACCCAGGGTGCGGGTGTCTTCATGGTTGCAGCCCAATTTGCGCCAGCGCCTGACCACCCTCTTTGCGGGGATGATGGCGGCTATATTGCTGGTGCTGGGTTTGGCGGTCATGAGCATTATGCACCGCAGCTTGGTCAGCAACATCAACCGCGACCTGGAAGACACCTATCGCCAGATTACGGGCCAAAACTTGCAACTGACCCAAACAGCGGGCACCCCCACACCTGGTACTCAAGGCGGTTTTGGGCAGCTTGAGGCGCCCGAAGACGCGCCTTCTAGCTTTTTGCTCAACCCGCAGTACCACCCTCAAAGTGACAATCTGACCTTGCTGCGGCGCAATTACCCCAACTACAGCCTGCAAATAGAGTGGACGGTGCAAGACAGTGCCAGTATGCAGTCACTGGTCTTGTCGCCTGAAACGCAAAAGGCTGAGCTGGAATTGGTTCGCCAGGTTGCAGACCAACTGCGCCAGACGGTGGGCATTGACCCCAACGTGCCTATAGTGCTGAGTGATGACCAGCTTGCTCAGTTGCTGCTGCGCCCCGACCAGGGTCTGTACCTCAATATACCAGTCAAGGCCGCTTTTGCGCCGCCCAAGCCGCATCAGGTGCTGGTGCGCGTTGCCGACTTGCCGCACCGCAGCGCCGCTGACGGCTCTATAGTCACCGAAACCGCCATTATTTATGTGGGGCGCGACCTTCAGCCTACCCAAAACACGCTGGCAACCTTGCGCAACCTGCTGCTGGTGATCGGTCTGGGCAGTGTGCTGCTGGGCGCAGTCATCGCTTACTTTCTGGCCGCTCGCACCCTCAGGCCACTGCTTGAGGTACAACAGGCCGCCGAGAATATTGACAGTCAGAGCCTCAGTAGCCGTGTGCCAGAGCCAACCCAGCACGACGAAGTACAGGGGCTGGCCCGCACCATCAACCGCATGCTCGACAGGCTAGAGCGCTCCTTTGAAGCCCAGCGCCGCTTTACCTCGGATGCCAGCCACGAGCTGCGTACCCCCGTTACGGCGATCAGCGGGCACGCCAGCTACCTGATGCGCCGCACCGATCCCAGCGACAAGCAGCGCGAAAGCCTGGACATTATCGTCACCGAGTCTGAGCGGCTGAGCAACATGATTGCCAGCCTCCTTGACTTGGCCCGCTCAGACGGCGGGGTGATGCAGTTGCGGCGCGGGCCCGTATTTACTGAACACCTGCTAGGCGACATTGCCCGCGAGTTGCAGCCGATTGCCCGCGAGCAGCATGCCAGACTAGAGGTCAACACCACCGGAACAGATGAGGTGCTAGAGGGCGACAGCGACCGCCTAAAGCAGGTGTTTATCAACCTGGTGAGCAACGCGCTCAAGGCCGGCTCAACCCAGGTAACCTTGCAAAGCCGCGCCGAGACAGGCCAACACGGTGAAGACGGCGTGCGACTGAGCGTCTTTGATAACGGCCCAGGCATCGCCGCCGAGCACCTTGAGCGCCTCTTTGACCGCTTTTACCGTGTAGAAGAGTCGCGCAGCCGCGACCAAGGCGGTGCGGGCCTAGGTCTGGCGATTGCCCGAAGTATCGTTGACGCGCACCAGGGTCGTATCTGGTTTGAGAGCGTGCTGGGCGAGGGTACAGCGGTGCATGTCTGGCTGCCACGCGGTGAGCTGGCACTAGATGACGACGTTGCGTAAGCGTCAGGTTGCCTACTCCAGACTGCGCTTCATTTCAGCACCGTCTCAAAGGCGTCACCTGCGCCACTGCAAAGTCAGTATGAACCCGTCAATCATTCACCATCATTCACCGTTAGCGCATCAGCCAATCTACACTGTTTTTGAGCAAAGTGGCCCGTGAGCTGGGGGTCAAGCCTTCCAGGCCAAACCCCATGGTGATGGTGCGGTAAGTGCCCGCATCGTTGAGCACAATAGCGCCCGCGTCTTCGGCGGCTGACTGGGCGCGTACGCGGGGCGGCTGCGCCCCCTGGCTGCCAAAGGCCTGGTTGAGCAGCTGGCCCAGAACGTTGGTGGCGACTTTTTCGACCAGGCCACGCGGGTCATTGACCTTTTGGGTGGCGCGGTTGTTGACCGGGTCTACACGAATGCTCTGTGCCTGAATGGTACCAGCGGTAGCCCCCGCGCTGCCCCAGGTTGCAGCTACGGCGCTGCCGCTGCCTGCACCACTTATCACGTCGGGGTAGTACTGGTCAGGTACACTGCCCGCCGCGTTGAGGGTATACACCACGCTGCCCAGCGCTCCAGAGGTAACAAATTTGGGTGTACCCGCCGAGTCAGCCACAAACTGCGTCTTGAGCACATTGCGGTAAAAGGAGCTGTTGCCAATGTCGTAGCCGATGTCTTGACCCGACACAATCAGTTTGCCGCCTGCTTGCAGGTACTGGGTGAGCGCTTGCTGCTCGGTGGCAGAAATGGTATTGCGGTACTGCTCGCCTGTGACCCACACCACCACGTTATATTTTCTCAACTCGCTGACAGGTACACTGCCCTGCGAGGCGGTGTTCCAGGCGTATGCGCCGCTGGCTTTGGCGTTGGCTTTGACCGCGTCTTTGAGCACGGTGATAAGGTTGCCGCCCTGGCTGTCATCTACCAGCAAGATGCTGGGGCGGGCGCTGGTGCTGGGCTGTGTGGTTGGTGCTGGAGCGGGGGCCGGCCGTACAGGTGTCGGTTGAACGGGGGCGGGCTGAACTGGCGTCGGCTGAACGGGTGCGGGCGTGCCAGCAGGTGAGTCCTTGACAAAGCAGGCCTTTTGCTGCCCTGGCGCGGGGTCAAGGCCGCCCCACTCCTGCACGGTGCAGTTAAAGGTGGGCGAAGCGTCGTTGGGGGCGAAGGTGTAGTGCCCCGCCGTGCCAAAGGCAGCGTCGCGGTTAGCAACATTGGTGCAGATGCCGCCCTCAAGTGCGCAGAGGGTATAGCCAGTGGGGGCGCTGGGCTGCGCAGCAGGCGCGGGTGATGGAGCGGGTACAGGCGCGGGTGCGGGCGTCGGTGCTGGAGTGGGTACAGGTGCAGGCGCAGGTATCGGTGCTGGAGTGGGTACAGGCGCGGGCGCAGGCGTGGGTGCTGGAGTAGGTGCAGGCGTCGGTGCTGGAGTGGGTGCAGGCGCGGGGGCCGCCGTGTTTACGCCCAGTTTGCCTAGAGCGCCGCTGAGGTTGATCAGGCCGTAGCCTGTGTTGTTGTTCTTGGCGCTGGCGTTACTGGCGGTGGTGTACAAAGCGTCCTTGATGGTGTCTACGCTGCTACCCGGTTTGGCTGAGAGCATCACGGCAACCGCGCCCGCTACCAGCGGAGCCGCCTGCGACGAACCCGACAGCGCGCCGTAGCCCCCGCCAGGAAAGCTACTGGTGATCGCAACGCCAGGGGCTGCCACATCAGGCTTGGTAAATACCCCGTTATAAGCGCCTGTCCAGGCTACGGGGCCACGGCTGCTAAAGGAAGCGACCTGGTTGTTGCTGTCTACCGCACCCACCCCGATCACGTCGGGGATGTTACCAGGGCTGCCCGTACTGCCCGAAGAAGGCCCAAAATTGCCGATGGCAAAGACAGGTACCACACCTGCCCTAAGCATGTTCTGCACGGGTACGACAAATTCTTGGTAGGTGCCAGGCAAGCCCAGGCTCATGCTGACCACGTTGGCGCCGTCGTTGGTGTCGGCGTTGTTATCGGGGTCAAGCACCCACTGCATGCCCGCAATCACTTCGGCAAAGGTACCTTCGTTGTTAGGCAGTACCAGCGCGCTAATCAGCTTGGCTTCAGGTGCTACACCCAGCGTGTTGCCAACCAGCAAGCCCGCCGTATGGGTGCCGTGGTTCACTGTATCGTGGGGCTGGCTGTTCACCTTGTTACCGTCTCCGTCAAATTCGGCGTAGGCCAGCACTTTGCCTGCCAGCTGGGGGTGCGAGGCGTCTATGCCTGTGTCAAGGTGCCCAATACGAATACCCTGACCCTTAAACCCTGCGGCCCAGGCAGTGGGTGCGCCGATTTGTTGCAAATACGCTGAGGTACCTGAGGGCGCACCCTCTGTACTCTGGGCCACTACTTTGGGCAGTTTTACCTTAAAATTAGGAAAAATTTCACTGACAATAGGCAGCGTGGCTAAAATCTGTGCCTGTACGGGCGAGAGCTGTAGGTAAATAGACTGGTCAAGCCACAGCGACTTGCCGCCACGGGCCATAGCCGCGTTGATAAAGCCCGCTGATGGGCCCAGCTTTGCTAGGTTTTGCTGAAGCTGTAGGCGCAGGTTTTTGAAAAGGGCCTTTCCCTGGGCGTCATTGGTGATCTTAAAGCGCACGATAACACCCACAGGTGTATTGTCGCCGGCTCGGGCGCGGGCCGTCAGTTCAGGGGCCAGTCGCCCCGCTGAAGCATCAGGCAAATAGGCCATGCTCAGCGCCGCCCCCAGTACCAGGGTGCCCCGTTTCCACAGTTGTTTCTTCATAGCCTTTAGACTACCCCGCCCGCTATGACCAGACTTGAGCGGTAGATGAGGGAAGCTTAAGCGGGGGTCAGCTCTGGGTCAGCGGCACAATACGCAAGTATGATACGGATTCCGATTGATTTAGCGTACTTCCGAATCAATCAGGGCGAATGCGAGTGGGAACAGCATACGGACTGTGCGGTATGGAATCGCAGGCGGCGCTTTTCCGACTGTGGTGGAATGGAGCGCATTCCGTATGAGACGCTCAGACCCGTAGATGGGCAGCGTCTCAGGTCAGCGTCCCAGGTGAGTGGGTCAGGTCAGGGGGCAGTATTTAGTTGTGCGTCATGTCCAAAGGCACGACCCACTTGTCAAACTCTTCTTCAGTCACATAGCCCAGCTCTAGTGCCGATTGCTTGAGGCTCAGACCCTTTTTATGGGCGTTTTTGGCGATGGCGGCGGCCTTGTCATATCCGATGTGGCGGTTGAGCGCCGTGACCTGCATCAGGTTGATGCTGAGGTTGTGGTTGATTTTTTCTTCGTTGGGTTCAATGCCCACCGCACAGTGGTCGTTAAAGGCCAGGCAAGCGTCACTAATGAGGCGCACGCTTTCTAGCACGGCGTGAACCATCACGGGCTTGAATACGTTGAGCTGAAAGTTGCCCTGGCTGCCTGCAAAGGCGACGGTGGCATCGTTGCCAAACACGCGGGTCGTGACCATCGTCATGGCTTCGGACTGGGTGGGGTTGACCTTGCCGGGCATGATGCTGCTGCCGGGTTCATTTTCGGGAATGCTGATCTCGCCAATGCCGTTGCGGGGGCCGCTTGCCAGCCAGCGCACATCATTGGCCATCTTCATCAGCGCGCCTGCCAGTGTGCGCAGCGCGGCAGAGGTCTGCACCAGCGCGTCGTGGGCGCTCAAGGCTGAAAATTTGTTCTCAGCACTGCGGAATTTGTAGCCTGTTTCGGCCTCGTACTTTTTGGCCGCGAGGTTGCCAAACTGGGGATGGGCGTTGAGGCCCGTACCCACAGCGGTACCACCGATTGCCAAATCCAGCAGGCCCTCGCCCGCGTGCCTGACCTCGCTCAGCGCGTAGTCAATCTGTGCCACCCAGCCGCCAATTTCCTGCCCCAGTGTGATGGGGGTCGCGTCTTGCAGGTGGGTGCGGCCTACCTTGACCAGATCCTTGTATTCCACCGACTTGGCGTGCAGGGTGTCGCGCAGCTTGCCTACGCTGCCGTACAGCCGTTCGTTAAGCTCCAGCACCACCGCGATGTGCATGGCGGTAGGAAAGGTGTCGTTGCTGCTCTGACCCCGGTTGACATGGTCGTTGGGGTGTACGGGCGATTTGCTGCCCAGTTCACCGCCCGCAATTTCTATGGCGCGGTTGCTGATGACCTCGTTGGCGTTCATGTTGCTCTGGGTGCCGCTGCCCGTTTGAAACACCACCAGCGGAAAGTGGTCGTCCAGCTGGCCCGCAATCACTTCGTCGGCGGCCTGCACGATCAGGTCGGCAATGTCTTGGGGTAACTCACCAAGCTCGGCATTGGCCTGCGCCGCGCCCTTTTTGAGGATACCCAGCGCCCTGATGATAGGGCGGCCCCAGACAAACGTGTCGCGCCCGATGGGGAAATTGTGAATACTGCGCTCAGTCTGTGCGCCCCAGTATTTGCTGGCGTCCACGTCCATCTTGCCCATGGTGTCGGTTTCGGTGCGGGTTTTGGCTGCTGTATCACTGTGATGCTCGTTTGGACTGTTGGTCATGCCTCTAGTTTAATTCAAAAGATGCAGCCGCCCGCCGTTTGTAGGCCACTTCGGTTGCAGGGCGGCGCGGAGATAATGTTGACGCTGTACTGTTACGCTCTAATTTTGGGCCGGGCAGAACGTATACGGACTGCGATTACACCAGGCCTTTATCTTCTGTATCAATCTTTGGTATCACCACAGCACCCCGCTACCTTGCTGGGTCATACGGATTCCGATTGATTTGGCGTACTTCCGAATCAATCAGGGCGGATGCGAGTGGGAACAGCATACGGACTGCGCGGTATGGAGCCGCAGGCGGCGCTTTTCCGACTGTGGTGGAATGGAGCGGAAGCCGTATCAGGTGCATCTGCTATGCCCTAAGCTAGAGGCATGCGAATCATAATTGTAGGTGGCGTAGCAGCAGGTATGAGTGCCGCCAGCCGAGCCCAGCGCTTTGATCCTAAGGCCGACATTACCGTATTTGAGCGCGGACACTACATCAGCTACGGCGCATGTGGACTGCCTTATGTGTTGGGCGGCGAGGTAGACGACTGGGATGACCTAGTGGCCCGCACACCTGAGCAGATGCAGGGGCGCGGCATCGACGTGCGGATGCTTCACGAGGTCACTGGCATTGACCCCCAGGCGCGCACCGTGACGGTTACTGACCTGGGCGCAGGCCGTACCTTTACCGAGCCGTATGACCAACTGCTTATTGCCACAGGGGTCAGCCCCCTGTACCCCGAATGGGCCAAGGCCGACTTGGCGAACTTGAATGTGCTGCGCGATATCCATGACGGGCAGCGCATCGCCGCCAGCTTGCCAGACACTGGGGAAGTCGTGATCGTAGGCGGCGGCTACATCGGCCTAGAGCTTGCCGAAAACCTGTGCCGGCGCGGCCTGAGTGTGGTGCTGCTGGAGCGCGGGGCAGCGGTGGCCCGCCGCATCCTTGACCAAAGTTATCAGGGCCGCATCGTGGACGAGCTGACCAAACACGGGGTAGATGTGCGCTGCGGGGTAAACGTAGAAGCCCTGATCAGCGAAGAAGGCCGCGTCACAGGCCTACACACCAGCACGGGGATAGTGCGTGCAGGCGCAGTGGTGGTGGCTACGGGTGTAAAAGCCAATGTAGGCCTGCTGAGGGACGCCGGAGCTACCATCGGCGCAACGGGGGCTGCGAGCGTTAATGCACGCCAACAAACCAGTGTAGACGGCATTTATGCAGCGGGCGACAACTGTGAGAGCGTTCACCGCGTGACCAAGAAGCCCGTACACATTCCACTGGGCCTCACCGCCAACCGCATGGGCCGCGTGGCGGGGGTGAATATGGCCGGCGGCGACTCCACTTTTCCGGGTATCGTGGGCAGCAGCATTTTTAAGGTGTTTGACCTGGGCGTGGCGCGTACGGGCCTGACCCAAGCCGAAGCTGAGGCGCTGGGCCTGCAGGCCGTCAGCATAGACCTTGACAGCACCGACCACGCCCGCTATTACTTTGACAGCCAGCCCATTAGCGTGCGTCTTACCGCCGAGCAAGGCACAGGACGGCTGCTGGGCGCGCAAATTATCGCCCAAAACCACCTGAGTGCCAAGCGAATAGACGTGGTAGCGGCACTGCTTCACCAGGGCAGTAGCGTGCATGACCTTTTTGAAATGGACCTGGCCTATGCCCCGCCCTTTTCTGGCGTGTGGGACGTGCTGTTGGCGGCAGCAGATAAGCTAAGCCGCAAGGTGTAAAGGGTACAACTAACCCAGTGATACGGATTCCGATTGATTCAGTGCAGTTCTGAATCAGTCCGAGCGGACGCGAG
>JAGLBF010000074.1 GCA_018260375.1 Deinococcus sp.
TCCGTATAACAAGGTCTCCTCTACCCTATCTGCCAAGCTCAGCAGCGTCGGCTCGTGGGCTATCAGCAGCCGCTTAAAGCCTGCCTGGTGGGCAGCCTGCGCGGTCTGGGGGCCAATAACCGCCACTGTAAAGTCGGTGCCGGCCAGGTCTGCCAGTGCGCGTGCACCCACTGCCGAAGCCAAGGTCACGAGTTGCGCGGCCTGAAGCTGCTGACGCTGCACAGCGGTTAGCTCAGTAGGAGCGGTGCGGTAGGTTTCCAGCGCCAGGTACGCCAACTGACGGTCGCTGAGGGCGGCCTCTAGCGCGGGGTCAGCGTACTGTGAGGTCGCGTGAAGCACCGTTTCCCCTGGTGTTGCAGGCAGTTCGGCCCCCAAATGACGCGATCCAGAGCGCGCCGGCACAAAGTCAGGTGACAGGCCAAAGCCTTGCAGGGCCTGAGCAGTGCCCTGGCCTATGGCGGCGAGTTTGGCACGGGCAAGCAAGCGCCAATCAGCGCCGCCCGCTTGCAAAGTCTGAGCCAGAGCGTGCACTGCGTATTCGCTGCCTAAGGCCAGCCAGCCGTCAAAGCCCGTGAGCGCCCCTACCACCGTGCGCGGGCTGGAGGCAGACAAGTAGCGCAGCAAGGGAATCTCAGAAACGTGTGCGCCCCGCTGGGTAAGCAGCGTCGCAAGTTCGCTCTCAGTATTCGATCGGGTGCGGGTCACCGCGATGTGTTGGCCTGCGAGCGGCAAGGGCCTAGGGTCAAACCAGCTGAGTGCGCCGCGCAGTGATACCACCTCGCCCACCACTATCACCGCAGGCGCACCGAGGCCAGCAGCACGGACATCCTGCGCCAACGAGGCCAGTGTGCCGCTCACGGTTCGTTGCTGCGGCGTAGTCGCCCACTGCACGCAGGCCGCTGGCGTCTGTGGGTCGCGCCCCGCCAGGATGAGGTCTGCGCTGAGGCGCTCAATATGCTTGACCCCCATCAAAAAAATCAAGGTGTCCACCCCGCCAAGCGCTCCATACGCCGCTGGACCGTGCTGATCAGTGCCCGTCAGCACTGCAAAGCTACGGCCTTTGGCCCGGTGCGTCACGGGAATGCCTGCGTAGGCCGCTGCCGCCAGGGCGCTGCTGACCCCCGGCACTACCTCAAAGGGCACACCCGCTGCACGGCAGGCCAGCGCTTCTTCGCCGCCGCGCCCGAACACAAAGGGGTCGCCACCTTTGAGGCGCACCACCCGGCCACATTCCAGCGCCTTTTGCACCAGCAGCGCGTTGATTTCAGACTGCGAGCACGAGGGTAAAAAGCCGCGTTTACCCACCTCTATCACCTCTGCACCGGGGCAGTAGCGCAGCAAGGCGGGGCTGACCAGCGCGTCAATCAGCACCACGTTGGCCTGCTCTAGACGCTTACGGGCGCGCAGGGTCAGCAAGCCGGGGTCACCAGGGCCAGCGCCGACCAAGGATACAAAGGGGTTAGACATGAGGGGTCTCCTGTACACAAAGAGCTGTACCTAAAATAGTTGGTCTAAAAGAGAAGGCGGTCATCGTTGTGGTGTTAGTTGTGGTGTCATACGGCAAGGTGCCTACCAGAGCGCAGCGTGCAACAGGCGTGAGGCAAGATGATAACGTGTCTTACCGGTATCCTGCTACGTTCCTCCCACACTCACTGAGCCGGACTGACTGGGCCAGATTCACTGGGCCAAACTCACTGGGCCAGGCCCTCAAGCTCAACCCGAACGGCAGAAACGAGCAGCGTACACGCCTCGGGGCAAGGGAGTCCCTGCGCCTGACCCTGCAAAAAGGTAGTGCTTAAAGTTTCCCCGGCCCACAGTGGCGTCCTCAGACAGCCTCCGCACACCCGCGCCTGAGCCTGCGCTACCTGAGCCGCCTCAGCGCGGCGCACCCGCCTGTATATTCCGCTCTGGCGATCAGCCGTTGCCTGCCACGGGGTCACGGGTAGGGCACCATCTTGCCAGGCAGAGGCTTCTTCTAATACACCCGGATAAACGGCGTGCAAGGCATCGCGGAGTGAATCAGTATTCACCACCGCCTGCCAACCGCGCCGTAGCCCCCGCAGCGTGCGGATAGGCCGGTGGGCCGCCGCTCCCTGTTGTTCAGCTTCGCTGCGGCCTGTGTACGCGCTGAGTTCTTGAAGCGGTATAGTCTCCAGCTTGGGGGCAGCCGTGTTAGGAGCAGTAGAGTGGGAAGCAGTAGGGCCGCTCGCCGTGCGGTCAGCCGAGTGGCACACACGGTAAAACCCGTCCCCCAGCGCAAGCACCGCCAGTTCACCCACCCCAAACTCAGCCTGGGCAAGGGCCCGCAGGCGTTCGCCCGCCTTTTGCCAGCGCGGCGAGCGCGGCGCGGCGCTGGCCAGTGCGCCGTATTCGCTCACCAGCTTCACGATCACTTCGGTCACGGCGGGGTGAGTGCCCACAGGGCGAGTGTAGTAGACGCGGCGTGTACCTGTGCCACTCGTACCTGTGTCACTGTCTAGGACGGTCTCAGGCCCGCTGAGGCCCAGTTCTTCTGGAATGGTTTCTTGCGTGTGCCAGCCTTCTGAGGCAAAGAACGGCACGATCACCACATTCGGCGCCCGCGTCAGGGTAGGCCACCCGCTTACCTGCGGGTCTTGGTCAAGGTAGAGGGCCAGCACATCACTAAAAAGTCCGCCAAATGCCCCGCCCTCACGCAAGGCCAGTGCCGCTGCCTCAATCGCCTCAGCACTCTGCCGGTCACGCCCCGTGCCGTGTCCCAACACCACCAGCGCGGTGTCAGAGGCGCTCCACTCGCCCAGCACCTCGCGCACCCGCGCCAGAATGACGGCGGGCATAGCGGGGTGAACGCCGTAGGGCGGGGTGTAGCGAACAGTAAAGCCCTGCTGCGGCTCAGTCAACCCGAGCTCACGCGGAATTACCTGCCCCGTAAAATACCCCTGCGACACAAACAGCGGCACCACGGTGACGTCCTCAAACTGGGCCAGCAGCAGCAAACGGCGCAGCGACGGCTCATCTTTCCAGTAGCCTTCAAGCACCTGGTCAAAGAGGCCTAGCCCGCGCACCGCCGCCGCGTGCAGCCGCACCGCTGAGGCCGAGTCTGCGTTGAGGTGCGAGCCGTGGCCCAGCACTATCAGCGTGCGGCCATACGTGCGGCTGCACGCGGCAAGAGGTGTCGTCAGGGGCATAGGGGGTGTCACAGGCTCAGGAACAGGGGGCACTGTTTGGACAAGTGGCGATTGTAGACTTGTGTTATCCACACTCAATAGTGTACATTTTTTGTCAACTAAGCGAACTTCTTGCCTGCCCCTCCCCCCTGCCCACCGGAGAACTCCATGTCTGACATTGAAACCCTGAAAAAAGAGCTGCCCCCCTTTCAGATTTTTGACCTGATTCCGCAGTATGCCGCCGCTGGTGCAATTGACCCAGAAAAAATTGACCTGCTTAAGTGGGCCGGCGTGTACCCCCAGCGCCCACAGGAAGACGGCTTTCTGATGATGCGGGTTAAAGTCCCCACCGCCGAGCTGCACGCCAGCGCCCTGCGCGTGGTGGCCGGCATCGCCGAGGACTTTGGGCGCGGGCTGCTAGACGTCACTGACCGTCAGGCATTTCAGTTTCACTGGCTGCGCATTCAAGACATCCCCGAAATCCTTGAGCGTCTGGACACCGTGGGCCTGCACACGCGCGGAGCCTGCGGCGACACTGTGCGCGCCGTGATTGCCTCGCCGCTGGCTGGGCTGGACGCCCGTGAGCGAATTGATGTGCGCCCGCTGGCCCTTGCTATGGAAGGCACACTGAGCGGTAACAGCGAGTTTGAAGACCTGCCGCGCAAATTCAAAATCAGCCTGACCGCCACGCCAGAGCTTGAAGGCATTCACCTGATCAACGACATCGGCTTTTTGGCCCATGAGGTTGAGGGCGAAATTGGCTTTGACGTGTGGGTGGGCGGCGGTTTGGGGGCGGTGGCTCACCTGGCCGAGCGCCTGGGCGTGTTTATCAATCCGGAAGAGGTGATAGAGGTGGGGCGCGCTATTGTCAGCGCCTACCGTGACCACGGCTACCGCCTGAACCGCAAAAAGAGCCGACTTAAATACCTGATTAAGGACATGGGGCCAGCGCAGTTTCGCGAGTTGGTAGAGCGTGACTACCTGGGCCGCAAGCTGCGTGACGGCCCGCCCGCCCCGGTGGCCCGCTTTGGCGGCAGCGACGTGCTGGGCATCAATCCCCAAAAAGACGGCCTGAATTATGTGGTGCTGACCACCACCGTAGGTCGTATCAACCCCGACAAGGCCCGCGCCCTGGCAGACTTGGCTGAGCGATATGGCAACGGGTTTTTGCGAACCACTGCCTTTCAGAACATGATGATTCCAAACGTCAAAACAGAACACCTAGACGCGCTGGTGGCTGAGCT
This sequence comes from Deinococcus sp., assembly GCA_018260375.1. Lineage (GTDB taxonomy): Bacteria > Deinococcota > Deinococci > Deinococcales > Deinococcaceae > Deinococcus. The sequence continues at coordinate 4,391 of JAGLBF010000074.1, forward strand.
AGAACAGCTAGAACTGGCCCCGCGTGCCACCCTGCGCGGCACCACGATCGCCTGCACCGGCACGCAGTTTTGCCGCCTCGCCCATACCGAAACCAAGGCGCGGGTGGCGGGCATGATCGACCTTCTAGAACCCAAACACACCGACCTAGACGTCCCTTTTGTGATCAACCTCACGGGCTGCTCTAATGCCTGCACGCGCTACCAGGTGGCAGATCTGGGCTTTATGGGCGCTTTGCGTGCCAACAAAGAGACGGGCAGCGAGGAAGAGGTGTATAACGTGCACCTCGCGGGCAGCATCGGGCAGGCCCAGCGCACAGGCACCAAGCTCAGAGGCATAGTTCCTGCCGAGCGCCTCACCGAGTACACCGATAAGGTGATCAGCGACTTCAAGGCCAATAAGAGGCAGGACGAGAGCTTTGTGGAATACGCTGACCGTACCGGGGCCGAGCACTTTTTGCCCGATACGGTGCTTAACGGTGAACAGCGGCTGGTGCAAGGATGACGGCGCCTGTGTCTACCTCCTCCCGCGCTAGGGAAGAGTTGGCCCAGCAGCAAAACGGAGCGCAGGGCCGCGTCGTCTGGTTTACAGGCCTGAGCGGAGCGGGCAAAAGCACCCTCGCCCACGCCCTTTACAGTGAATTGACCGCACGCGGCAGGATGGTAGAGCTGCTAGACGGCGACGCTGTGCGCGAACACCTCAGCAAAGGCCTGGGCTTTAGCAAAGAAGACCGCGATACCAACGTGCGCCGCATCGCGTTTGTGGCGGGGCTGCTCGCCAAGCACGGCGTGACGGTGCTGGTCAGCGCCATCAGCCCCTACCAAGACACCCGCCGCGAAGTGCTCGCCAGCCTGCCCAACGCGCTGGAGGTTTTTGTAGATGCGCCGCTAGAGGTGGTAACGCAGCGCGACGTGAAGGGCCTGTACCAAAAAGCCATCGCGGGCGAAATCAAACATTTTACTGGGGTATCTGACCCTTACGAAGCTCCCCAACACCCCGACCTGCATCTGCGCACCGACCAAATCAGTGTAGAAGACGGTTTGCGGGCACTGCTGCACAAGCTGGAGGAAGCATGACCCTGCTAGAACGCCCCAACGTAGCCCCCAACAAGTCCACCGATAAGGCCGCTCCAACCTTTGGGCCAGACACAAACCCCCAAGACATCATCCGCTGGGCGCTGACACAGTACCCTGGGCTGCTGATGCCCAGCGCCTTTAACCTCAACGGCGTGGTGCTGCTTGACCTAGCGGTGCGGGCGGGCTACCGGGGCGAGGTGGTATTTGTAGACACAGGCTATCACTTTGCCGAAACGCTGGACACCCGTGACCGACTGGCGGCGCGCTACCCAGAGCTGACGTTTGTCACGCTACACGCTGGAGCCGCCCCTGACGACGGACAGACGGCCCCTGACCTGTACGCCACCAACCCCGATGCCTGCTGCGCCGTTCGCAAAGTAGCCCCGCTGCAAGCCTACCTCAAGACCAAAAACCCGCCCGCCCTGCTCAATGCCCGCAGCCGCGACCAGGCCACCACGCGTGCCGACATCCCCTTTGTCGAAGTAGGCCAGCGCATCAAGATTAACCCGCTGGCCTACTGGACGCGCCCGATGCTAGAAACCTACGCCGCCGAGCACCATTTGCCCGTCAACCCGCTGTACTTTGACGGTTTCCTGAGCATCGGCTGCTGGCCTTGTACGCGTGCCGTGCGCCCCGGTGAAGATGCCCGCGCTGGACGCTGGGCAGGCAAGGGCAAGACAGAATGCGGGCTGTGGCAAGGCACCGGCGCACTGTAGAGGCGCTGCGCTTTTACTCAGTCTGCACGCTTGACGCCTTTCCCGTCTATACGCACAGCCGTACCCGTGCTCTAGCACCTGCGCCCCGTCTCCCAGACCCTGTTTCCTAGGCCCTGTTTCCCAGACCCTGCGTTTTGCCCCAATAGTTGACCTCTTTCATCCACCATTTAACCCTACAGGAGACGTTGCCATGACCATCACCGAAGCAAACCCCGTTCTTTCCTTTTTGCCTGCGCCTCTGGGAGGCCGCCTTATCAACGCTGTGCAGCAGGCTGACCCCGCCGAGTACGCTCATCTGCCCGCACTGGAACTGTCTGACCGCTCGTACGCCGACTTAGAATTGCTCGCCACAGGCGCGTATTCGCCGCTGACAGGTTTTGTGGGCGAGGCCGATTACCTGAGCATTATTGAGCGTTTGCGGCTTGCGGACGGTACACCCTGGAGCCTGCCTATCACCCTGCCCGTCACGGCTGAACAGGCAGCGCATCTGCGTGGCACCGTTCAACTCACCCGCCAAGGTCAGGCCGTGGGCCTGCTAGACATCTCCGAACAGTTTGCCGCCCGCAAGAGCCTGGAAGCCCGCGAGGTCTACCGCACTGAGGACGCCGCCCACCCAGGCGTAGCGGCGCTGTACGCGCAGGGCGACATCAACCTGGCGGGGCCAGTGACGCTGTTTGAAGTGCCACGCGGCGATTTCCCCAGCTACCACCGCACGCCAGCCGAGGTGCGCGGGGTGATTGAGGCGCGGGGCTGGAAAACCACGGTGGCCTTTCAGACACGCAACCCTATTCACCGCGCCCACGAGTACCTGCACAAGGTCGCGCTAGAGCTGGTTGACGGTCTGCTGCTGCACCCCTTGGTCGGCACCACCAAGGGCGACGACGTGCCAGCGGCCACCCGCATGGAGGCCTACGAAGTGCTGCTGCACCACTACTACCCTCAGACTCGCACCTTGCTCAGCGCGTACCCCGCCGCCATGCGCTACGCGGGGCCGCGTGAGGCGATTGTACATGCGCTGAGCCGCCGCAACTACGGCGCTACCCATTTCATCGTGGGACGCGACCATGCCGGGGTGGGCAGCTACTACGGCAGCTACGACGCGCAGGAGATTTTTGAACATTTTACGGCAGAAGAACTGGGTATCCGTATCCTCAAGTTTGAGCACACGTTTTATTGCCAGACCTGCCAGCAGTTGGTCAGTCCCCGCACCTGCCCCCATGACAGCAGCCAGCACCTGATTCTCAGCGGCACCAAAGTCCGCGAAAAGTTGCGAGCAGGCGAAAGTCTGCCCCCCGAATTCAGCCGACCAGAAGTGGCGCAGGTTCTGCGGCGGGCGTATTCGCAGTGAGGGTATGGGCTGCAAAGCGCGTACTACAGACCCCGCTCTTGAACCTTGTTCAAAACGCAGTAACAGGAGGTCAGCGGGCACGGAAACAAGTACGGACTTTGCAGCTTGTCCACCTTTTTACCCCACGGCATTGACACTTATCAGGTGTTTCACCGACTGCACCAATCCGACCTTAATCTACCCAAACTTATCTTCACAACCTTAGCTACCCAACTTTATCCCTACAGGAGCCCGCACCATGAAACCACCTGGCCTTATCCTCACCGCCTTGCTTTTTTCCGTTTGTGCCGCTAGTGCACAACAAGCCTCCGAGTTGCGCCTGGGTATGTTTCCCAATGTGACCCACGCTGCTGGGCTGGTCGGCGTGCAGCGCGGTCTTTTTCAAAAAGCGCTGGGCAACACCAAACTCACGGTCAGGGCGTTTGCCAACGGCTCACAGGTGAACGAAGCCTTTGCCTCAGGCGCCATTGACGCCTCTTATGTCGGCCCTGGCCCCGCTATCAATGCGTTTTTGCGCGGCGTGCCTATTCAGATTTATGCGGGCGCGGCCAACGCGGGCGCGGTACTGGTGGCCCGCAAAGACAGCGGCGTTCGCAACGTTAAAGCACTGGCCGGCAAAAAAGTCGCGGTGCCTACACGCGGCTCGACCCAAGACATCAGCCTGCGCCACCTGTTGCACGAAAACGGCCTGAAGGCCACTGACGAGGGCGGCAATGTGAGCATTGTGCCGCTTGACCCCGCCAATATGCCCGCCGCTTTTGCCACCAAGCAGGTAGACGCGGCGCTGGTACAAGAGCCCTGGGGCGCCATCATGGAAAGTCAGGGGGCACGCCTGGTGGTCAATGAAAAAGGCATCTGGGAAAATGGCAACTACACCACCACGGTGCTGGTGATAAACAGCAAGTACGCTCAACAATACCCCGATACGGTCAAGGCGCTGCTGCGCGGGCATGTCAGCGCCATTAATTTCATCAACACCAGCAACGCAGCCGCACAAAAGGCCGTAGGCGAGCAGATTTATGCCTTTACCGGACAGCGCCCTAACACCGCCGAGCTGTTTAAAGCCCTGGCGCGTACCAGAGTCACCGCCAGTATCAACCTCAAAACGCTGGCCGAGTACGCGCAGCTCAACAAAGAAGCAGGCTTTGCGCGTGATGTGCCTGACCTGAACCGTCTGGTCAACCTCAGCCCCCTGAACACGGTGACCAAGTAGCCTGAGGTGACCGGGTAGCCTGAGGTGACCGGGTAGCCCGAGATGACCAGGTAGCCTGATACGAACTTCTCTTCATTCCACCGCAGCAAGAAAGGCGCCGCCTGTGCCACTCCAAATATCACTCCAAATGCCACTCCAAACTCGTCCTATACCCTTTGAACGCGAGGTCAATATGAAAAAAATTCTGTTCCTGTCGGCCCTCACACTGTATAGTATCGCAGCGGCCCAAGCGCCTGATACGGTGCGGCTGGGCTACTTTCCCAACCTGACGCATGCGCCTGCGCTTATCGGCCTTCAGCGCGGCCTGTTTCAAAAGGCGCTGGGAAAAACCAAGCTGGATGCGAGAAGTTTTGTGTCTGGCACCACGCTGAGCGAAGCGTTTGCTGCGGGTCAAATTGACCTCGCGTACATCGGCCCAGGCCCAGCCATCAGCGCGGCGAGCCGGGGTATGCCCGTGCAATTTTTGGCGGGCGCAGCCGAGGCGGGAGCCGTGCTGGTGGCCCGCAAAGATAGCGGCATCAAAACCGAACGTGACCTGGCGGGCAAAATCGTGGCAGTGCCGAGCCTGGGTAACACCCAGGACATCAGCCTGCGCCACTTGCTGGGCGCCAACGGCCTCAAAAGCAAGGCGGACGGCGGCGCGGTGACCATCACCCCTATCCCGCCCGCCGATGTGGTGGCGGCCTTTGCAGGCAAGCGGGCCGACGCCGCGCTAGTACCAGAACCCTGGGGCGCGGCACTAGAAGCTCAGGGCCACAAGATTATCGGCGACGAAAAGACCGTTTGGCGCGGCGGTAAGTATCCCACCGCCATCGTCATTGTCAATGCCAAGTTTGCTCAGGCCAACCCCGCGCTGGTCACAGCGTTTCTCGCTGCACATACCGACGCGGTGGCTTATCTCAACAAGTCACCCGCCGCTGCTCAGGCCGCCGTGAATACCCAGCTGGAAAAACTGGCCGGCACCAAACTTGACCCGCGTATATTGCAACGGGCCTGGGCCAGAACCCACTTTACAGCGGCGCTGGACGTTGCCGCCCTCAAGGATTACGCTGCGCTCAACGTAGAAGCGGGCTATGCACGCACCGTGCCCGATTTTAGTCTGCTGATTCGCAGGTGAAGGCCGGCTACAGCGCACACAGTCTTACACGGGTTGCCCTCCATTCCAGCGCAACCGGTGTAGCACAGTCGGTGCTTTTCCAACTGTGCTTCTACAGCGCGGAACCCGTATCTTTCCCCACTCGCATCCGCCCGTATAACATCAGCAACGACCTGATTGAACCGCAGTCCGACAACCGCTAAGGAGCCACCTTGACCACCCCGCCCCCAGCCAATGACCCTGCTCACTCCCGCCCTCTCTCACGCTGGCGGGTGCTGGGTTGGCAGGTTGCTGGACTGGCGCTGCTGCTGGGTATCTGGTGGCTGGTGACAGACGTGCTCAAACTCTACCCAACCTATGTGTTCCCCAGTCCCCGCGCTGTATGGACAGAAATCAGCTACGGCCTGTGGGGTAAGGGGCCACAAGACGGCAAGTTGCTGTGGGCCATCGCGGGTAGCCTGCGCCGCGTACTGACAGGGTACGGCGCGGCGGTGCTGCTGGGCAGTGCGGTGGGGCTGCTGATGGGCCTGTGGCTGCCGCTGCGGGTCACGCTGGGCGCGTACCTGACGGGTCTACAGAGTGTGCCGAGCATCGCCTTTGTGCCGTTTGCCATTTTGTTTTTTGGGCTCAATGAACGGGCTGTGCTGTTTGTGGTTATTTTGGAAGGCTTTATTCCGGTGGCGCTGGCGGTATCAGGGGCGCTGCTGAACGTGCCGCCCGCCCTGAGAATCGCGGGGCGCACACTGGGGGCCAGCGGGCTGGGGCTGATGCTGCGGGTACTGCTGCCCGCCGCGCTGCCCAACGTGCTGACAGGCCTGCGAACGGCCTGGAGCTTTGCCTGGCGTGCGCTGGTGGGCGGCGAACTGCTGATTGCGGGCAGCAGCAGCCTGGGCGCGCAGCTAGAGGTGGGGCGCAACACCGCGAACGTGGCGCTGGTGCTGGCCACCATCTTGATTATCGGGGTGATAGGCGGCCTCTTTGACGCACTCCTGCGGGTGTGGGAGAGCCGTGTCAGGCGCGATTACGGCCTGGAAGTGACGCAATGACCGCCAGTACACAAACAGCCGGAGCCAGCCTGAGCCTAGAGAGCATCACCTACCGCTACGGCAAAAGTCAGGCGGGGCTGGGGCCTATCAGCCTGCATGTCCAACCCGGCGAGTTTTTGTGCGTGGTGGGGCCTTCGGGCAGCGGAAAAAGTACCTTGCTGGCCTTGCTGGCGGGGTTTTTGCGCCCTCAGCAAGGAGCAATCCTTCTGGGTGGTCAGCCTGTGCGCGGCCCGCACCCTCACCTGACGCTGGTGCAGCAAGAGGCGGCCCTCTTTCCGTGGCTGACGGTCGGCGGCAACGTGGCCTTTGGCCTTCACCGCTTACCCCGCACCGAGCGTGCCGCCCGCGTTGCCGACGCGCTCAAGCAGGTGGGCCTTGGTGGCTACGAGCAGCGCCGCCCCCATGAGCTGTCAGGCGGTCAGCGCCAGCGCGTCAGCATCGCCCGCGCCCTCGCCGTGCACCCGGGCCTGCTGCTGCTCGACGAACCCTTTAGCGCCCTTGACCATGCCACCCGCACCACGCTAGCTGACGAACTGCTGGGCATCTGGTGGCAACACAAACTCACCGTAGTCTTTGTGACCCACCAGCTTGACGAAGCCCTACACCTCGGTCAGCGGGTGGTGGCCCTGCAAGCGGGGCGTACGGTGCTCGACGCCCCCACGCAGGGGCTCAATGTAGAGGATTTGCAGCGGGTCTTGGAGGCGCAAAAAGACAGTTCTGGTTGACGTTATGGTTGACAGTGACGGGGCAATACGGATTGCGGCTAAGTTAACTGGTCACGCGCAATCGGTGCGTTTATATCTACTGTCATACGGACTGCGCTAGA
>JAGLBF010000075.1 GCA_018260375.1 Deinococcus sp.
GCTTACTTTTGCTACGCCTGATAGTCTTCTTTGATCACGTTGTAATACGGACTGCGCTCCATTCCACCACAGTCGGAAAAGCGCCGCCTGCGGCTCCATACCGCACAGTCCGTATGCTGTTCCCACTCGCATCTGCTCGGATTGATTCGGAAGTACGCCAAATCAATCGCAATCCGTATAAGAAGGCGCAATCAGAATCTGTACTGATCTGGGCATACCTTTAGCCCCTGCGCTACGCCAAACCTGCTACCTTCTGGGCATGATTGTTCTTGGAATTGACCCAGGGCTTGCCAACCTGGGTATCGGGCTGATAGACGGCAACTCGCGCAAGGCCCAGCACCTGTACCACACTTGCCTGACCACACCCAGCACTCAACCGATGACCGAGCGTCTGGTGTACCTGCACAGCGAAGTTGGCCGCCTGATTGCTGAGTATCAGCCCGAGGCGGTGGCTATAGAAGATCAGATTTTACGCAAGCAGGCCGACATCGCCTTCAAAATTGGACAGGCGTTTGGCGTCATACAACTGGCCTGCGCCCAGGCAGGACTCAGCATGCAAAACTACGGCCCCATGCAGGTCAAACAAACCCTGGTAGGCACAGGCCGCGCTGATAAAGATCAGGTGATTTACATGGTTAAAGCTCAACTTGGCCTGCGTGAAGGCCTGAATAACCACGCCGCCGACGCGCTCGCCTTGGCCCTCACCCACCTGGCACATCAGGGGGTGCAGCAAGCCTTGACAAGGGGTTAGGATTCCGGATTCCGAATTGTTGCGCGGCAGAAGTCCGGGAAGCGGGTGCGTACGGACTCCGTGGTAGCGCAGGCCGCGCCCTCTGGGACGGCGCTGGAATTAGGCGAGTTCCGTCGTACAGTTGGCACAGATACCATGCACTTCAAGCTGCATCGTTTTGGCTTCAAAGCCTGCGGGCAGGGTGCCGCTGGGTAGCTCAGGCAAAGCGTCGAGCTGAATGTCAAAAATCTCGCCGCAGTGTCTACAGATGGCGTGGTGGTGGTGCTCGCCGTGGCGGTAATCGTAGCGCGTGGCTTGGCCCGCCGTTTCAATGGTTATGGCTACGCCGTCTTTGACCAGTGCGTCTAGCGCGCGGTACACCGTGCCGAGGCTGATGTGAGGCAGTTGCTGGCGCACTTCTTGGTAGATACTCGCCGCATCAGGGTGCCGGCGGCTACGTTGTAAGATCTGCAACACGGCCTGGCGTTGTCTGGTATTGCGCAGCATGATCATCGAACTATGATAGCAAATGATGCCGCTGTCCTTTATGACATCCGGGTAAAGGGCGGTAAGCGGGCGATTTTACCCCAGAACAGCAGCATGGCGTGGAGCATGTCGCGCAGTTCGTTGAGCGTCTTGGGTTTAACCAAATAGGCGCTGGCGTATTGCTGGTAAGCGGCACGAATCAGTGCCTCATCTTCTGTAGAGGTGAACATGATAATAGGTATCAGTCGGCAAGCGTGCGATCTTTTGAACTCCTTTAGCCACTTGATTTCCTCAGGAGTGCTGATGGCGTTGCCCAGCAGTATCAGGTCAACATAGTGCTGATGGCTGATATGGTGCTCTGCTAATATTTTTTCGGCCTCAACAATGTTGTGCGCCACATACAGTTTAGTGGCGACCGGCAAATCTTTGTCATGCAGCGCTTTTTGTACCAGTTCTATATCGTGCGCTTGGTTATCTATCAGCAGCACCTGTAGGGGCATTAGGCACTCCGTAACGAGTAGCCCACGCCGCGCACGGTGCGCAGCAGCCCGTAGCCCTCGTGGTCACGCAGCTTGGCGCGCAAGTTTGCCATGTGAACATCCACCACATTGCTGCCTTCAGGGAGGCGGCCTTGCCAGATTTCTTGCCCAATCTCTTGGCGTGAATAGACCCGCCCGGGTTGGCGGATAAGCAGTGAAAGGATGTCAAATTCTTTGGGTGAAAGCCGCAGCTCTTCGCCCTTAAAGTTGACCAAGCGCTTTTGTGCGTCGAGTTGTAACTCGCCCAGGGTCAGGGTTTCTGAGCCGTGCTGACGCAGCTGCACCTTGATACGGGCCAGCAGTTCGTCAGGGTGAAAGGGCTTAATAATGTAGTCATCGGCCCCTAGTCCTAGCAGCCGCACCCGCTCTTCTATAGTGTCACGGGCGGTCAGAACAATCACGGGGACGATGCTGTTTTTGCGCAGGCGCTGCACCACATCACCGCCATCAAAATCGGGCAGGCCCAAGTCAAGCAATATCAGGTCTGGATGGTCTTCACGCGCTTTAATAAGGCCACTCATGGCGCTGTTGGCGTGCTCTACCTCAAAGCCCGCATCGGTCAAATCAAGGCGCAATACATTGGCAATATCAGAATCGTCTTCAATGACGAGGATGCGTTGTCGGCTCACTCTAGCAGTGTATCACGGTGCTTTCAGAAAAACTTAGATGTTTTACGCTTGATGCCCAGTGACTGTTACACCCACCGTTAAGTGCTGAAGCAGCCAGCACAGAGTAGCCAGTACAGAGCAGCCAGAACAGCCCCACAGGCGCCGCCTGTGCTACCCCAGCTAGATACGGTTAAGCACCTGGCGGCGGCTGACTGTAACCGCTCGCCTCATAGTGCCGCACATTCTGTGTTATTCTACCGATACTGCATCAGTGGATGCCTCTCAGATTTGTTGTTTCCATCCTACTCACCCAAGTTACTGTGCTACCTGAGTTACTGAGTCACCTAAGTTGCTGTGTCAACCAAGTTACTGTGCACCAAAACCACTGATGATTGCCCCAACTTGATTAGATTACGGTACTGCTGTTTGGCATAGCGGCATATTCATTTAGTATTTAGGGCTGTTGTCTGTATGTGTTATTCATTGAGACATTGTATCTGTAGGTGCTTTGTAGCTGCTTAGAACAGCCGAATAGTTATGGTTATTCTTATTTATCTGACTGAATTGTGATGACGTTTATTCTCTATTTTACCGACTGTTGCAGATTGGGCTGTGCATGAACGAATGATATATCCAGTACATTGGGTAGCTTTAGATTATTTAATGATAACTGTTTTCCTTTAACCGCAAGACCGAATCTTCTGGCGTACTGACTCCTGAATGCATTCCAGAGTAACTACGCTCATAGCCTAATCACTATTTTGAGAAGCCAAAAAGAAGAATGTATGCACCACCTTCTTTGAGAACAAGCCCTATTTCTGCATAAAGATGTAAGGAGTACACATGACTACAAACCCTATAAATCCTAACGCTCTAGAAGTTATTCCCTTGGGGGGCATGGGCGAAATCGGCAAGAATATGTTCGCCTACCGCTACGGCGACGAGATCATGGTGGTTGACGGCGGCCTGGCCTTTCCTGAATCGCACCAGTTGGGTATTGACCTGATCATCCCCAAGATTGACTACCTGCAAGAGCACGCGGGGCTGATCAAGGGCTGGATACTGACGCACGGGCACGAAGATCACATCGGCTCACTGCCGTATATCTTGCCGCGCTTGCCCCGCGTGCCAATCTACGGGGGCCGCCTGACGCTGGGGCTGGTGCGCGAAAAGATGAACGAATTTGGCATTAGGGAAGCCGACACTGACTTTCGCGAAATTGAGCTAGACGCGCACCTTAACATAGGCCGCCACTTTGTCGTTGACTGTTTTCGCATGACCCACTCTATTCCCGATAACCTGGGTTACATTCTGACAACGCCAGTGGGCAAAGTGGTGCATACGGGCGACTTTAAGATTGACCGCACCCCCACCGATGGGCAACTGAGCCAGTTGGAGCGCATAGAAAAAGCGGGCGATGAGGGCGTGCTGCTGCTGATCAGTGACAGCACCAATGCCGAGCGCCCAGGGTGGTCTACAAGCGAAGCCGAAGTGGCACGGAACCTGGAAGTCCTGATTGCCCAGGCGCGTGGGCGGGTTTTTGTGACCACCTTTGCCTCGCAGACGCACCGCGTACAAAGCATTATTCACAGTGCCAAAAAGCTGGGCCGCCGCGTGGTAATGGAGGGCCGCAGCATGCTGAAATACGCCCAGGTTGCCGAAACGCTGGGTTACATGGAGTTTGAAGAACCGCTGATTACCGGTGACGAAGTGGCCAGTTTGCAAGATTCGCAGGTGCTATACATGTGTACAGGGTCGCAGGGGCAGCCCATGAGCGTGCTGTCGCGTCTGGCCTTTGGGATGCACGCCAAGATTGCCCTGAAGCGCGGTGACACGGTGATTTTGTCGAGCAGCCCCATTCCGGGTAACGAGGAAGCCGTCAATACGGTGATCAACCGCCTATACGAAATTGGGGTAGAGGTGTTGTATCCGCCCAACTACAAAGTCCACGCCTCAGGACACGGCAGCCGCGATGAGCAACTGGAAATGCTCAATTTGGCCCGTCCGCGCTTCTTTTTGCCCTGGCACGGCGAGCCGCGTCACCAGATTAACCACGCACGACTGGCTCAAGCCGCTCAGCGCCCGCCCCAGCGCACCCTGGTTGCCAAAAACGGCGATATTGTGCAGCTGACCCCCGACGACTTTAAGGTGGTCGGCACAGTGCCGGCAGGTGCGGTGTATGTAGATGGTCTGGGCGTGGGTGACATCAATGATGAGGTGATTGTTGACCGCATGAGCATGAGCCAGGAAGGGGTGATGATCATCACGGCGGTGCTGCACCCCACGCCCCACATTGAGCTGGTGACACGCGGATTTGTAAAGAGCAACCGCGAGCTAGAAACCCAAATTCGCCGCGTGGCGATGGAATCAGTGGAGCAAGGCCTGCGCGAGAAAAAACGCCTGGAAGATATCCGTGACGATATGTACGGCGCTGTGCGGCGCTTTGTCCGCAAGGGAACAGGGCGTAACCCGGTGCTGATACCGCTGCTGGTGGATTAACGTCAGTGTGAGTTGACACAAAGGGACGGGAAAGTACCGACTCTGTTTCCATACTGCGAAACCCGTAGAAGATACACCCCTAGAGACACTCAGACCGCTTCAACGTCTTCCCTGTGTTGTCACGTTGTCCTCCGCTCTATAACCCCCCTCGTCATAAACTGCTAAGCAGCGCGTGAAATACTGGGGGTATGACCCGTTTCCTCACTCTACCTGCGCTGATCAGTGGGCCGCGCCAACTGCTTCTGGGTGCAGCCTTTTTGGCCCCCTTGTTGCTGGCTCAGGCTCAGGCGGCCGCCCAACCTGCTACCGTTCAGCCCGCTACTACCCAGCCTACTACTACCCAGTCGACCAAACCCAACAAGGCCGCCGGGCTGCTTACCGTTCGCCTGGAGGCTAGTTTTCCTGCGTTGGTGGGGGGCAAAAAGACTACTGTGCCTTACCATGACATTCTGCTGATTTCGCCTGAGCGGGTGGCGGCGGCCCAGGCAGCGGGAAAACTTACCCCCGACACGGTGACTCTGTTTAACCGGTTTATTCAAAAGGCCAACACACCCGCCAGAGATGCCCACTTTGAGCAGCAAGACGACGGCACGTGGATGGTGGTGCAACACGACGCGCTGATTCTGGACGGCGATACGGCCCGCACCGCGCTGAGCAAAGCGGTATTGGGCGGTGACAAACAGCTGGTACTAACCCCCAAGGTGGGCGCGGCCCCTAAGCGCACCCTAGATTACTTTGCAAGCAGGGGCATCACCGCGTTTTTGGCGGCAGGGCAGACTAGTTATGTCGGATCAAGCGAGGCCCGCAAGACCAATATTCATGTGGGGGCCAAGTTCTTTAAAGACCGTTTGTTTGAGGGAAAAGTGTTTTCATTTAACAAGTTTATCGGCCCTATCAGTGAGCAGGCGGGGTATGTACCTGGGCTGGTGATTGCCGGTGAGCGTACCGCATCAGGCATAGGCGGAGGCATTTGCCAGGTGAGTACCACTGTCTTCAGGACACTGTACGGTGCGGGGCTGGGGTTGGTAGAGCGGCGCAACCATAGTTATCAGGTGCATTATTATGACCCGCAGGGCCTAGACGCGACCATCTATCAGCCCAGCCAGGATTTGCGTTTTAGTAACCCCTACGGCCCGCTGTGGTTTCAGACTGAGTGGGATGACAACGCTGAGACGCTGGTAGTGCAAGTCTTTGGTAGGCCCCGCGACTTTGAGGTCAAGGTACAACAACCGCGTACCCTCAAGTCTACTCCTGCGCCTGCTGACAAAGTCTTGGTGGACAGCTCGCTTAAGCCCGGCCAGCGAAAGCAAGTAGACTGGGCCGCTGAGGGCGCTGTCATAGAGGTAGACCGCCTGTTTGTACGCGCTGGTCAAACCTTTAAGCAAGATACCCTGCGCAGTCACTACAAGCCCTGGCCTAATATCTTTTTGGTCGGTAAGTAATATAAATTATGGCGGAAGAAGGCCAGTGCAGTTTGTATCTTTCTCCGCGCTCATTCGCCCTGATTCAATCGCAGTTCGTACTAGTCTCTACCAAATGCTTCCCCGCCCAGTACAAACGGCTTACTTTGTACGGGCGTGGTGAGTATCGCCTCGCCGCGCTGCAACAGCACGTTGATTTCACTGCGAATGCCGTAGCGCCCCGGCACATAGACCCCAGGCTCTATGGTGACAGCGAGTCCGGGCAGCAGCGTGCGGGTGTCGTGGGTTTCTAGGTCATCTAGGTTAACGGCGGCGCCGTGTATCTGTACGCCTAAGCTGTGGCCCAAGCGGTGGGTAAAGTACTCGCCCAGTCCCGCCGCGTCGATAATCTGGCGAGCGGCGCGGTCTACTTGCCAGCCCTGGGTGATTTCAGCAGGCGGTATCTGGCCAGCAATCTGTGCAGAAGTATTTTGCAGCAGTGCTAGCGCAGTGTCGCGGGCCTTTGCTACGGCTTCAAAGGCGTACATATATTCGGCGCTCGGCTCACCTGCGTAGCCCACCCAAGTCACGTCGGCAAAGGGGCGGCCTTTTTCCTGCGCCCATAGGTCGATCAGCACGCACTGACCAGGCTGCAAACGGGCGCTGTCTGTGGCGCTCGGTTCGTAGTGTGGGTCGGCGGCATTGGCCCCAAAGCTCACATTAGCAGGGTGTCCACTGACCATGCCCTGCTCGGTAATGTAGTCTTCAATAATCTGCTGGGCGGCGTATTCGGTCGCAGGCTCGCCGTGCTTAAGGGCCTGATGAAGGTATTCAAAGGCGCGGTCTTTGGCGGTCATCAGTACGTCTACGGCACGCAGGTGGGCGACTAGGTCGTCTTCTGACCACACCTGAAAGGCTTGCAGCAAGTCGGCGCTGCTCACCACGTTGGCCCCCGCCGCCCGTACCCGCTCAAGCGTGCCACCGTCTACGCGGCTGACATAGGGTACAGCGCCCTGGGGGCTGTACTCCATCGCTACAGTTCGCCCCGCGACGAGGTTGTGCAGCAACTCATCAAGCTCGCTGTGGGCACTGTAAGGCCGGAAGTCCACCTCTTGCCCCGCCAGCAACTTGGTCCAGGTGCCGCCCTCTATGCGGTGGTGAAGCAGTACGGGACGGCCCTGGCTTGGTATCCAGACAAAATAGCGCCGCGTCAGAAAACTTGATCCCAAGCCCAATACGCTCGCCGCGTGCGGGTTGAGGCCCCGAAAGTCATAGATGAGCCAGCCGTCTGGTGTGGGAGTCTGGCGCACAACATGCGCCTGCAGCTGGGCCAATGAAGTAGAGGCCGGTACAGTAGAGTGAGAAATAAAAGACATGCCCTGATGATAGCGGTCAGCTTTTGAATGTGGGCAATGCAACTTTAAAGGCTGATATAGATGGCGACTTGAACGTTGCTAAAAATTCTGTAAAAGAAGGCCAGCGGACGAAGGAACAAGTACGCCTTTGGCTTTATGCAGGGCACAGTTTAGAGGAAACAGTTACGAAAGCACCGACTGTGCCCTCCAATGCGTAGTGCGGGCAAAACCCGTCAACCCTCGATATCCAGCGCTTTGCCTTGGTCGGTTGGGGGCTCACTACCTACAACGGCGCTGGCTGGCTCGGGTGCTCGGCCTGCGGCTCTGACACTCTGGGTCAGCAGGTATTCTATCTGGGCGTTGACACTCCGCAGGTCGTCGGCGGCCCACCGCGCTAGTGCGGCGTAGAGTTCGGCATTGATGCGCAGGGCAAAGTTCTTGCGTGTCATCAATAGAGGCTACCTGCGTTGACCACAGGTTGAGTGCCGCGCTCGCTGGTCAGCACCACCAGCAGGTTACTGACCATCTGTGCCTTGCGTTCTTCGTCTAGATGAACGATATTTTGGTCGCTCAGCTCACGCAGGGCCATCTCAACCATACCCACCGCGCCCTGCACAATCTGGGTGCGGGCGGCGATGATGGCGCTGGCTTGCTGGCGCTGCAACATGGCCCCAGCGATTTCGGGGGCGTAGGCCAGGTGTGACAGTCGGGCTTCCAGCACCTCTACCCCGGCGTGGCGCAGCCTGACATCCAGCTCACGGGCCAGTGCTTCGGCGACCTCATCGGGGTTACCGCGCAGGCTCAGCACACCTTCTGTGTAGTTGTCGTAGGGGTACTGGGCCGCTAGATGGCGCAGCGCTGTTTCGGCCTGTATAGCCACAAAGCCAGTGTAGTCTTCTACATCAAACAAAGCCCGCGCCGTGTCGATGACGCGCCACACAATAACAGCGGCGATCTCTATCGGGTTGCCCTGCTGGTCGTTGACCTTCAGCCGCTCAGCATTAAAGTTGCGGATGCGCAGCGACAGATTGACCTTAGCAGTTAGCGGATTGGTCCAAAAAAATCCGTTGCGCCGCTCGGTGCTCACATAGCGTCCAAAGAGGGTCAGTACGCGGGCTTGGTTGGGCTGCACCACAAAAAAGCCACTGAATAGCCAAAGCAGGAAAACACCCATGACTTTACTCAGTCCGGACAGGCCTAGATTAGAGCTGTAGGGGCCAGAACTCGAAAAAAACATCCAGACGCACACGCCCGCCAGTACCAGCCAAATCAGCAGCGCGGGGATGCCGGGCAGACCAAAGGCGGTGGATTCTACGCTGGCAACGCCGCTGTGGGGCGAAACGCCGCCACCAGGCACAACAACAGGTTTTTTTTCTAGGTCGCTCATAGGGGCTACCTCCTAGCAAAATGATATCAGGCAGAGCGTCAGGGCACGGTCAGGTTCAGGGCATGACTAGCATTAGGGCATGAGTAGGGTATAGGTAAGCCCTACCTATTTAGCGCAGCCGCGTGAGTATGCGCCCTGTTTGTCCCTGCCTGACATGCTCTAAGCGCAGGATAGGAGCCTCAGGAAAGTCGGCATAAAAGTGTTCGCCCCATTCCAAAATGCTCAGGCGGGCCTCAGCACTCAGCATCTCCAGATCCATCTCCCAGAGCTCCTGAGGGTGGCGCACACGGTAAGCGTCAACGTGCAGCACCTGGCCCTGCGGCGTGGGGTAAAGCTGCATCAGCGCGTAGGTGGGGCTGCTGACCAGACCTTCAAAGCCCAGCGCGGCCAGTAGTCCCTGGGTAAGGGTGGTTTTGCCTGTACCCAGTTCGCCTTCCAAAAACAGCACGCTGCCCCTAGACAGCGCCGAGAGCCCCGCGCCAAAGTCGCGTTGATGGGCTTCACTGGGCAGGTACAAGGTTTGGCCTAGTGGGGGCAATGGGTCGGGTACGCGGGAGGGCAGCATCCGCTTAGTGTAGTGTCTCGTGCGGACTGCGCTCTATTCCAGCACAGGCAGTGCTTTTCTGACTGTGCTTGCGTACCAGGAAACCCGTATGTTTTCCTCTCGCATCCGCCCTCGTTGCATCTGGTTATTTTAGATTGAACCGGAAGCCGTATCAGTCTTGGGGAAAGTCATCTAGGCGCTCCCGGGCCTCATATTCGTCAAAGCCCAGGGCCACGCGATGCCCGCCGTCGTAAGGATGCAGCAGCCAGGTGCCTTCAGTGGTGACCAATTTCATTTCACCGTTGCCTACAGGTTCAGGCAGTTCAGCCAGCAGCGCCGACAGGCGGGCCACAGACCAGGCTTGCGGGTCAGCCGCGCCGCGTGTGACGATGCCGCCGCGCATCTCCCACAGACCCGTAGGCAGCGGTACGGCTTCAGGCAGCGGCTCCTCGGCGGCGAGGTCGTCGTCCATGCTAAATACATCAAGCAGGCCCGCCAGCGCGTCTTCACCAAACTGCGAGGTGACTTCGCGTGCGGTTTCAAATTCGGCGCGGGCTTCGCCCAGCAGCGCCTCAGCGTCTTCCAGGGTGCGCTGGTAGTGGGCGCGGCCCTCGGCAGACATCTTGGGAAGGGCCATCTGCGAGCGCAGGGTGTCTGCCAGTCGGCCCAGGCGCAAGATGGTTTCGCCGGCTAGGTGGCGGTAGTGCCCGTACTCATCCAGCACGTCGCGGGTGCGCTGGTCATAGCTTTCGCGCTCCTGAGCCGCTTCGCCCTTGCGCTTGTCTATGATGGCCCACAGTGCGCTGAGGTCTGCCATTTCGCCTCGCTCTAGGGCTTGCGAGGCCACCGCCAGGTTTTCTTGCAAGCCTTCAATGGCGGGCAGGTCGCGGGCGGCTTGCTCAATTTCTAGCAGCTCGCGCTGGTTTTCTAAGGCTGCCTCAGCGCTGTCGCCCTGGCGCTCAAGTACGGGCACACCCTGACGCAAGAGGCTCAGTTCGTCGCTCGCCAGCGAACCCGATTCCAGGGTACCGCGCACGACGGCGGCGTTCAGGCGGGCTTTTTCTACGGCGGGCAGGTGGCTGCTCAGCTGCGCCAGTCGCGCTTCTAGGGCGCTGAGTTCGCTGAGCTGTTCGCTGAGGTAGGTTTGCTGCACGGCTTCTAAGTCGCTGCGCAGGGCGGCCATGCGCTCGTCACCGTAGAGTTCGCCGCCTTCCAGCTGCTGGCGGGCTTCTTGCAGGCGCTGATCTAGGGCGGTATTCACCAGTAACAGGGGTGCAAAGTCACGGGCGAGGTCGGAGAGCATACGCTTTTCGTGACCCAAATCCATATCGCGCAGGCTGTGGGCGCTCTCCTGGGGCACGTCTTCGGTTGTCAGCGGCAGGCCCTCTACCACCGAGGAAGCCACCTGTTTACGCAGTTCGCGGGCGATGCCGTAGGCGCGCTCTAGCTCGGCAACGGCTAAGGTACCTTCCTTTTGGGCGGTTTCTAGCGTTTGCAGCAGGGCGCCCAGTCGCTTGACCTTAGCCCCACCAATGCCTTCTACGCGGGAAAATTCGGCGCGTAGCTCAGCAAGGTCGGCTTCCTGGCGCACCAGTGATTCTGAGAGCTTTTGTGACAGGGTAGCGCGCAGCTCCTCGCCTTCTTCAAGCATTTTGGGCGGCGGTGTGCGGCCGGCTGCCAACTCGCCCTGTACCACGCCGATCAGTGAGCGCAGGCGCTTGACTTCGGGCCAGTCAAAGTACAGCGTGTAGGTGCGCAGTGTTTCTTCCAGGGCCGACACCTGGGCTTGCTGCGCGTCACTGAGTTCGCTGACTTCGGGGATGTTCTGACCCTGCGCGGCGACCTCTGCCAGCACTTCTTCGACGCGGCGCTTGGCGAGGTGCGCCGGTACTGTGAGCTGAAGGCGGCGAAACACATCACGCTTGAGAATGTCAGAAAGCTGGGGTACTGTAAGCTTCTCTACATTTTGTCCACGGTCCTGGGCCACGCCTTCGATCAGCCGCTCCAGGGCGCGTGGTGAAACCAGGTCTCCGAGACTACGAACCGCATTTTTATAAAGCATGAACGACTCCTTGCATACGGCCTGTTGCTGTGCGGCCCTGATGGTGATACGGATTCCGATTGATTTGGCGTACTTCCGAATCAATCCGAGCGGATGC
>JAGLBF010000076.1 GCA_018260375.1 Deinococcus sp.
GCCGCAGGCGGCGCTTTTCCGACTGTGGTGGAATTTAGCGGCAGTCCGTATAAGGGACTCTGTATAGCAGCTTCCTCAAGCCGTTGCCTTTACCTGTTAACTTTATCTGTTGACAATATGAATGGCTTGTTTATGAACTGCTTCAGCGGCTTCTAATATGCTTTCGCCCAGTGTGGGATGTGCGTGTATGGTCAGGGCAATGTCTTCGGTGGTTGCGCCCATTTCAAGCGCAAGTGAAGCCTCACCCAGCATGTCTGAGGCGTGCGGCCCCACGATGTGTACGCCCAGCACCACGTCGCTGTCTGCGTCTATCACCATTTTGACAAAGCCTTCGGTGCTTTGCAGCGTCATGGCGCGGCCTGAGGCGCTAAAGGGAAACTGCCCCGTCTTAACCTGATAGCCTTTGGCCCTGGCTTCGTCTTCAGTTAGGCCCACCCAGGCCAGTTCGGGCGAGGTATAGACCACCCCAGGTATCGCTACTGCGTCTTGCTCGGCGCTGCTGTCACCCGCAATGACGGCGGCAGCGACCAAACCCTCTTTCATGGCTTTATGGGCCAGCATGGGGTTACCTGTCACGTCTCCAATGGCGTAAATGTGCGGCACGCTGGTTTGCATTTTTGTGTTGACGGAGATAAAACCGCGCTCAGGAGTGATGCCCACCGCCTCCAAATTGAGGCCCGTGCTGCGGGGGCGGCGGCCTACTGCGACCAGCACGCGGTCAAAGGTTTCTTGGCGCTTTTCGCCAGTCGCCACATTTTCTATCTCAACCACCACAGAGCCGTCACTTTGCACCTGTGCGATGTTGGCCTTGGTCTGTGTTTGTATCTTGATGCCCTGTTTTTCTATGATCTTACGGTAGGCCGCCACTGCGCCTGTATCGGCCCCAGGAATGACACTGGGCATAAACTCAATAATGGTTACTTCTGAGCCCAGATTATTATAAATATGGGCGAATTCAAAGCCAATAACGCCGCCGCCTACACACAGCATCCGCGCAGGGATTTTTTCGGGCAATACCAGCGCGCCTGTGGAATCTACAATGCTCTTTTGGTCAACATCTAGCCCAGGCAGCCTGGCAGGCTCAGAACCGGTGGCCACAATGATCGTTTTGGCGGTGTATTGGGTACCGCCCACTTGCACCGTGTGCGCGTCTACGAAGGTGGCTTGCCCGACCAGGTGCGTCACCTTATTGGCCTTAAACAGCCCTGCCACGCCGCCTGTGAGCTTACTAACAATGCCGTCTTTCCAGCTGTTGAGTTTGGCAAGGTCTAGTTTGGTATCGCCAAAGGTCAGACCAAACTCGGCGGCGTGCTTGCTGGCAGCCACTTCTTCGCCCGCATGTAGCAGCGCTTTTGTGGGTATACAGCCTACGTTGAGACACACCCCGCCCACCTTTTCCATCTCGGCGCAGGCCACCTTCAGGCCCAGTTGTGCGGCGCGTATGGCGGCGTGATATCCGCCAGGCCCAGCACCGATTACCAGCAGGTCAAATTCTGTCGTTTCAGGCTTTGTCATAGGCGTAGTTTAGCGCGGCCGTGTGGGGTAGGGGCGCGGCAGCGTTACATCAGTCGCCTACCTCAGCGTACCGTCACACAAGGCATTAAATTAAGGAATTGCCGCCTACCGTTGTGCGCGTCTAGAACAGTCGCAACAGCACCGCCTGCGCCTGCGTACCGCGAAAAGTGTACTTTTTCCTGTTTCTGCTGGTCAGATTTTACCGCGTTTTTAACAAGGTTAAACTGGAATCTCTGTTATACGGATTCCGATTGATTTGGCGTACTTCCGAATCAATCAGGGCGGATACGAGTGGGAACAGCATACGGACTGTGCGGTATGGAGCCGCAGGCGGCGCTTTTCCGACTGTGGTGGAATTTAGCGCAGTCCGTATTAGGCCAGCCTGAGTGCCCTCACCGTAACGCTGACCAACTGGCTGCTAACCGCTGGCCCATCTATACTGCCCAGATGACTACCCCCCACCCATCTACCCTGGCAGACGGCGACGAGTTGCTAGCGCTGCTCACCTTGCGCTTTTCGCCTGGACTGGGGCCACGGCGCATAGAGAGCTTGCGCCAACACTTCGGCTCGGCGCGGGCGGTGCTGGCAGCGGGGCTAAACGAGTGGCGACAGGTAGCGGGGCTAGACAGCAAAGTGCTGGCGGGCCTGGGCAGTCCTGGGCTGGGGGCGCGGGCGCAGCAAGAGCTAGAGCGGGCGGGTAAAGTGGGCGTCACCCTGCTGGGGCGCGGGCTAGCGGGTTATCCACAGGGTCTAGAGGCGCTGGGCGACCCGCCCGCTGTGTTGTGGGTGCGCGGTGACGCTCTACCGCTAGAGACTGTACCGCGTGCCATCAGTATTGTCGGCACACGTCAGGCCAGCGCCTACGCCCTCAAGTGGACGCGTGACCTCAGCGGCGAATTGGCCCGCAGTGGGGTCAATGTGATCAGCGGCCTGGCACGCGGCATAGACACAGCGGCGCACACGGCGGCCCTGGCAGCGGGCGGTGTCAGCACGGCGCTGCTGGGCTGCGGAGTAGATGTGGTATACCCCGCCGAAAATGCCCGACTGGCCCAGCAACTCACCCTTGTCAGCGAGTATCCGTTAGGCACGCGGCCCGCCACCCACCACTTTCCTCAGCGCAACAGGCTCATTGCCGCGCTGAGCGCGGGCGCGGTTATCGTCGAGGGCGACTTGCGCAGCGGCAGCATGATTACCGCCACCCACGCCCTAGAGTGCGGACGCACCGTGTTTGCCGTGCCCGGGCGGGCAGGTGATCCGCTTGCCGCTGGCCCCCACCGCTTGCTGCGTGAGGGTGCGGTGCTCACCGAAACGGTGCAAGACATTCTAGAAGAACTGGGCTGGCACTCTGCCGCCGCCACTGCCGCCGCACCGCGCCCCGACTTGCCGCCTGATCAAAGCAGTGCCTACGCCGCTATTCACCCCGAAGGCGGTACCCTGCTTGAAGACATTGCCGCCCAGGCCCGTCTGAGCCTCCCAGACGCCCAGATGGCGATCACCATGTTGCAACTGTCAGGCCTCATTGACGAGCAAGGTGGGCGGTATTTTAGACGCTGAGGAAGAGCAAGGCGCCGGCATGGGCTGGTGGGGGCCGTTTACCAGCCACCAACCAACCACCCGTTGCTGTGACCGTGGCCCGCCCTGTATGTTAGATCACTGACCGTAGGCCGCTGATGTTAGGCCACTGGCCTTATGCTACTGGCCCTACGCGGTAATCTTTCTGGATGTCTATGCGCGGTGGCCCCGCCAGGCTCACTCCTTCATAGGCAAAGTTAGTCAGGTCAGCAAGCACGTCGGCTAGGCCCACTCGCAACTGCAAACCCTCGCCGCGTACGCCCCGTTCACGCGGCAACAGGTCAATGTGCCAGCCGCCCCCAGGCCACGCTAAGGTGCTGCTCAGCGGCTCGCCCATCAGCAGAGTGTTGACTTCCAGCTCGTCTAGGCGCACGCGCACACTGCCTGTTGTCCAGCGTATTTTCATAGCCTTAGCCTAGCGCCTATACTGCGCGGTATGTCAACCAAGTTAACGACGCCCGTGCCTCACTCGTCCGACGTTATGGAGATGGCCCGCCAGGTACTGGCCAGCCAGAGCTTTAGCCTGCACATGGGCCTAGAAGTGCAGAGCATTGCCCCAGGCAGCGTGGAGATGCGCTTGCCGGTGCGCGAGGAGTTTTTGCAGCATCACCGTGTTGTTCACGGCGGTGTGACCAGTTTTTTAGCAGACTGCACGCTCGCCTATGTGGGCAGCTCTGTGCTGGGGCCAAATACGGTGACGAGTAATTTCCGTATTGACTACACCAAAGCTGCTCAGGGCGAGTACCTACTGGCACGCGGTACGGTGATCAGCAGCGGCAAAAGACAAGCCGTGTGCCGCTGCGAGGTCTACGCCGTGAATGATAGCGGTGAAGAATACCTGTGTGCGGCGGCTCAGGGCACCATAGTCAGCTTGGGCTAGTGCCAAGCCGTCAGATGTTGAGAGGTGCGAGTACAGGCTGCGCTGTATCCCGGCACCGCCGCAAAAGCGCCGCTCGCGCTTCTATACCGTAAAATCCGTACTTGGTGTTACGCCCGGTATTCCGACTTACAGCATGACGTGCTAAGTCGGCATACGTATACCACGGCGCGCTTTAAGGCACGTAGGTTTTCAGCACTCCACTATAAGCGCCCAGCGTCTTGGCGCGGTAAAAGACCAGGCTAATAGGTAAGCTGCTACCGCTGGCGGGCACAAAGTCAATGTTCAGCCGGTCAGTCTGGGCGCGCCACAACAAGGTGGGCGAATTGGGGTTAAGCGCGTTGCCCACGCGGGGCAGCTTGACGGTTTGAGTCAGTGGACCGTCTTCTACAGTCATGGCCCCGCGGTACAGGCCACCGCGCGGGCTGAGGGCTACCGCTGTGCCTGTGGTGCCGTTTACCTGGATGTCGTACAGCACGCCGTAATTGCCCGCCAGCTTCATAGGCAGCTGGGTCAGTACGTCCATGCCTATGATGGGGGGGTCAACCAGTCCGTCACCAATCACTAGGCGCGAGGGCAATTGGGTAAGCTGTGCACGAATCACCCGAACGGCGTTGGGAAAAGTGCCGCGCTGGTGGCGGTTATCCATCGGCAGGTAAGGCAGTTGTTGTATCACTTGCAAAGTGGGCGGCAAGCTGTCTTCCAGCATGGTAAAGGTTAGCTCTACCCGCCCCGTGGTGTTGATGTCTTGCAGCACGTTGACGCCGTTGTTAATGCCCAGGGTGGGGCTGGCATAAATGGCCACACTCTCGCCAGGTTGCACCGTGACGCGCTGGTTGCCCGCGCCCGAAAAGTAGTCGAGCAGTGTCACTTGCCCCAGGATGCTCTCTATGCGGGTGGGGGCCGTTTCACCTAGGCGCTCGGTGATCACGTCTACGGGGCGACTTTCCAGGTTGCGGGCCAAAATATACAGCCGTGCAGGGCCGCCCAGCGCGTTCATGTGGTAGGCCAGCAAGCGGGCGCGCCCTGACAGGCTGTCTTGGTACAGCACGCCGCTTTGGCTCGGCGCTTCAGGGCTGTCTGAAAAGATAAGCGGCATCGCCGCCGTAGGCACTGCCGAAGCGTTGATAATGGGATAATTGAGCACCATACCGTCAGGAAAAGAGTCGCCTGGCAGGGCGTATTTGAGCGCAAAGCTCAGCGGGCTGTCGGTGGGTGCGCCCCGCACGGTGATGGTGCGGCTGTAAGGCGTGCTGGTTAGTCCCCGCGCGTTGGTGACTTGCAGCGAAATGGTATATCTACCCGGCTGAAAAAACACGTCCTGTTTGCCTGTCCAGCGGCGGCTGGTGATATCAGCGCCGTCTGGGTCAAAGGCGTACTCGGTGTACACCACTTTTTCGCCGGGCGCATACACGTCTTTGTCAGTGCTAAAGCGGGCCTGTGGGGCCATGGGGTTGCCACCAAAAGGCAGGGCGGTGAGGGTAAAGCTGCGGGTATCGTCGCTAAAGCTGATATTAGCCCCAAGCGCGTCTGCCAGCAGTTTGGCGCTGATATACAGCACGCTACCCACCGTAACCACGCTTCCTTCAGGCTGTACCACGCCACCCAAGTAGCTCTGGGCCGTCAGGGTGTTGAGGTTGAGCCGCCCAAGGGTAAGCTGCGTGCCGGTGTCAATGATATTTTGCCCCAGCAAGGCCACAACTTCACGCAGTGGCAGCATGGTGCGTCCCTGAATCTGCCGGGGCGGGGCACTAAGCTGAATATTTTGCCCGTTCAGAAGGGCCGCGCTTTGCTCCGCACTGGCCTGAAGCTGTGCGGCGGAAGCGCCTAGGGCGGTGGTACTGCCCAGGGCAACGGCACCCAGCAAAACCATAGACAAGCGAGAAATCACATGAGAAAGCACAAAACGGCACATTAAATGACTATAGCGCCCCAAGCTGACGTAAAACTGCCAAGGCAGCCTCACCAGATCATCATAAAGTGCAACTACATGAGTATTTAGTAGTGGCGCAGTTGCCGCCAGTACAACCACTGTTTGATGACGAGCGTGCTTAAATTGATGACATAGATTAGCACCAGTAGCCCCAAAAGCAAAGGGGGTGCGGGCAAGCTCAGGTAAGCGAGTGTGGGCCAGTGCAGCCAACTGGCGCTCAGCAGCAAGCTGAGGGTGGCCCAACTGAGCAGCAGTGCGCCGCCCCAAGCGCCGTCTAGCAGGGCGCTACCAGGCAAAAGTACCGCCAGCGCACGAAAGGTCAGACTGCGCGGCAACCCGCCCAAGGTAGTGCCAAAACGCTGCGGCGCGTGCAGGGGCGGCACCAACAGCATCAATGCCGCGTACAGGCACAAGCCCAGCAAGCTGATAACCCAGGCCCACTGCCAAGTGGGGGGCAGACCTGTGGGCACCAGCAGCAGTTGTTGCCAGGGTCGGCGCACAAACAAGGTGATTTCAGTACTGACGTTGCCGCCCAGAACGCTTATCAGGCTGCGCTGGTCGGGGTAGCACAGCGTTTGCCCGCGCAGGGGCAAGTAGAGTGGTGGTGGCGTATGAGACGCTGAAGGTTTGGACAGGCTGGAAGTGGCTGCTAAACCCAGGTTATAGGCGGCGCTGGGCAGGTCAGGCGCGGTGCTGCGGGCCAGCCGCCACTGTTCGCGTGCGCCTGCTACGTCGCCTTGTTGCTGGGCGATCACCCCCAAATTATTCTGAATACATCCCAGAGTAGTGCTGTACTCCTGCGCTATACCGTACTTCTGAGACGTGTTGGCCCTCTGCCTCGCCCTGTCGAGCGCTTGTTGGTAGTAGCGCCGCGCCTGTACCTCGTCTTCACTAAGCTGGGCCGCTAGACCGCGCAGCAAATCCGCATCACGTCCGGGATACAAGTTGGCGAGGGTGTCATAAAGCCAGGTAGCGCCGTAGGTACCCCTATTCAGCACAGGTGCGCTGAGGGCGGCCTGGGTGCGCGCCGTCCAATTCCAGGCCAGCAGACTGAGCAGCAGGGCCAGCAGTAAGCTGAGAACAATCAGTTTTTCGCCCAGTCCTGCGTAGCCCAGCACGCTGCGCCGCAACTGCCACAGGGGACGCTGCCAGATCAGCAGCTGATCGCCTGACGCAGGACGCGGCCTGGCCTGCTCCACATCGCGCAAAGGCCAGCGGCGCACCAGCAGCAGTGCCAGGGACGCTGCGATGGTGAGGCTCAGCGCTGCGCACAGCAAGCGGGCCGCGTCTTGCAGTTTCAGCAGCGCATTTGGCCCCAGGTGATACAGCGTACCCGCGTTTAGGCTGCGGGCAAAGGTGCGCCAGTCAGCGGCTGTAGTGTTTTCGGGTGTGGCATTTTGGTGTGCTTCTAGCAAGGCGGCGTAGCGCTCATACACCTCGCCCGACTGCTCAAAGCGCGGCGATATCTGGCGCAGGTAGCGCAGCCACACGTCGGCCCTCTGCAGTTGGGCACTGTCCAGTGGGGTTGTGTTGGATAGTGGACTTGTGCTTAGTAAGGCTCCATGCAGCAGCTTGTTCGCGGTGCCCAGCGGGTCGCCGTAAGCGCGCAGGGCCTCACGGCTGACGGGTACCTGGGGGTCGTAGCCCCGCGTCAGGTAATCGCGGGCGGCGCGCCGGAGTAGCAAGTCGGCTTGGAGGGGTTGCCCTAGGTCTTCCATGCGAGCGGCAAGGCGCAGCACGGCGGGAAAGGCGAGCGGCTCTATGCGGGCGGCGCGCTCGATTTCGGCAAGGGCCGTGGTTTGGTCGCCCTGGGTCTGAGCCAGCTCAGCGTGCCGGAGCGCCAAAAAAGGATTGGTAGGATCTAGACTGACGGCTTGTCTTACCTGTGCGGGCGTGGCAAGCTGGGCGGCGCGTTCAAGCCAGTTGGTCACCTCTAGGCGCGGCGGCAAAAACACCCGCTCACGCACCTCACCGCCAGAGATGTTGCTGTTAGAGACGGTATAGGTATCTTGCACACCGGGGTAGCCGGCTGTGACGGTCAGCAAGTAGGAGCCAGCGCCCTCATCCAGTGCGCGGATAGGCCCCGAAAAATCTAGGCGGCCCAGGATGTGCCCGTCTTCATCAAAACTGTACAGCTCAGGGCCGATACCCAGCCAAGTGATGTCACCCTGTGTAACTGGCCCGCGCAACTCACCCAGTGCTCCGGCAAAGGTGCGTGTGCGTATGGTGGCGCCTGTGTCAGACTCAAAACTAAGCGTACGCCCGTCAAGCGTGGCGGCCTGGGCCATGGTCATCAGCAGACTAAAGACAGTGGCCAGCGCAGCCAAAGTGCGCCTCACTTGGTGTTGCCCTCTTTTTTGTCCTCTAACCACCACTGCAGCGTTCGCAGCGCCATGCCCGCCGTACCTGCCGCCACCACCGCCAAGCCGCCCACCCAGGGTGAGGCCAGCAGCGTGCAGGGCAAAACCACCAGGGTCATAAACGGTATGACATTGAGCCCCACCTTCTTTTGCAAAAAGGCCTTATAGGTAGGCATAACTATCAGTGACAGCAGCACCATAAAGGCCAGCGCACGGGGCGCAGCGAGGGCCGCAGCTCCCAAAAAAGGCGCGATGCCACCACCTCCATTAAACCCGAAAAAAACAGGGTAACAGTGACCCAGCACTGCCAAAAAGGTCGCCGCCCACTCCCAGCCAGGGGCGTAGCGCTGGGTGACATACACGGCCAGCGCCCCCTTGAGCATGTCCAGTGCGGTCACGGTCAGCGATACGGCAAGACCATACTGACGATACATGCCGCTTCCTCCAGGCAAGTCAGCACCACGCACATCTTCGCCCCGGAGCCGCGAGTAGATAATCCCAAACACCAGCGATCCCAGCAGGTAGGAAGCGCACAGGCAGAGCATAAGGGCCATAGCCGCATTGTAGGGGCTGGTGATGGGAGTGAGGTGGGTTAATTCATGGTTCGCACAGGTTTTGACAAAAAGGAGTAGACCCACGGTGCTGGGTTGTACAAACCTGTATCTTTTCCCGCTTGGATCCGCTCAGATTAAATCAGGTCGTTTCTGATGTAGTCGGAATCCGTATAAGGGGATTGTGTTGTTTTGGCACGGCCCTGACCATAAAACGCCCCGCCCCAATGCACACACATGCAGGGGCGGGGCATCAAAAAGCGCTGAGGCTTACAGGCTGCCTTTCAGGGTGCTGGCGACCTTAAAGCGCACTTTTTTGCCAGCGGGAATGGTGATTTTTTCGCTGGTGCCAGGACGCACGCCCTGACGCTCGGCGGTGTGGGCTACGCTGAACGTACCCAGTCCGGGCAGCCCAACGTGCTTGCCTTCCTTAAGGGCTTCGATAACCACTTCCAGCATAACGGCAACCGCTTCGCCCGCTTGCTTTTTGTTGAGGCTGGTCTTGTCGGCAACCGCGTCAATAATCTGAGTCTTGGCGATTTTTTCGGGCGCGACATCCTTAGCAGACGCGGTAGACTTGGCGGTGGATTTGGCAGCGGTTTTCGCTGCGGGCTTGGGGGTAGTAGCTTTAGCCATGGTGGAACCTCCAGTAGGTGAACTGAGCTTTTCAAACGCTGATATTGCTGTTGAACTGCTCTTAAACGTGACAGTAACACATTTTCCACAGAGTGCAAGCGCTCTAAGCGCTGCTGGTGGGCCTTTAAGCGCATTTTTACTGAGCTAATGGGGGCAAAAAACGCGCTAAAATCGGCTAGATGCTGTCTGGCACGCAAAAATATATGTGTAATCTATGTGCAAACACTAAAGGCATTGAGGAGCCTCAGCAGGCCTTTTCAGCGTTATCAGCCGCGTTCTGGCGCTCAAGCTGTCATAGCTCCAGAGCTTAAGGTATAGGCTTTGGCCCTGAGCGCTCAGCACTTTGAGGGCCTCGGTTGCCATGACACCGCCCACCACACTCAGCAGTGGCCCCAGCACGCCAGCAGTCTGGCAGTCGGTCGCATCATCTGGCCCACTCATGTTTGGTTCGCTTCCCTGTTCAGGAAACACGTCTCTCAGGCCAAACTGGGCATCAAACACGCTCACCATGCCTTCTAGTCCACTGGCCGCACCCCACACCCAGGGAAAGTTGGCGGCCTGACAAAGGTCATTCACCAGGTAACGGGTGGCAAAGTTGTCGCTGGCATCCACCACCAACGTCACTCCCTGCAGCAGCGCCGGAGCGTTTTCGCTGCTCAGCGCAGGCGCGGCTTCTACGGCCACAAACGGATTGATGTGCTGGGCGCGGGCCGCAGCGGTCTGAGCCTTGCTGCGTCCTATGTCGCTGACGGTATACAGCATCTGGCGGTGCAGGTTGCTGAGCGCCACCGTGTCGCCGTCACTTATCCGCAGCCGGCCCACACCCGCCCCCGCCAGGTAGCTCACCACAGGACAACCCAGCCCCCCTGCACCCACGACCAACACGCTCGCCGCTTTCAGTTTTTGCTGCGCTTGGGCAAACTCAGGCAGCAACATCTGACGCGAATACCGCTTTAATTCAGGGCGAGACAGTACATCAGGGCCAGATACAGTAGAGCTAGGTGCAGTAGGGGAGAGCATACTTCAAGATAACGCACTACAAAAGTTAATGTAAAAAATATAAAAAGGGCGCCTCATTATAAGAAGCGTCCCCTTTACTTTTAAATAAACAATACAGGTAAATAGCTAGTACAGGCAATAATACAAATACGTTCTCAGTTTTAAGGGACAAGGCACAGGTAGTCTACGGTCTATCGCCCTTCGGATTACTTGCGCCGGCTGCTGTGGTCGCCTTCGGCAAATTCCTCAATCATCTTGGCGTTAAAGGCAGGCAGGTCATCAGGCTTGCGGCTGGTGACCACGCCCTTGTCGGTCACTACAGTTTCATCTACCCACTGCGCTCCGCTGTTGCGCAAGTCGGTTTGCAGGCTGGGCCATGAAGTCACCTTAAGCCCCTGAGTGATGCCCGTTTCTATCAGTGTCCAGGGGCCATGACAAATCGCCGCGATCGGCTTGCCCGCGTCATAAAACGCTTTGACCAGTGCCACTGCGGCCTTATCAACGCGCAGTGTGTCGGGGTTTGCCACGCCACCAGGGAGCAGCAGGCCGTCATAGTCAGCAGCGCTGACATCATTGACCAACTTATCTACGCCAACTTTATCGCCCTTTTCATCGTGGTTCATGCCCTGTATCTGCCCAGGCTTGAGACTCACTATTTCAGTGCTGGCACCCGCATCCTGCAGGGCTTGCTGAGGCCCAGTCAGCTCCACTTGTTCAAATCCGTCCGTCGCTAGAATCGCAATCTTTTTGCCTCTAAGGTCAGTTGATTTGGTCATGTCCCCAAGCTATAGCGCCATAAGTGAACGCTGCTGAGAAGGCGCTTAAGGAACCTAGCACTTTTGTACACTGACAAAATGTCCAACCCTGATCCCCTCTACGGCGTCACCCTTGAGCAGATTATTACCCGACTTCACGACTATTACGGCTGGGAAGAACTGGGGCGGCGTATCAATATCCGCTGCTTCCAGGACAACCCCAGCGTCACCAGCAGCCTCAAATTTCTCCGCAAAACCCCCTGGGCACGCCAAAAGACTGAGGAACTCTACCTGTACATGCTCCGCAAGCACCGCCTTCATTTTGATGACTGATGCGCTTGAGCCACACAATTCACCCGACTAGGCTGCATGCATTTTTAGCCGCTCCCAGCGCGGCGTTTGGATATTCATATTCAGGTTAAGGTGGCGCAGGTGTTGACAAGTTTGCGGTAAGGGTGTATCTTTTTTGAGCCTCAGTTGAGG
>JAGLBF010000077.1 GCA_018260375.1 Deinococcus sp.
CCCGACCAGCGCGAGGCTCAGCAGCAGCGCCGCGCCGCCCCAGCGCACCCAGGGCGCTGCAGGCGGGGGCACGTCGCGCTCACGCCGCAGCAGCCACAGGGTAAAGAGCCCCGTGATGACCGTCTGCAGGACAAAAAAGGCATATTCCTCATAAGGCACGTATCCGGCGCGGCCCAGCACCCGTTCAGGCGGATAGCTCCAGACTTCTTTAAAAACCAGGTAGTTATCCCAGGGCGTGGTATACACGAAGGCCACCGCCACCAGCCCCAGCAACCAGCCGCGTGTCCAGCGGTCACTGGGACTAAGAACGCCCCCCAGAGGCCCGCGCCGCCGCAGCGTCAGCACGAGCAGCAGCAGCAGCAGGGGCATAATAAAGACAAGGTGGTACTGAAGGTAAGTCATACCGGCTTCAGGTGGTGTGGCAAGGCGACCAAATACCAGCATACCTGTGCCACAGCCGTAAGAACGTGAGCTACCCAGTCTACCAGACGGACGGCGATTAAATCAGGTTGTTTGGCTGTGCTGGAATGGAACGCCGTGCGTATCACACAGCCCGCCATATGGCTGACAGCCAGGGCCGTTTGTTGCGCTGGTTCACTTCCAGCCCCGCCGCGTCAGATCAGCCAAAATCACCCGCGCCGCCGTGCGCCCGCTCGCGCCCATGATGCCGCCGCCGGGGTGGGTGCTCGCTCCTGTCAGGTAAAGCCCCTTGACACCCGGCCAGCGGTACTGACTCGCCTCTAGCCAGGGGCGAAAGGCGAACATCTGGTCAATGGTCATCTCCAGGTGCATCACGTTGCCCCGGTGCAGACCTAGGTGCTGCTCCAACCACAGGGGGGTTTGTACCAGTTCGCCCACAATGCTGTCGCGGGTACCAGGGGCGTAGTGTTCAAAGGCGTTGAGCACATTGTTCCTGGCTTCTTGCGTGCGGGTTTCCCAGCTACCAGAGGCCAGCTCATACGGGTAATACTGCGCCCACAGCCACAGCACCTCGCCACCGGGCGGAGCCAGCGAATCATCCACCGCACTGAAGGTCATGGCGATCAGCGGCGGGTCAGTGGTGGGTTCGCCCGCCAGATATTCGCCGTAACCTCTGAGCAACTGGCGCTCATTCTTAATGAGTAGCCCCAGCCCGACCCGGCTTTCTGGCTCCGAGTGGACGCGGTAGTTGACCTTCTCGCTCAGCGCTAGCCGCAAAATCAGCCCAAAGCCGTTGCCGACACGCACCTCACGGGCCGCTGCTGGAACGTACTCTTGGGGTAGGGCCGCCGCCGTGGTCAGGACATGCGTGCCAGACACCACCGCGCGGGCAGTATACGTTTCGCCGCTTGCCAGACGCACGCCCTGCACCTTGCCGCCTTTAACCAGAATGTCTTTTACGGGTGCGCTGGTAAAAATCTGTCCGCCGTGCGCCTCTATTGCTCTTGCCAGCGCCCGTGTCAGGCCACCGCTACCGCCCTTGGGCCGGGCTACGCCGCCTTTGTGGTACAGCGGATGCCAGAGCAAAAAGGGAGCGCTGATGGGGTCGGTGGGCGGGGGGCCGCTCTGGGCTGCCATCCAGTTGAGCGGCGCACGCACACGCTCTTCGCTGAAATATTCCCTGGAAACCTCGCCGTAGGGCCGCAGAATACGCCGCAGGCGTGCGCCCGCGTCGCCACCTTTACCGCTGCCTACCGCCATCTTGCCTAATTCCAGTGGCCCAGGCGCGGTATTAAACAGTTCAGCCACCGATTCGGCAAAGGGCGTCCAGTCATTCAGGAAACGGCTGTAGGCGGCGCCCTGACCGGGAAAGAGGTTTTCCAGTTCATCAGCAGTGCGCTGGGCGTCGCGCCACACGAACCAGGGGGTGTCACCGTCCGAGGCGTGAAACAGCGGGTCAAGTTCCAGGTAATGCAGTCCGTAGCGCGAGAGTTCTAACTCTTTGACCACGGGGGTCAGCCGAATCAGGATGTGGGCGCTGCCGCCGTAATCAAAGCGGTAGCCCGGCACCAGTTCCTCGGTGCTCACCGCCCCACCGACAATGTGCCGCTGCTCAAACACCGCGACGCTCAAGCCCGCTTTAGCGGCGTAGGCAGCCGTAATCAGCGCGTTATGCCCCGCGCCCACCACGATAAGGTCATAGTCGGGCCTGTGTTTAGTCATACTTCAAGTCTCTCATATGCTCCAGCCACAGCGGGCCGACTGGCCCCAGCGTTAGCCCCGGCTGTGGCGCGGGGTTCCCCCAGCGCAACTGCAGCGGTGCAGTCTGGCCCAACACCATCAGTATCAGTGTCTGCGCCAGATGCATGCCCAGACAGGTGCGTTCACCGCCGCCAAAAGGCAGGTATGCCCAGGCGGGTGGCTTGTGCGCCCAGCGTGCAGGCTGAAAGTCAGCCGGTCTTTCCCACAGGTAGGGGTCACGGCCCGACAGGTACGGTGAGTACAGCGCCAAGGTGCCTCTGGGAATGTGAACACCCTCCCACACCAAGTCTCTGGACACCCGGCGGCTGCCCATCCAACCAGGCGGATACAGGCGCAGGACTTCCTTGAGCAGCGCGGGATGGTGTTCGGGTGTGTGCCACTGCGCGTAGCGGGCTGCGTACCACAGGGCGTAGGCCAGCGCATGGGTGGTGGTGTCGTGGGCGGCGGCGAGAGAAATACGGGCTTCGGTCAGGCCACCTTCTACACCCAGCAAAAAGGTGAGGATATCAGGACGCGGCGTACCCGTTCGCAGGCGGCCCACTCGGTACACTTCAGCGTCTACCTGCCGCCGGGTAAGGGGTTGGGGGCTCATCGGCGCAGGAAACGGGCGACGCAGCGGTGACAGAAACCTGTGCAGCAAGTCCCCGTTGAATTCACCGCTGAAATAGGCGGCGTTCAGCAGCCGCATCACCGCCCAGTCAGCCCAGGCGAGCGCGTCAAACTGCGGCGGCAGGCTCGGCATGGCCCCGCGCAGCGTGTCAACCAGTTGTTCCATTTTAGAGAGGGTAAAGCCGGGGTTGAGTGTGCGCCGCCTGCCTGAATGCTCCGGCGCGTCGGTCAGTATGACGCCGCCGGAGAGGTGGGGTACTAGCCGCGACAAACTGCCCGCGCTGCGAAAGGTGTCTAGGTCGGTCAGCAGTTTTTTGTTCCACTCTGGCGAAAAGCCCACCACCGCGCCCACCCCCAGCTGTAGGCCGAACAAACGGCGCTCACCCGCCAACGCCGCGCCTTCTTGTAGCAGGGACAGCGGTTCAGCGTACCAGCGTGGCAAGTGACCGAGTGAACCTTGCGGGCGCGGGCAAGGGAGGGTGTTCACCCCTGGCGCTCTTTCCAGGCTTTTTTCTGCGCAGCATAATCAGCATGGGCCTCAGCCTCAGCCCATTTGGCCTTAAAGATGCGGGCCGCCTCGGCCTTAACCGGGTCTTCAGGCTGGCGAGGCAACTCA
The DNA here is from genome assembly GCA_018260375.1 of Deinococcus sp. GTDB lineage: Bacteria > Deinococcota > Deinococci > Deinococcales > Deinococcaceae > Deinococcus. Next base: position 3,407 of record JAGLBF010000077.1, read on the forward strand.
GCGCGGCCATGCGCTCCTGACTGGCCTTTTTTGTCGTCCGGCACGGGGCCGTCGTACTTCTTGCCGCCCTTGTGATTGGCGTAGCGGCGGGCGCGGGTATAACCCATTTGCAAGAATTTGCGCGCCATATCTGCCCCCACAAAATCCCCGTTTTGAAGGTACTCTAGGAACATGGCGTAGATTTTCTCGCTGCTTTGTGCGGCCTTTTCGGGCGTGGCAAATTTCCAGTAGGGCAATAGTTCGCCTTTGTAGGGTTGTACCAGCAGCACACCCTGTTCGCCTACACCGACGCGGTAAAGCTCAGGATGCTGACGCAAATCCAGTTGGGCGTAGTGGAGTGAGTAGTCAAACTTGGGACGGGGCATGGTTTCTCCTTATGTTCTCCTTGTGCAGTAGGGCCAACTCTACTTTGCCAAACCGGGCCAGGTGCGTCAGCGTGAGTTCTGGCACCTGGCGCTCAACCCAGCGCCCTTCCGTAAAGGTCAGGTGACCCAGCCGGGCCAGCAGGCGCTGTACCGGAGTGCCGGTTGGGGCCACGTACATCAGCCACAACCGCCCACCCGGTTTCAGCAGCCGTGCCGCCTCCCGCAACATCGCCGCCGGGTCTGGTGTCTCGTTGAGCGTCGCGCCGATGGTGACGCCGTCATAGCGCCCGGCGTCTAGTCCGGTCTGTTCACCGTCAAGGCGCAGCCAGTTCACCGCGTCGCCCTCGCGTCTGCGAGCTTCGCACAACATGGCCGGGCTCAGGTCAATGGCATCTACCTGACAGCCGGCGCGGGCCAGCACCCCGGCATAAAACCCTGTGCTGGTGCCGACATCAAGCCAGCGTTCACCTGCTTGGGGTTGGGCCAGACCCAAAAAAAGCTGCTTTTCGCGCTCCAGCCTAAAGGGTTCACCACTCAGCAGCGTGAGCGAGTGCGAGCGCCACCAAGCATAACCCCGGGCCGTGAGCACCAGAACATTCACCCGCTGAGAGAGGGTGGGACTCATGCCGCTTTAGGTGTGCTTTCCAGTTCACTAGCCCAAGCCCGCAGGCCGTACACCTTGCGGGTGAGCCGCGCTCCTTCTTCGTCAGACAGGGGCAGCAGTGAGGGGGGCGGAGCTATGGTCATCTGCCCTTGATTATAATTGGTCAGATTTGACCAATTCAAGCCTGTCTGGTGAAGGTAGGCTGGTTAGGGTAAGCTGGTAAAGGCAAGACCCTAACGATAAGACTATGAAAAAACGTCAACTCCTGTTTCTCGTCGCTGCTGTTATGGTAGGCGGCCTACTGCTCAACGGCTGCGCCCCGTCCCAGACGGTACAAACCCCTGACGGCTATACCCTGCGTGCGGCCCTCAGCGGTGAGCGCCGGTCGCTCCTGCTGCCCGGCTTTGGCAAGGTAGCCTACTACGCCGACTTACGTGGTACGGGCCGCCCGCTGGTTTTGGTTCACTCTGTTAACGCGGCGGGCAGTGCCTATGAGGTTAAGCCCTTGTGGGAGGCGTATACCGGCAGCCGCCCGGTATACGCGCTAGAACTGCCCGGCTTTGGCAGCAGTGACCGGCGCGACGTGCTGTATACCCCTGAACTGATGGCAAGCGCGATCAGTGCCCTGGTCACCGAGCTCGGCACAGATGTGGACGTGGTTGCCCTAAGTCTTGGCAGCGAATTTGCCGCCCGCGCTGCGCTGAGTGAGCCCCGCATCAGGTCGCTGGCCCTGATTTCGCCCAGCGGGTTTGGCCAGCCTAGAGGCCCCAGTCAGAACGCCAGCAACAGCGGCGGCGACCAGCAACGCTACAACCGGCTGACCGCTCTCGGTGACCCGCTGTATGCCGCGCTGAGAACCCGTATCAGCATCCAGTATTTCCTAAGCCGCAGCTTCCGGGGGCCTGTGCCAAATGACCTTATCAACTACTGTTACGACACCACTCGCCAGCCGGGTGCCAAGTACGCGCCGCTGTATTTTTTGAGTGGCCGCCTGTTTACGCCTGACGCCTATACCGACTTGTACAGTAAGCTGACTGTGCCTGCACTGGTGCTGTACGACCAAGACGGCTTTGTCTCATTTGACCGCCTTCCACTCTTTGCGCAGCAGCCTAAAGCCATGGTGGTGCGCATTCCCGGCACCGACGGCCTCCCACACTGGGAAAAGCTCAACGACACGAAAGCCGCCCTAGACGCGTTTTGGCTCAAGAGCCAGTAAGTCCTGACCTGCTTGCTCATTCAGCCTCATTCACTCTGTGGAGAATGCCATGCCCTCACAGCCACCGACTGCTGCTCTGAACCGCTGCCGCGAAATCACGCGCCTGCACAGCCACACCTTTTACCGCGGTTCACTGCTCTACCCACCTGAGCAGCGTGAGGCGGTGTGGGCGGTTTACGCCGCTTGCCGTGTTGGAGACGATATTGCCGATTCAGGCCTGGAGACTGCGCAGGCTCAGCTGGATGTCTGGTGGCAGCAGGTGCAAGCAGCCTACGCGGGCGAGGCGCAGGAAGATATAGGGCGGGCGCTGGCCTGGGCAGTGGCCCGGTTTGCGGTACCGCTTTCAGCTTTTGCCGAACTGTACGCAGGCTTTTGTATGGACCTTTCTGGATACAGGTACCGCACCTTGCCAGACCTGGAGCTGTACTGTTACCGGGTTGCGGGCGTGGTGGGGTTCATGATGGCCCCTATCGGCGGCTACCGGGGCGGCGAGGAGACTTTGCAGGCGGCCCTGTCGCTGGGCAAAGCCATGCAGCTGACCAACATCCTGCGGGACGTGGGTGAGGATTTACGCCTGGGGCGGCTGTACTTGCCAGCTGATCTACTGACCGAATACGGCGTGGACGTCGCCGCCCTACAGGTGGGCCGGGTCACACCGGAGTACCGCAAACTGCTTGAGCACATGACCACGTTGGCCCGCAAGTGGTACGCCGAGGGGCAATGCGGCATTCCGCTGCTTGAGGGGCGGGCAAAATACGGCGTGGCGGTGGCGGCGCGGCTTTATGCGGGCATCCTGGACGAGGTAGCGGCAAACGGCTACGACAACCTGAACCGCCGCGCAGTGGTGCGAGGTAAGAGCAAACTGTGGCTGACCCTCCATGAACTGCACGAACGCCAGCCCCGGCCCGACCTCTGTCCGCTCAACTGGGTTACGGGCGGGTATACCCGTTTGCGCTCTGAGCGGCCATAATATCCTTATGACACACCAGGTTCAGCCCCGTTTATTGCAGATACCAACAACGCGGCAAACAGCTTATGGCTGCGGTGAACGGCACGCAGGTATACCCTTCCAAAGCCCCTCAAGAATCCTTTTGCCTCTCACTGGTTCAGGGGCCGCAACACGGGGTTCAGGTGCTCACGGTAGGGCAGGTCGCTATGTCATCGCCTGAAGAGCCCCGCTCCGGAGAGACAGGAGGTATCACTGCTCTGTCCTCAGCACCACGCCCTGACATCCTGGTTATCGGTGCAGGTCTGGCGGGCCTTAATGCTGCCTGTATCCTTCAACAGGCTGGCGTGCGGGTGACTGTACTGGAAGCGGCGAAGCGTCCAGGGGGCCGGGTACATTCCAGCGTTGTAGACGGCTTTACCTTGGATTACGGCTACCCTGTGCTGTTTCCCGCGTATCCAGCGGTGCGGCGCAGCCTTGACCTCGCGGCACTTGACCTCGTGCCGCTGCTGCCCGGCGCGGCGCTGCGTCAGGGCCAGCAGGAATGGATACTGGGTTCACCCTTTGGAGACTTTGCGGGCTTTTTGTCGGCGACTGCATCCGACAAGCTGACTATCAGCGACAAAGTCACCCTGGCACGGCTGGGGGCTGAAGTGCGTCTGAGTGCGGCCCATCAACTGCTCAACGGGCCAGACGAGTCTACCCAGGCGTTCCTGCGCGGCTACGGTTTCTCAGAGGCGGCGCTCGACCATTTTTTTCGGCCCTTCTTCGGGGGCATTTTTCTGCTGCGCGACTTGTCTACATCGGCGCGGCTGTTTCGCTACTACCTGCGAATGCTGCTAGACGGCGGCGCGGCCCTCCCCCGGCGTGGTATGTCCGAGATCCCGCAGCAGCTATCCCGGGGCCTTGACCTACGCTGCGGCGTGCGGGTTGAACGCCTGCACTCTGACGACGCTGGTGTGCAGGTGCGTACCAGCGCAGGCGATTTCAGTGCCAAGCAGGTTATCGTTGCGACTGACCCGCCTACCGCTGCGGCGTTGACCGGGGCCGATACACGTAGACCAGGCGTGGGCTCTACCTATCTCCACTACGCCACCAATCAGCAGATAGATGACCAGCCTCGCTTGCTGCTCAATCTGGGCGGCGGCCTGATCAACAACGCCCACTGGCTGTCCAATGCCATTCCTGAGCGGGCCAGGGCGGGGCAGCATCTGCTGGTGGTCACGGTGCTGGGTCAACCAGAAACAGACGAAGCGGCGCTAGACCAGGCTGTGCGCGGCGAACTGGCCACTTGGTACGGTACACAGCAGGCCGCCGCCCTGCGAACCTTGCGAACCGAGCGCATACCCTACGCCCAATTTGCCCAACCTGCTGCCTACGCACAGACGCTGCCGGGCCACAGCACGCCGCTGCCCAACGTGATTGTGGCCTCAGAAGTGACCTCCATGAGCGGCATTCAGGGCGCACTGGAAAGCGGTGAAAAGGCGGCAGCTATTGTTCTGAACGACGTAAAGACCCTCAGTCGCCCGCGCGGGGGCTGAGGCTCAGGCCTGACACAGCGGTCTTACCCAGGTTCATCTGGGCCGGAATGGATCGCAGCCGTGTGATACGGATTCCGATTGATTCAGAACCGCACTGAATCAATCCGAGCGGACGCGAGTGGGAACAGCATACGGGTTTCGCGGTATGGAGCCGCAGGCGGCGCTTTTCCGACTGTGGTGGAATTTAGCGGCAGTCCGTATGAGGCCGCTGATTTACGGCTGTGCCAACAGCGCGGCAATCGCCTCTTCCTTGCCTTTGGCCTCTACTTCAATCCAGGGCACGTCAGCGTAGGCACTGGGCAGATGCGTAATCAGGTAACTGTGCCGCCTGTCTTGCGGGCCGTCTATGCCGTTGCTAAGATGGACGATCTGCCACGCCTGGGGTATCCACGTTGCCCGCGCCCGCAAGACCCACTCGCGCACGCTGGGATCTTCTTGGTCTGCGAGTCTTTCGCGCACGACGTGGTGGTGCGCGTCAAACACAAACGGCGTCCCGGTGGCCTCGCATACAGGCAACAACTCCTGTGGCCCGTACGCCCGCTCGTCATTCTCTAGTCCTAGGCGCAGGCGCACCCCGTCAGGCAGGTCAGGAACGATGTGCTGCAACTCAGCGGCCCGGCCACCTTTACCCCCGTGAAGTAACAGCAGATTCCAGGCCGAACGCTCCAGCCCCAGCGCGTCCATCACACGGGCGTGGCTGGTGATGGCGTGCAGACTGCTTGCGCGGACTTCGGGGCGATCACTGTTGAGCACGATGAACTGCTCAGGGTGCATCAGCACGCGGATACCGGCTGTCACAAAGGCCTGGCCCGCCGCCTGTAATTCTGGCGCTAGGCTGGCGAGCACGGCCTTTCCTGTATCATCGCCCACCAAATCTAACATCGGAAACAGGCTAGAACTCATGCGGTACAAACGAACACCACGGGCCGCACAGTAGCTGGCCGCTGAATGCAGTATGCGGATATTTTCGGCGTACAGACCGCGCAATTTGGCTTCGCGCTCGGCAGGGGTCAGGGTGCGGTAACGGCTGAGGGTCACCGTTTTGAACCTTAATTCAGGCCCAACTGTCAGGCAGACCAGGCCGTATGATGGAGTGAAATGAGTCATGAAAGAAATGTCGTGCCGCGCCGTGCTAAGCGGGCGGTTATTATTGGAGCGGGCTTTGGTGGTATTAGTCTGGGCATTCGTCTTCAGAGTCTAGGCTTTGACACGCTGATTGTGGAGAGGCTTGATGGCCCAGGCGGACGCGGTTACCAAAAAAAGGTGAACGGTTACACCTTTGACATGGGGCCGACCGTGATCACTGCCCCGCATTTTATTGAGGAACTCTTTGCCCTTGAGCACAGGCAAGACAATCTACAGGCGCCTGATTTCCCCGCCGAGGTACTCAGCGCTCCCCGCATCACAGCAGGCCAATCGGGCGGGCCGCGCACCCGCGAGTACGTACAGTTGGTACCGATTTTGCCCTTTTACCGCATTATTTTTGATGATGGCACGTTCTTTGACTATGACGGCGACCCTACCAATACCCGCCGCCAGATTGCCGAGCTCGCTCCGCAGGACCTTGCAGGCTATGAACGCTTTCACAAAGACGCCCAGGCCATTTTTGAGCGCGGCTTTTTAGAACTGGGCTACACTTACTTTGGCGATATACCCACCATGCTGCGCGTTGTGCCCGACCTGATGAGGTTAGATGCGGTTAGAACGCTGTTTTCCTTTACCTCTAAATACTTCCAGTCAGAGAAAATGCGCCAGGTCTTTTCCTTTGAAACGCTGCTGATTGGCGGCAACCCGCTGAGCGTGCCGGCCATCTACGCTATGATTCACTTTGTCGAGAAGACTTGGGGCGTCCACTACGCGGTGGGGGGCACCGGAGCGCTGGTGCAGGCGCTTGTCCGGAAGTTTGAAGAACTGGGCGGTCAGATTCGCTACGGTGCAGGCGTTCAGGACATTATCGTGACCGACGACTGGGGCAAAGCGCCTCGTCTGACCCGCCCCAGGGTGGCACGCGGCGTCTTGCTGGAAAGTGGAGAGCGGATTCCCGCCGACCTTGTTGTAAGCAATGGCGACTGGGCGAACACCTACCTTAAACGGGTTCCGGCAGGTGCGAGGCGGGTCAACAGCGACCTGCGCGTCAAAGCTGCCCGCCAGAGTATGAGCTTGCTGGTCATCTACTTCGGCTTTAAAGACGACGGGCAGCCGCTGAATCTTAAGCACCACAACATCCTGCTTGGGCCGCGCTACGAGGCGCTGCTGCGCGAGATTTTCGGGGAAAAGGTGCTGGGTACAGACTTCAGCCAGTATCTGCATGTGCCCACGCTCACCGACCCTGCGCTGGCTCCGCCCGGACATCACGCGGCCTACACGCTCATTCCAGTGCCCCACAACGGCAGTGGGCTAGACTGGAAGATAGAAGGCCCCAAACTGGTAGAGCGCGTCTACGACTACCTGGAACAGCGCAACATTATCCCAAATCTCCGCGCCCGCCTGACACACTCGGAGTTCATCACGCCGGATTACTTTGCCGGTACGCTAGACAGTTATCTGGGCAATGCCTTTGGCCCCGAACCCGTACTGGTGCAAAGCGCCTTTTTCCGTCCCCACAACCGCAGTGAGGATGTCAAAAACCTCTATCTGGTCGGTGCGGGGGCGCAACCTGGCGGTGGCACGCCCAGCGTGATGATGTCAGCCAAGATGACTGCGCGGCTGATTGCCGAAGATTTTGGCCTTGACTGATACGGATTCCGATTGATTCGGAAGTACGCCGAATCAATCCGAGCGGATGCG
>JAGLBF010000078.1:0-1627 GCA_018260375.1 Deinococcus sp.
CCTTTTACCTGTGGATTACCGACGCCTTTGCCATTCAGCAGGGCATCTGGCACATCTCTAGGCGGTTTACCACCGGACTCTATGCCGGGCCGCTGCCCTTTGAGGAAATGCTGTTTTTCTTGACCACCAACCTGCTGGTGGTCACAGGACTGCTGCTTTTGTTGCACCCTGAATCAAAACGGCGACTGCAAGGGGCGCGGCCTTATCTCAACCCCTGGCTGGGGCTAACGGCCTTTTCGCTGCTGCTCAAAGTTCCCGTTCCACTGTGGCCCGCCGGGTTTCCCCTGCTGGCAACGGCGAGTACCACCGCCCTGTTTGGCGCGGCCCTCAGCTACGTGGCGCAACGGGCAGGCTGGGGGCGCTCGCTGGGGATGGCTGCGCTGGGCTTCGGGGCGGGCTGGGCGGTGGAATACCTCGGCAGCCAGACGGGGGTTCCGTTCGGGCAGTACAGCTACGCAGGCACACCCGGCCCCACGCTGCTGGGCGTGCCGCTGCTGGTACCACTGGGGTGGTTTACCCTCACGCTGCTGGCAACGCGCTTTGCGGGGGGACGGCCCCTGCTGGCCGGGCTGCTGCTGGTCGCCTGGGACGTGGGTCTGGAAGCGCTGATGACAGCCCCCCTTTCGGCTGGCCGGGCCTTCTGGACGTGGCATGACCCCCGCCCGCTGTGGGCCGGCGCACCCGTGCAGAATTTTCTGGGCTGGTGGGTGGTGGGCAGCGCCCTTAGCTGGGCTTTTATCCGCCTAGCCCCGGCCCTGCGCCGTCCCGCGCTGGGTCTGGATTTCGGCTATTACTTGCCTGTCGAGGCGCTGTTTTTGCCTGCCGGACTGTGGCTGCTGGGCCTGCCAGTCGCGGCGGCCGTAACGCTGCTGGTGATGCTGGGTGCGCTGGGTCTGGCCTGGAAATGGAGAGCGTCTGACGTCAGGCCCTGAGCCTCTTTTGTCAAGAAGGTGCACGCCCTCCCGCACACCAAACTTTGGGTATAGTTGGGTTATGCCCCGCGCCACACTCTCTGCTGTTACCCAACTAATGGGCCGCATGGACCTTTGCATGCTCACCACCGTCACCAGCTATGGCCGACTGGCCTCCCGCCCCATGAGCAACAACGGCGAGGTTGAGTATGACGGCACGTCGTATTTTTTTACCTGGCAAAACTCGCGCATGGCGCAGGACATCGCTGCCAACAAGCATGTGCAGCTTGACTTCCGAGCCGAAAAGCGGTTTTTGTTTATGGCTGTGCAGGGCGAGGCGCGTGTGTTGCATGACAAGCGGGTGATGAAAGACCACTGGCATCAAGAACTAGAGCAGTGGTTCAAAGATGGTATAGATACAGAGGGGCTGGTGATGCTGGTGGTGGAGGCCAGGCGCATTCAGTGGTGGGGTGAGCAAGACGGCCACATCCAGCGGTGACCGGGCAAGTACACACGGCGCTGAGCCGCACGGTTGCAGATAAAGCGCAGCGCCCCCAGACAATACGCAGCCCGCTTGCTTGCCGCGAAATGCGTACTTTTCCTACGCCCTCGGCCCTTCTTGCATCACACGTTCGACAAGGTTCGTTCGGAATCTGTATAAGGCTGGCGTGGAGGAGTGTGACTGGTGCAGCAGAGACAGGTACAACACAGACAGG
>JAGLBF010000078.1:1727-10826 GCA_018260375.1 Deinococcus sp.
GGCTGGCGTGGAGGAGTGTGACTGGTGCAGCAGAGACAGGTACAACACAGACAGGGAGTGGCCAATACGCCTCAGCGCCTTGCCGGGCCTTAGCCTAAAGCCATGTGTAAGCCCGGATGCTGGAGACCAAGGTGAACTGGGGACGCTTTAACCACTGGTGGATTATCCCACTGGTGCGGTGGTCTGTGCGGCAAAACCTGCGCAGTCATCTCGCCGGATTGTGGGTCTATGGTCAGGTGCCGAGCGGCGCGGCGGTGCTGGCCCCCAACCACGCCTCTTGGTGGGACGGCTACCTTCTGGCCGAGCTGGGCTGGGCCGCCGAGCACCCCTGGCACATTATGATGACCGACAGGCAACTCACCCGTTTTCCGTTTCTGCGGCTTATGGGGGTTGTCGGGCAACGTGAACTCCGTGCCCTGTCGCGTGGCCTGCGTGCTGGCAAGTGGGTGGTGGTGTTTGCAGCCGGGGAAATTCGGCCTGCGGCAGACGTGTTGCCCCTGCACCCCGGCGCAGCGTGGCTGGCGCGGCGTGAAAACGTGCCGCTGATTCCTGTTGCTGTGCGGGTTGTGCTGCGCGGAGCCCAGTGGCCCGAAGCGTTCATCTGTCTGGGTAAGCCGTGCCGGCCAGAGCAACTGGAAGCGGCGCTAGAGCAGGTCGTCGCACGCCTGGAAGCAGATCTCCGCGCCACACCCGCCGATCTGCCCCTGCCCGGCTACCTGCGCCTGATGCCCGGGCGGGGCAGCCGCCATGACCGGGTAGACTGGCCTTCGCGGCTGCTGGCATGGCTAGCTGGAATGCGTAGCGAAGGGTAGGATTCCTCAACCTTATTCAGAATGTGGTGGAATTTAGCGGCAGTCCGTATGAGGCACCAGGGCACAAGCATGGCACTCACCCTCTACTAATCTCGGCTGATCACCTGCACGTCTACCCCCTGCGTTTCGCGCAGGACGTATTTGATGATGTCGCCGCGCCAGAATTCGGCCCAGCGGCTGCGGCTGGTTTCGCCCATCACGATCTGGGTGGCGTGTACGCGTTTGGCATAGGTCACGATGGCGCTGCCGATACTGCCGGTGTTGTCCAGCACCTCAAAGTGACCGCCCAGGGCCTTGGCAATCTCGCGGCAGGTGTCGAGCATGCGTGACTGCTCCTGCGTGATGCGCTCTGTGTACACGGTGACCACATGTAACTCGCCGTGAAGCCGCTCGGCAAGCTGTCCACCTCGGCGGATCAGACGGGCCGCTGTCTCCTGGGCCGCGATAGCCACCACAATCACCTCATGCGCGGCGGGTTGACCGTCTGGCACTTCCATTTCTACGGCCTGCGCCACATGCCGCAGCGCGATTTCTCGCAGCGCCGTTAGGTTAGACAGCGTAAAAAATTTGCCGAGGGATTGCTCAATCTTGTCTGGGCTGTAGATTTTGCCGGCTCGCAGCCGCGCCCGCAGGTCTTCAGGGGTCAGGTCAATAAGCACCACTTCGTCGGCGTCGTGGAGTACGTGATCGGGGACACGTTCGCGCACGCGCACGCCGGTGAGTCGGGCCACCGTGTCATTCAATGATTCCAGGTGCTGCACGTTCATGGTGGACAGCACATGAATGCCTGCGTCGCGCAGGGCTTCTACATCCTGCCAGCGTTTCTCGCGCTCGCTGCCAGGGGCGTTGGTGTGGGCCAGTTCGTCGACCAACACGATATCTGGGCGGCGCTGAATGAGGCCATCTACATCCAGCTCTGACAGCGTCACTGTGCCGTGTTGAAGCTGACGGCGCGGAAAGAGGGGCAGCCCTTCAGCGGCTTGCTGCGTCTCTTTCCGCCCGTGCGTTTCCAGCACGCCGATGAGGGCGTCTTCGCCGTTTTGCAGGTGCTCCCGCAATCCGCCTAAGGCGCGGTAGGTCTTGCCCACGCCCGCCGCCATGCCAACATAGATGCGGTGTGTGCCACGCTGCGGCCCCGCTTCGCGGTTAAGGGTCAGGCGAATGGGCTCAGGCATAGCTTACTGTAGGGCGTCCAGCGCCAAATTCACGCTGAGCACGTTGACCCGCGCCTCACCCAGCACGCCCAACTGACGGTTTATCAGGTGGCTGCGAATCACCTGCTCCACCTCGGCAGGCTGCAAGCCGCGTGCCTGGGCGATACGGTTCACCTGCAAGAGTGCCGTGGCCAGGCTTACATCCGGGTCAAGGCCGCTGGCAGAAGCGGTGACTGCGTCAATCGGCACGGGTGCCACGTCGCTTAGGCCGTTTTCCTTGCGGAAGGCGGCAAGCTGCTGTTGCACGCTGTCATGCAATTTGGGGTTGGTCGCACCCCAGTTGCTCGCGCCGCTATTTTCGGCGTTGTAAGGCGCGGGGCCGCTGCCGTCTGTTTTGTTGGTCATGCTGGGCCGTCCGTGCAGGTAGTTGGGTGCTGTGAAATTCTGCCCCAAGACGGCTGAGCCCACCGTTCGGCCGCCCTGCACAATCAAACTGCCACCCGCCTGACTCGGAAACAGGGCGCCGGCCACCGCCGTCGTCAGCAGCGGATACACGAGGCCGCACAACACAGTAAACAGCAGCGCAGCCAGCAGTGCCGAAAGCAGCAGCCGTGGCAAAGGCGTAGCCGTCTGGGCGGTGGTGATCTTCTCACGGTAAAAGGGGTCTGGAAGGGTCATGGTATAGGTTCCTTTGCAAAGGGGTGTGGTGACAGGGGTTTAGGGTGAAAAGGGGTATAGGGTCAAGCAGGGCTGAGGCGGGTACGGCTCAGGGATACACCATCTGCAGGTGATCGGCTACTGGCCCCAGCGTTAGGGCAGGCAAAAAGGTCAGGGCGCCGACGATCAGGATGATAAAGACGCTCAAGGCGCCAAACAGCAGCGTGTCAGTGGGCAAGGTGCCGCTTGAGAGGGGCACGCGCCGCTTGCTGGCGAGCAGGCCCGCCACCGCGAGCATGGGCAGCAGTGTTAGGTAGCGCCCGACCAGCATAGCCAGGCCGATAGTCAGGTTGTAAAAGGGCGTGTTGGCGCTTAGTCCAGCAAAGGCTGAGCCGTTGTTGGCGGTGCCTGAGGTGTAAGCGTACAGAATCTCGCTAAAGCCGTGTGGGCCGGAATTATTCAGGCTTTTCAGTGGTTCGGGCAGCGCCACAGCCAAAGCCGTAAAGCCCAGAATGCTGAGTGGGTGGGCCAACACAGCCAGCATCACCAGTTTAATTTCCCGCGCTTCTATCTTTTTACCCAGGAATTCTGGCGTACGCCCCACCATCAGGCCGGCGATAAACACGCTCAGAATCAGGTACTGTACAAAGTTAATAAAGCCTACGCCTTTGCCGCCAAACACGTTGTTCAGCATCATCTGAAGCATCGGCACGAAGCCGCCCATGCCTGTGTAAGAGTCGTGCATGGAGTCCACGCTGCCCGTCGTAGCGGCCGTCGTCGTGGTGGCAAAAAGTGCGGTCTGCGCGATACCAAAGCGCACTTCCTTGCCTTCCATGTTGCCGCCCGCCTGCGTGGCGCTGATGGTCTGCTCTGCGCCCAGCTTGCTCAGGATAGGGTTGCCCGCTTGCTCAAAGCTGTAGAGCGTCAGGAGAAAGCCTACAAACATCACCAGCATGCCGCCGAAGATCACCCAGCCCTGGCGAGTATTGCTGATCAAGCGCCCAAAAGCGTAGGTCAGTGATGAAGGGAGCAGCAGCATAGACAGGATGTGCAGTGCGTTGGTCAGCGGCGTGGGGTTTTCAAAGGGGTGCGCGGCATTCATGCTAAAAAAGCCCCCGCCATTGGTACCGATGTGCTTGATGCTCTCCAGGCTAGCGACGGGGCCAAGTGCGATTGTTTGGGTGGCGCCTTCCAGCGTGGTGGCAGTAGCGTAAGGGTTGAGCGTCTGTGGCATGCCCTGCCAGACAAAAACCAGCGCCAGCACAAAGCAAATTGGTAAAAAGACCCGGTAGATGATACGCGTAAAATCCACCCAGAAATTTCCCAGGTCAGCGCCATTTTTCCCCGCCAGCCCGCGCATAAAGGCTGCTGCCCCCGCAAAACCCGTCGCGGCAGACGTGAACATAAAGGTGGTGATAACCGCCATTTGCGAAAAGTAGGACAGACTTTGTTCACCACTGTAGGCCTGCCAGTTGGTGTTGGTCAGGAAGCTGACGACCGTATTCCACGCCAGGTCAGGTGACTGGCTGCTCAGGCCTGCTGGGTTCCACGGCAGCAGCCCCTGAAGCCGAATCAGCAGGTACGCCAGCAGCAACATCACCAGGTTGGACATCACCATAACCAGCCCATAGCGCTGCCATCCCATGCGCTCGTCGGCGTTGATGCCTATCAAGGCGTAGGTGAGGCGTTCGGGCGCGGTGTGCCGCTCGCCGGCAAACACGGTGTACAGCCAGTTGCCTACCGGAACCACCAGCGCCGTCATGATGGCGAGGAGAAGTGCAAACTGTAAGAAAGCCGCTGACATTTAGAAATCCTCCGGACGAATAAGTGAGTAGATCAGGTAGGCGAACAGGGCCAGCGAAATCAGGGCGAGGGCGAGGATCATACGTTATCCATCCACTTGAGATACAGGGCGAGTAGGCCAAAGAAAACGAGCGTGAGAACAATAAGGAGAATATCCATGGGGTTCCTTTTGGTAAACCAGCAAAGAGGGGAGAGGTCAGGCGGTGAACTAGGCAGCGGGGGCCTACGCTGTTCGGGCCGTCAGCTCATCAGCGGCGTAATCAGCAAGTCCAGCACCTTGATCGCCACAAACGGCACGATCAGCCCGCCCAACCCGTACACCAGCAGGTTGCGGCTCAGCAGCGCGGCGGCGCTCATGGGCTTGTAAGGCACACCGCGAAGGGCCAGCGGAATCAGCACAGGGATGATCAGGGCGTTAAAAATCACGGCGCTCAGCACGGCGCTGGTGGGGCTGTGCAGCTTCATCACGTTCAGCACGCTCAGCTGCGGATAGGCCGTGACAAACAGCGCGGGCAAAATGGCGAAATACTTGGCGACGTCGTTGGCAATAGAAAAGGTGGTCAGCGCTCCACGGGTGATCAGCAGCCCCTTGCCAATCTCCACGACTTCCAGCAGCTTGGTGGGGTCTGAGTCCAAGTCAACCATGTTGCCCGCCTCCTTGGCCGCCTGCGTGCCAGAGTTCATGGCGAGGCCCACATCCGCTTGCGCCAGCGCAGGGGCGTCATTGGTGCCGTCACCCATCATGGCGACCAGTTTTCCGGCCTGCTGCTCTTGCTTGATCATCTCCATCTTATCTTCAGGCGTGGCCTCAGCCAGAAAGCTGTCTACGCCCGCCTCTTTGGCAATAGCCTCGGCCGTCAGCGGGTTGTCGCCCGTGATCATCACGGTTTTCAGGCCCATGCGGTGCAGTTCGGCAAAGCGCTCACGAATACCAGGCTTGATGATGTCTGACAGCGCCACCACGCCCAGAATACGGTCATTCTGAATCACGGTCAGGGGCGTAGCGCCGCCGCGTGAGACTTCATCGGTGATCAGTGCGAGTTCGGGTATCACGCTGCCGCCGCGCTCCTGTGCCAGCGCAGCGATGCGGCTGCCTGCGCCTTTGCGGATACTGGTTGTGCCAAAGTCCACGCCGCTCATACGGGTTTGCGCCGTGAATTCGACAAACACCGCGCCCTCAGGTTCCGGCGCGTCTACGCCGCCCTGACGCGCCAAAGCCACGATGCTTTTGCCTTCGGGCGTGGGGTCAGCAAGGCTGCTCAGAAGCGCTGCGTGGGCTAACGCCTGCTCAGTAACACCTGGCAGTGGATAGAATTTGGTAGCAAGGCGGTTGCCGATGGTGATGGTTCCAGTTTTATCCAGCAACAGCACATCTACGTCTCCCGCCACCTCCACCGCTTTGCCGCTCTTGGCGATGATATTGGCCTGTAGCGCCCGGTCCATCCCCGCAATCCCGATGGCGGGCAAAAGGCCGCCGATGGTGGTGGGGATCAGGCAGACCAGCAGCGCAATCAGCGTCACCGCCGAAGCGGGTGCGCCCGCATACACCGTAAAGGGATACAGGGTTACCACAGCCAGCAAAAAAATCAGGGTCAGGCCGCTGAGCAAGATGCTGAGGGCGATTTCGTTGGGCGTTTTCTGGCGGCTCGCTCCTTCTACCAGCGCAATCATGCGGTCGAGGAAACTTTCACCCGCGCCACTGGTGATCTTAATGACAATTCGGTCAGACAGCACTTTGGTGCCGCCCGTCACGCCGCTGTGATCGGTTCCGGCCTCGCGGATAACGGGGGCGCTTTCGCCTGTGATGGCGCTTTCGTCGACACTGGCCAGGCCCTCTACGATCTCACCGTCAGCAGGAATCATCTCGCCCGCTTCTACAACCACAAGGTCGTCGCGCTTAAGTTGCGTGCCGGCGACGATTTCCTCGCACCCATCCACAAGGCGCCGGGCTTTGACATCTTCGCGTGCCGAACGAAGTGAAGCGGCCTGCGCCTTACCGCGTGCTTCGGCTAACCCTTCAGCAAAATTGGCAAACAGCACCGTCAGGAGCAGCAACAGCGTCACGGCGAGTTCATAGCCCCATGGCTTGCCCGTGACCAGGTTGGCCACCGTCAGGTAGGCAGTCAGAATGGTGCCGACATACACCACAAACATCACCGGATTGCGGGCCTGGTCACGCGGCGAGAGCTTGCTAAAGCTGGCCCGCACGGCATTTTGCATCAGCTCCGGTGAGAAGATACTGGCTTTTTTGGGGGCCGACTGGAAAGGGGGAACAGCGGTCATAATGTCCCCGCGTGAGGTGAGTGCTTCATACCCCCGTAGGCTGCTCTGCGCGGCGCTGTCTTCCTAGTTGTCTGTTGGCTAGAGGCCTTAGCCAATTGACCAGTCGCACTGGGCGCAAGACAGGTTTATCCTATACATTATGGCGGTTTCTGCACGCTCTCAACGATTCTCCGCCCCCAAACTCCCGCTGCCGCCAGCGACGGTCTGGAGCGCGGCCCTCAGCTTACTGGTGTTGGTGCTGGTGGCCGACATCATGACGCCAGCCTCTTTTGCAGTGGGTACAGTGTTTAGCGCCTGTGTGGCCTTTGCTGCGCTGGGCTCTTCCAAGCGGGTGGTGTGGCAGTTGACGGGCCTGTGCCTGCTCGCCAATCTGTTTGCGGGCATTTGGAACGGTCTGCGCGACGGGGCGAATGTGTATTCACTGGCGAACCGGAGTGTCAGCATTTTGAGCGTGCTGCTGGTGGGTTTTTTGGCTGTCAAGGCCCGTGACGCCTCTGAACGGGCGCTGCAACTGGCTGATGAGGAGCGCCAACTGACCCGCGAACGCGCCTTACGCGAACTAGCCGAGGACATGGGCGGCCCGCTGGGACAGAAAGAATTTGTTGACCGTGCCGCCGCATCACTGCTCAAGTTGACAGGCGCCTCTAGCGTAGAGGTCGGCGCCATTGACAAAGCGGTGCTGGGGGTGCCGCATGCTCTGGCACTTGCCCCTGACCTGACCAAAGCCGAGCGTCCCAGCCGCCTGAATACCCGCATTCCCCTGGACTTTTTGGCGCACCCAGTCGGCGCGGGGGATGTGTGGGCCGCTGAGGGCGGTCACATCTACCTTGCCCGCCTGCGCCGTCCCACCGAAGGAGGAGATCTGCTGGTGATTCTGACGTCGCCCACCACGCCGCCTAGCCTGACTGGCGAGGCCATTCACGCGCTGCAACCGCTGCTGGAACGTACCACGCTTCTCGATGACCTGCGGGCCAACCGCAAGATGCTGGCTGAACGTGGCGAATTGCTGCGCGACTTGGTCTACGCCTTTTCGCATGACCTGCGCACACCGGTAATGGCGAACATCATGAATATGCAGTCGGCCCTGGGTGGAGCTTACGGCGAGTTGCCCGCAGAATACAAAGCCAACCTCCATAACGGACTGGCAGCCAATGAGACGCTGCTGGCCCTAGCTGACCAACTGCTGCTGGTCGCCAAATACGAGAGCGGTGAGGACGAACAAGAAGCGCCGCAGACCGTTCATCTGCGCGAACAAGTGCTGAGCGTGCTGGCTGACCTGAAACCCCGCATTCAGGCACAGCGCATCGTGCTCGATACTGCGCTGACGGACGTGAGTATAGAGGGGCGCAAACATGACCTGCGCCGCGCCATTCAGAACCTGCTGGACAACGCCATTAAGTTCAGTCCGCCAGGCGGCACAGTGCGCGTAAGCCTCTATCCTGACGGGGACGAAGCCGTCTTTAGCGTGCAAAATAGTGGGCGTGGCATCTCCGCTGCTCAGGAAGCGCGGCTGTTTCAGCGCTTTCGGGGCAGCGGCGCAGGCAGTGGCAGCGGCTTAGGGTTGTACCTAACGCGCCGCATAGCTGAAGACCACGGCGGCAACGTGCGCTACCGCCGCGGCGCTGATTCGCAAACGATCTTTACACTCACGCTGCCCCAGTACGCTCAAGCATGGGGGCAAGCATGAGCGAGTCTACTCAAGCGGCACGTATCCGCATTTTGCTGGTTGAAGATCACGTATTTACCCGTGACGGCCTGCGCGCAGCGCTGAACCTTCAGCCTGATTTACACGTCACGCTGGAAGCCCGCTCAGGCGAAGAAGCGCTGGAACTGCTGGCGCATCATACGGTGGATGTGGCGGTGGTGGACATCGGCCTGCCTGAGATGGACGGCATAGAGACGGCCGCGCAGATCAAAGCCCGCTGGCCTGACACGCGCATCGTGATGCTGACCGCGCACAATCTGCGCGAAGAAGTCTTTGCCTCGCTCGCCTCTGGCGCAGATGCCTACTGCCTCAAAAGTGACAAGCCTCAGTTGCTGCTGCTAGGCATCCGCTCTGCTGCGTCTGGTAGTGCTTACCTGGACCCGCAGGTGGCCCATCATGTGCTGGGCGGCGTGCGTGCACCCGAAGACAACTCGCCCCTGACCCCGCGTGAACTCGAAGTCCTGCGCCACATCGCTGACGGCACGGGCAACAAGGAGATTGCCAGCGCACTGGGCGTGAGCGTCGGTACAGTTAAGCTGCATGTGCAAGAAATCCTGAAAAAACTGCAAGCCGCAGACCGCACGCAAGCGGCAGTAAAGGCGCTACGGCAAGGGCTGTTGTAGCTGACTGATACGGACTGCCGCTAAATTCCACCACAGTCGGAAAAGTGCCGCCTGCGGCTCCA
>JAGLBF010000079.1 GCA_018260375.1 Deinococcus sp.
CGTCCAATCCGCTAAATTTCGGCCTCAAGGCCGCCTAAAACTGCACGAACCATTGAACAGTGGATGCGAGTAGAATCTGTATAAACATCAGCTAAGAACAGTCAGCACAAAGCCCTCACCTGTGAAACCGGGTGAGGGCTTTGTGCTTGAACCCAGGGCCTGAGCCTAGGCAGCGATAAACTTACTCTTCGCTCTTACCTTCTTCTTTCTTGTCGCCCAGGCCAAACTGTGCGAACAGGTCAGCGTACACGTCGCCCAGCTTGGTGCTGATTTTGCCGCCCTGTTGGGCATCTTTGGCATTATAGGTGTAGTCAGCGTCACCACCACGGCGACCGCCACCGCTGCGGCCTGCGCCACGAGAAGCGCCGCCCGCTTGTCCGCCGCCAAACTGGGGCGAACGGCTGCCACCGCCTTGTGACACAAAGTCGCTGCCCGTGCGGGTAGGCAGGGGCGCGCCACCGAGAGCGCGGCGACGGCTGAGGCTGGCACGCTGCTCCACGGGGTCAATGTTCAAAATAACAGCTTCAATGTCGTCGCCGCGCTTAAACAGGTCAGCTGGGTTATTGACACGGTTAAGGTCAAGTTCGGAGATGTGAATCAGGCCTTCAATGCCTTCTTCAATTTCCATAAACACACCAAAGTCAGTTAGGCCAGTGACCTTGCCCTTCACAGGGGTACCCGGTGGGAAGCGGTCAGGCAGGCTGCTCCAGGGATCGTCCGTAGCTTGACGCAGGCCCAGGCTGATACGGCGCTCTTTGGGGTCTATCCGAAGGATGATGGCTTCAACTTCGTCGCCTTCTTTCAGCACTTCGTTGGGGTGACGCACGCGCTTGGTCCAGCTAAGTTCACTGACGTGTACCAGACCCTCTAGGCCGGGCTCAATCTCAACAAAGGCGCCGAAGTTAGTGAGGTTCGTGACCTTACCAGTGACCTTCTGACCGATGCTGTACTTATCAATGGCCCCTTCCCAGGGGTCGGTGGTAAGTGACTTCATAGACAGGTTGATGCGGTCGCGGCCTGGGTCAACGTCAATAACCTGTACCTGTACCTTGTCGCCTACCTTGACTACGTCTTTGGGATGGTTAAAGCGCCCGTAGGTCAGCTCACTGCGGTGCACTAAGCCGTCAATACCGCCCAGGTTGACAAACACACCAAAATCAGTAATCTCCACCACTTCGCCTTCAAACTGGCTGCCAGGCTCAAGTTGACCCATGGTGGTATCGCGCGCCTTGCGCTTCTCATCTTGCATGATTTCTCGGTGCGAAATGATTACGCGGTTGCGCTTGCGGTTAAGCTCGATAAGTTTGACTTCCAGAGGCTTGCCCACATAAGGATCAAGCTCGTTGACGCGGCGAGTATCTACCTGCGAGGCAGGCAAGAAGGCGCGGATACCGTCAATCATGGCAACAAGGCCACCCTTGACCTTTTCAACGATGTCCACTTGAAAGGACTCATCATTTTTTTGCATGTTCTCAAGCACGCGCCAGCCTTTATCTTGCTCGGCACGCTTTTTGCTGAGAATCAGTTGGCCGTTCGCCAGGTCAGAGCGCACCACATACGCTTCAATCTGGTCGCCTGCTTTGTACTGCTGCTGGGCTTCTTCCTGGGTCATAGGCTCATCGCCAAGCTGGTTAAAGGGGATGATGCCTTCAATCTTGGCGCCTACGTCTACAGCAATGCCTTCACTGCCGATAAAGACAACTGTGCCGTTCACCACGTCACCACGGGCGGGGCCAGACTGGTCTTGGTGCTCAGTGTCCAGGGTAGCGAGTACGTCCTCCATGGTCATGGCAGGGTAGTCGTCGTCGTTGCGGCTGTCAGCGGGCTTGCTTTCCGCTTGCGCTACGGGCGCTGCCTGCTCGGCTTCAGGAGCAGCGGCTTGCTGGGTTTCAGCAGGCTTGCTGTCAGTCTGCTCGGCGGTGGCCTGCACAGCTTCAACCTGTTGGCTGTCGGCCTGCGCGGTTTCGGCTGGCTGGCTCTGCACGCTCTGGGCCTGCACGGGTTCGGTCTGCACACTTTCTTCGGTGTGAGGGGCTACGGCGCTGCCCTCTTGCGCCTGGGTATTGGGCTGAATATCTCCGGCCTGATCCGGAGTGCGGCTAACTTGGTCTTCCACTTTGGTGTTCCTCCTGGCAGCTCGCGCTTAAACGCGGCAACACTTTAGTTTAACACTTTTTTATACGCGTGGCAAGCAAAATCACGGTGCTTTTCATCTTAATCTTAGAGAAAAATCTGGGCCGCTTTCCTGTTTCTGGGGCGCAGCGCTTAGGCTGCGGGCCTTGACAGGCGACGCGCCCAGTGCGTATACTCCCCGTTGCCGCATTGCTGGCAGGTCAGACTAACTAGGCAAGACCAACCAAGCTAGACCAATCGAGGCAGGCAGGCCGCAGCCCAAAGTAGGCTAGGTGTTAGCACTACAATTTGCGGTAGCCTTGCGGTGAGTTATCTATTGGGGCATCGTCTAACGGCAGGACAACGGTCTCTGACACCGTCAGTCAAGGTTCGAATCCTTGTGCCCCAACCATTTCCGGTAAGACACCTTCTACGCACTGTGGGGGGTGTCTTTTATAGATATATAGAGTGGTGGCGTGGTGTTCTGGTGGTGTGGTTTCCTGGGGGCGTGGCGGCCAGCAGATGAGTGGGCGGTAAAGAGCAGTTGAGCCTAGTGGTGAACTTGTGCCACAGTGGCCTGTATACACCTTATAAATACTTTAATTTATAAACTAGTTTTTAAACTATATCTATAAATCTGATAGCCTGTAGCTATGACGAACCCTGTTTCTGAGTATGACGTTGTGATTATCGGCGGGGGGCCTGCGGGTCTGACGGCGGGCATTTATACGGGCCGCGCCCAGCTCAGCACCCTGATCATAGAAAAGGGGCTGCCGGGCGGCCAGATTGCCCAAACCGATGAAGTAGAAAACTACCCCGGTTTTGCTGAGCCGATAGGGGGTATGGAGCTTGCCAGCCGTATCACCCAGCAGGCCGAGCGCTTTGGGGCCAAAATTGAGATGGACGAGGTCAAGAGCCTGAGCCCCAAAACCGGGGGCGGCTTTTTGGTGAGCGGCTACGGCGGCGATTACCACGCCCGCGCCGTGATTATTGCTACAGGTGCTAACCCCAAAACCCTGAACATCCCCGGTGAGCATCTGTTTTGGGGCAAAGGGGTGAGCACCTGCGCCACCTGTGACGGCTTTTTTTATAAGGGCAAGAAAGTGGTGGTGGTCGGCGGCGGCGACGCGGCAGTAGAAGAAGCGCTTTTTTTAACTCGGTTTGCCGATGAGGTGACGCTTATTCACCGCCGTGACACCCTGCGCGCCAACAAAGTGGCCCAGGCCCGCGCCTTTGCCGAACCCAAAATGAAATTTATCTGGGATACAGCAGTAGAAGAAGTGCTGGGCACTGACATGGTGACAGGCGTAAAACTGAAGAACCTCAAGACGGGTGAAACGAGCGAACTGGCAACCGACGGGGTGTTTATCTTTATTGGACACATCCCCAACACCGATTTTTTGAAAGGTGTGGTGACCTTGCGCGCCGACGGCTATATAGAAGTGCGAGACGAGATTTATACCAATGTACCGATGCTCTTTGCCGCTGGTGACGTATCAGACTATGTCTACCGCCAGCTGGCGACCAGTGTGGGGGCAGGCACCCGCGCCGCCATGACGGCTGAGCGCGAATTGGCAGCCCAGGAACTCGCTCATCTGGAAGAAGTGGCGCTAAATATAGCGGCCCCCAAATTGGCGCAGCTGGCACAAGAAGGGAAGCTGTAAAAGCAGGATAAAGGGCGGTAGGTGTGTCTGTAGCTTAAAGGTGGGGGCGAGTTTTGGCCGCTCATACGATACGCACGGCGCCTCATCACAGCACAGCAGGACAAGCGCCGCCCCTGCCTACCGTGGGCGGCCTTGGTGTTACGCCCGCTGGCCTTCTTTTGCCGCATACTCAACAAGGTTCGAGTTGGAATCTGTATAAGGCCCGGATACCCAAAAGACTTCATCCAGAAGACTCAAAGAATCTTTTCTCCGAGTTCCTGTGCGACCTCCAGAATAAAAGGAACGGCTGCTTGCGGCGTGCGGAAGTTGACAAAGCATACGCGCAGGCATATTTTGCCGTCCAGCACAGCCGGGGCTAAGTAGACTCTGCCGTCTTGCTGCATGGCGCGGGCCAGCGCAGTGTTGTGGGTGTTGAGTTGGTCTTCGGGCAAACCTGCACGGGGAATGTGGCGAAAGCAGATGGTGGACAGCATAGGCTCGTGCAGCAGCTCAAACTGCGGGTGCTGGCGCACCAACTCGGTAAAGGTCTGGGCCTGCTGTAAGGTACCTGCTATCCAGCTGCGAAACTGCGCTGCGCCGTGTGAGCGCATAGACAGCCACAGTCGCAACGACCGAAAGGGCCGCGAGTATTCCAGGGTTTGGTCTACGGGGTTACTGGCATCTTCTTCGTGGAGCATGTAGCGCTCCTCGTGCCCAAAGGTGGCGCGTAAAATCCCTTTTTGGCGCAGCAAAACCGCACTGCAACTTTTTTGCATGCCCAGCCACTTGTGCGCGTCAACGGTCGCTGAGTCGGCTCTGTCTAGTCCAGCAAAAAGGGGCTTGGCTTGCTCAGTGGCGGCGGCAGGCAGGCCATAGGCGCCGTCAACGTGCAGCCAGACCTTGTAGCGCTCACATACGTCGGCAATGTCGGCGATGGAATCTACTGCGCCGGTAAGGGTAGTGCCAGCGGTGGCGACTACCGCTACGGGGACGCGCCCGGCGGCTATATCCTGCTGAATGACCTGCTCAAGTGCTCCGGGCTGCATCTGCCGTTTGCCGTTGACTGGTATGCGCCGCAGTGACTGGCTGCCCAGCCCCGCTACCTCTACCGCCCGCACCACCGAGTGATGCGCCTCGTCTGAGCAGTACACGGTCGCGCTGCCTGCCTGTACTCCGCGCCTACGGCTGTCGGGCAGGGCGTGTTCACGGGCGGCGAGAAGCGCTGTGAGGTTAGAAGTTTGCCCGCCGCTGGTAAAGTGCCCCTCGCCCAGCGGAAAGCCTACAAATTCGGCTATCCACTGCACGGCCTGTTGGTCAAGCTGGTCGGCTGCGCCCGCTGCCGTTGCCAGATTGATGTCATAGGCCGCCGAAATGGCCGAGGCCAGCACGCTGGTTTCCAGGCCGCTTGAGCCGACGTAAGCCACAAAAAGCGGGCGGGCAGGCGACACGCTTGATTCTAAAATCTGTACTGCGTCACCCAGCGCGTGGGCGGGGTCTTCGCCCTGCTCGGGCAGTGGCGTGCCTAGGCGCTTTAGAAGTTCAGTGCTTAGCTGCGGCTCACTGGGGCGCGGATGGTCAAACGAATCCCAGGCACTGAGCAGGTGGCGGGTCAGCTCTTGCAAAATCTCGGTACGGTTGCTCAGGGCGGGCTTGGGTGTGGGCGAGGCGTTGCTGGGGCGCATACCGGTTGTGGTCATGCCTAACAATGTGTCAAATGCTAACTATATTTGCAATATCACCCCGCTGTAGTGAGCAAAAAGGCACCGATATAGATTAAAATGTGACATACTGCTCAGCATGGACCGGTTAGATGCTCAGATACTGCTGGCGCTTGATGACGCTCCTGACATCACCAACCTAGAATTGGCGCGGAAACTGGGTATTGCCCGCAACACCTTGCAAGCGCGGCTGCAGCGGCTGCACGCCAACGGCACTGTTTTGGACTATAGCCGCCGCATCAGCTCCGCTGCACTGGGACACGCACTCACGGCGTTTGTGTGGGTATCGCTCAGCCAGAGTAGCGGCCCCAGTGCTACCCGCGCGCTGATCGGTATCCCTGAAGTGACCGAAATACATGCCGTAACAGGCGAGGCCGATTTGCTGCTGCGTATCGCCGCGCGTGACACTGGCGATCTTCACCGCATCACGCGCCAGCTTTTGACGGTGAGCGGCGTGCAGCGCACCAGCACCATGATTTCTATGCTGGAAGAAATGCCTCTGCGTGTGCGTCCCCTGCTCGAGCAAAAAGTGGGGGAGGAGCAGGTAACATAAATCCCCCGACTTCACATTTTCAAGCGGTCAACCTCTTTACCGCAACCGACGGCCCATAACGCATTTTCCTACCCCTTGCCGCTATCATCTACTGACCAACGTTTCACCCCAATTTTTGCACCACCAAAGGAGCCACCCCCTTGACCCATACACCGGACATCTCTGCCCTGCTGCCCTACTGGAAACCCGCGCCGCAAGGCTATAAGCATGTGGTGAGCGTGTCGCTCGGCTCAGGCAAACGCGACGCCCGCGAAGAAACTGAGTTACTGGGCCAGAAGTTTGTGCTAGAGCGCATAGGCACCGACGGCGACATGCAAAAAGCCCGCCAGATTTTGCTGGCCCTTGACGGCAAGGTAGACGCTTTTGGGCTGGGCGGCACCGACCTGTATATCGTAGCGGGCGAGCGGCGCTATATGTTTGGTCAGATTGCCCAGATGGTGCGCGGCGTAACCCAGACGCCCGTGCTCGACGGCTCTGGCCTCAAGCACACGTTAGAGCGCGAGGCCATCGCCCAGGTTGAACCGCTGGTACACTGGCGCGGCTGCAAAACGCTGGTGGTGTCGTCGGTTGACCGCTTTGGTATGGCAGAAGCCCTCGCTGAGGCGGGCGCAGATGTGCTGTACGGCGATATTGTCTTTGGGCTCAATGTTAATGTGCCTATTCGCAGCCTGGGGGCGCTGCGCAGGATGGCGCATATCATTTTGCCAGTAGTGACCAAGTTGCCCTTTCAATGGTTTTATCCTACCGGCGAAAAACAAGACAGGAGCGTGCAGGGTGTGGGCACCAAGTATTACGACTGGGCCGAAGTGATTGCGGGTGACACGCTGTATGTCAAACGCTACGCACCCAAAGACCTCAGCGGCAAAACCATACTCACCCAGACAATTACCCAAGCTGACCGCATCTGGGCGCAGCAGCACAACCTCAAGCGCCTGATCACCACCACGCCGCGCATAGGTGAGCGCAATTTTGCCACCAATGTTATGGAAGCCATGTTCGTCGCCTACAAAGGCGTTAAGTCTGCCCTCACCGAGCAGGAATACCGCGAGCTGATCCGTGCAATGGGCTTTAAGCCGCAGGTGACAGACTTCTAACACGGCCCACGCTTCATACCGTGCGGAACCCGTACTTGTTCCTACGCTTCTTGGTTGGGTTTTTGCCGTGGTTTCAATACGGTTTAGTCGGAATCTGTATTGGGACGGCCTGCACACGGTACTATGCGCCTATGACCACTACTTTTTTTGTCGGCCCTGTGGGACAAGATGTTGGGCTTTCTAGCGTAACACTGGGGCTGGCGCGTGCGCTGGCGCGTTTGGGGGCGAGCGTGGCGTTTCTCAAACCCATTGCCCAGGGGCACATTACAGGTGACCGCAGCACCATGTTTGCCCGCACCTTTCTCAAGTCAGCTCCTGACCCCTTGCCCCGCGCCCACGCCGAGGTGATGCTGGGGCGCCAACAAGAAGACGCGCTGATGGAAGAAGTGGTGGCCCTTGCCGAGCAAGCCGCACAGGGCGCAGATATATTGGTGGTAGAGGGGTTGTCATTGGTGGGTGGGCACGCCTACGCCGGTACCCTCAACGCGCTGGTATCGCGCACTTTGCGGGCTAACGCAGTGCTGGTGGCCTCACTGCGCGAGGTGAGCGGCGGTATTTTGGGCGACCAGATAGAAATCACCGCCCGCGAATATGACCGCACAGACGGCGGTGGCCTGGCAGGACTGGTACTTAACCATGTACCCAACAGCACCGACTTTGGCGCGGCCCTCGCCGAGTTGCGGCGGCACGCGCCCAGTGTAGCCAGCGGAAAGTTGCCGCTGTTGGGCGTTATTGGCGAGCAAGCTGAGCTGTACGCCCCGCGCAGCAGTGACGTAGCGCGCAGTCTGGGGGCTAATATCATCAACGCAGGCGAAATCACCACTCGCCGCGTGCACAGCACGGTGGTATCAGCACGCAGTGCGCCCTATGTGGTTGACCTGTTGCGCCCGGGTGCGCTGGTGGTAGCTCCAGGTGACCGCGAAGACATCGTGATGGCGGCGAGCCTGGCCCACCTGTCAGGTATTCCGCTTGCGGGGCTTTTGCTTACCGCTGACACCCTGCCCGATGAGCCGATTAGCAGACTGTGCCGCACCGCGCTCACAGGAGACATGCCTGTGATGCAGGTGAACACCAATACCTACCATACCGCCGAGCAACTGACGCGTATGGAGCGCAAGATTCCGCTGGATGACCATGAGCGCCTGGAGCGTACGCTGGAATTTATGGCAGACAGGCTTGACATTCAGCCTCTGCGCGGCCTGATTGGACAACCCGGCGAAACCCGGATGACCCCGCCCGCCTTCAGGCACTACCTGATAGAGCAGTCGCGCCGTGCTGGTAAGCGCATTGTCTTGCCCGAAGGCGACGAGCCGCGCACGGTACGCGCCGCTGCACAGTGCCAAGAAAAAGGTATTGCCCAGTGCATTTTGCTCGCTCACCCCGACAAAGTGCGCCAGGTAGCTGAGGCTCAGGGCATCACTTTGCCAGAAGGCCTGCAAATGATTGACCCCGAAAGCCTGCGCGCCAAGTACATCAACCCGATGGTTGAGCTGCGTCAGAGCAAGGGCCTTACCGCTCCTCAGGCCGAGGCCCAACTGGAAGACCCGGTGGTACTAGGCACCATGATGCTGGCTCAGGGAGACGTAGACGGGCTGGTGTCGGGGGCCGTGCATACCACCGCCAACACGGTGCGCCCAGCGCTGCAACTGATCAAAACCGCCCCAGGCGCGGCGCTGGTGAGCAGCATCTTCTTTATGCTGATGCCCGAACAGGTGCTGGTGTACGGCGACGCCGCCATCAACCCCAACCCCAACGCGCAGGAACTTGCTGACATCGCCATACAGTCGGCAGACAGCGCGGCGGCTTTTGGCATAGAGCCGCGCGTCGCCATGCTGAGCTACTCCACAGGCACTTCGGGCAGTGGTCAAGATGTAGAAAAAGTAGCAGAAGCCACCAAGCTGGTGCGGCAGCGCCGCCCTGACCTGCTGGTAGACGGCCCGCTGCAGTACGACGCGGCGAGCGTGCTGAGCGTAGGCCAGCAAAAAGCCCCAGGCTCGCAGGTTGCAGGGCGCGCCACCGTATTTATTTTCCCCGACCTCAATACGGGCAACACCACCTATAAAGCCGTGCAGCGTTCGGCGGGCGTCAACGCGGTTGGGCCGATGTTGCAGGGCCTGCGCAAACCTGTCAACGACCTGTCACGCGGCGCACTGGTTGATGACATCGTGTACACCATTGCCCTGACCGCCATACAAGCTGTGCAAGTCGAGCAGCTTGCCGAGCAAGAGCTCAATAAGCAAAAGCAACTGGCGCTGTCCTCTGTTGCTGCCCAGGCCACCGAAGCTGCCGAGAGTTAAAGGGAATGGAATACAGATTCCGCTTGAACTCTGGTTAACAATGCGGTAAAAGAAGGCCAGTTCATCTCAGCCAGAGCGGGCGGCTTGGGATATGCAGGTAGCGTCTCATACGGACTGCCGCTCCATTCCACCACAGTCGGAAAAGCGCCGCCTGCGGCTCCATACCGCACAGTCCGTATGCTGTTCCCACTCGCATCCGCTCGGATTGATTCGGCGTACTTCCGAATCAATCGGAATCCGTATCAGGGGCTTTGGGGTAAGGGCTCCTTTGCCGCCCTTTCCTCCCCTCCGCTTTTTCCTCTCCCTACTTCCCAAGATTGGCCCCGCCGCGCTAGACTGGCGAGCGTTGTCGCAGGTGGCTGCCCTCTGGCTTCTGTACTGCAGTATAGAAGCCGTGCAAAAGTAAGCCCCCGACCCCGTAGCGGACAGTGAGCCGCAGGCAGAGGAGAACAAATATGATTAGCGTTACCGAACTGAGAAACGGCACCAAAGTAGAGATGGACGGCGGACTGTGGGAGTGTCTGGACTACTCGCACCTGAAGATGGGACGCGGCGGCGCCAAAGTCGTGACCAAATTTCGCAACCTAGAGACAGGCAGCATTGTTGACCGCACCTTTAACAGCACCGAAAAATTGCAAGATATTTTTGTAGAAGGCAAGCCCATGCAGTACCTCTATAAAGACGGTGAAGATTACCTCTTTATGGACATGGACACCTTTGAGCAAATCAGCTTGCCTCCTGTGCTGGCGGGCGACGCGGCTAAGTTCTTAAAAGAAAACATGGAAGTAGATGTAGCCATGTACGGCGACAAGGCCCTCAAAATCACCCTGCCCAACCAAGTGATTTTGCAAATTGTAGAAACAGACCCAGGTGTGCGCGGTGACACCGTATCGGGCGGCACCAAGCCCGCCAAGCTGGAAAGTGGCGCGACCGTTCAGGTGCCGCTTTTCGTAGAGCAGGGTACCAGCATCAAAGTGGACACCCGCACGGGCGAATACCTCAGCCGCGCCTAGGCGCTCAGGCTGTGTAGGGCGGTGGGCTTTTTGGCCTGCCGCTCTTTTTTGTGCCCAGATTTGGTATTGCGTATAATTTATAGACTCCGCCTGATGCCAGTGCAGCCGCAAATGTGCCGCCTGCGTCACCGCGAAAAGCGTACTTGTTCCTACGCCCGCTGGCCTTCTTTCAGCGCGTTTTTCAGCAAGGTTCGGGCAGAATCTGTAGAGTCTTTTACCCTTA
>JAGLBF010000080.1 GCA_018260375.1 Deinococcus sp.
GGGTATTTTGTCTGGGTATTTTATCTGGGGGGCTTGCAAGAATGCCGCAGGGCTGTTATGCTTTTTCTCGCTGAAGTTGCGCTGTGCTCCGCGCCCACTTTATGCAGATATTCGGCAGTAGCTCAGTGGTAGAGCGTTCGACTGTTAATCGAATGGTCGTAGGTTCGACCCCTACCTGCCGAGCCAATCCCCCCGCCCCGTGCGGGGGTTTTTTGTTGCTATGAGGCCACATCAAATGTCAAGCAGGATGTCTCTCTCTACACTGACGGTAAGTAGCTTCCGGTTACAGTTTTGCGTATCCGGGGAGAGTGCCGGAATCCGCTCTACTTCCACCAACAGCTACTTTTTGCCTACCCACTCTGTTCGAGGTACGTATGACAGAGTTTGGTGAGGAAAAACGCGGCATACTGTAGTGCAATGTTGAGCGCGTCTACCCTCACCGCACCACATGCCTTTAGCATTCGCCCAGGCGGCGTTTCGCTGGGTGAATACGCGGCTGTTGGCCTTGTTGGTAGTGAACGCAATGCGGGCGGCCTCAATATGGACGGGCGCCAGGTGGCGGGCTTGCAAGATGACCCCGCCAATGTCGCCGAAAACCGCCACCGATTGCGGCTCTACCTGCAAGAGCGGGGCGCTCAAGGGGCGCTGAGCTGGCCTCTGTCGCTGCTTGACCAGGTACACGGCGACCGGGTGATCACCATTGAGCGTGCACTGGCGCGTGAGCATGCGCCTTTACCCCAGGCTGACGCGCAGGTGAGTGCCGAGCGCGGTGTGCTGCTGGGTATTATGACCGCCGACTGCTTTCCCGTTTTGCTGCACGACCCTGTTGCGGGTGTGGTTGGCGCGGCCCATGCGGGTTGGCGCGGCACAGCGGCGCACATTGCCGCCCGCACGGTAGAGGCGATGCAGGCGCTAGGCGCTGTACCACACCGGATACAGGCCGCTATTGGTGTCGGCATTAGCACGCCGTGCTATCCGGTGGGAGCGGAGGTGGTGCAAGCCATGGACGAGGCTGGACTGGGCGAGCATCTACACGCCAATAACAGAAAAAGTGCAATTCATGCTGATTTGGCAGGGGCCAATGCCGCCTCGCTGCGCCGAGCAGGCGTGCCTGCGGGCCACATCTGGCAAGCGGGGCGGTGCTCTACAGAGCCTGAGTTTTATTCTTACCGCCGTGACAATGGGCGTACAGGTCGTATGCTGGCAGTTATCGGGCTGCCTGTTATCGGGCTGCCTGAGGCCGTGACGAAAGGCCGCATATGAGTTACTCCCCCGCTATCCCGCGCCGTGACCTGCTGCGCCCCTGCGAAGTCCTGGACAACGTAGCGCAGATTACCCCTAGCTACCTGCAAGAGCGCGGGCTGCGCGGGCTGCTGCTTGACCTAGACAACACCCTGATTCCCTACGGCAGCTACGATGAGCGTGCCGAGGTACTGGTCTGGGTTGCTGAGCTGCGCCGCGCCGACATCAAGCTGTATTTGCTGAGCAACGCCACCGCTGCTCGCAGCCGCTTTTGGCTTGACAAGCTGCAATTTGAGGGTGTGGGTCTGGCGGGCAAGCCTTTTCAGCGCGGATACCTGCAGGCGCTGCGGCACATGCAACTGAATGCGCCGCAAGTGGGCATGGTAGGCGACCAACTCTTTACTGACGTGCTGGGCGGCAATATCGCAGGTATGTATACCATTATGGTACATCCTATTATTAATAATGCCTTGCCCCATACCCAACTGGTTCGCCACGTAGAACGGGTAATTATGAAACATTACGGCCATGACTGGTATAACAAAAGCCGACGTTAAATGTGACATAATGACTTTGTCTATTTTGATTCATGATATATTAACAGAATTGCCCTGACTCACTTATCTTAGCTTAGCGCCCTTACACAACAGGAGAAATGATAATGCCGCAGCTCACCTTTACTATCAGCATAAACCAGTGTTCTATTTACCAGTGCCTTAGTCACACCCTTAGTCGCCCACTCAATCACCCACTCAGTCACCCTGCATCCCGCTATCTATCTAAGGAGAACCAACGATGACCCTTTCTATCGGAGATCGCCGCTTAGGCTCTGTGCTGTTAGAGCAAGGCTTTATCACTGATACAGACCTTGACCGCGCCTTAGAGCGCCAATCAGAAGTGGGGGGCCGCCTGGCTGACATCCTTATTGACAGCGGTATGGTGGGTGAAAAGCGCATTGCGGGCACCATAGAGGAGAAACTGGGCATTCAGCTGGTGCACTTGCCTCAGACTGTGCCCAGCAGCGAGGCAATTGCGGCGATTTCTGGTGACATGGCGCAGGGCCTGCAGGCCATCCCCTTTAAGTTAGAGGGCGATACCCTGCATGTGGCTTTTGTTGACGCGCTCAACACGGTGTCTCAAGAAGCCGTAGAAGATGAGAGTGGCTACATGGTAGAGCCGTACCAGGTGCTGCGCGAGCAGTTTCAGTGGGCGCTGGCAAGTTTTTACCCTGAACTGGGCCTGCCCGTACCCGAACTGCGTACCGAGGAAGCGGTTATTGCCGAGTCGCCCAATTTGCTGGGACAGCGGTTGATTAGCCAGGGGCTGATTCAGCCGCAGCAGCTTGACGCAGCACTTGAGCAGCAGCGCAGTCAGGGCGGTCTGCTGGGCACTATTTTGGTTAGCCAGCGGACGATTACCGAAGCCCAACTCTTTGAAACGCTGGCGCAGCAGTTTAACACCCGCTATGTCGCCGACACCCGTGACTATACCCCCAATGAAGACTTGCTCAACCGGCTTATTCGCAGTGAAGCGCTGAAGCTGAGTGCCGTGCCTATAGCGGAGCAAGGCGGCGTGGTGCAGGTGATTACTAGCGACCCACGCAAACGGGCCGACATAGAGGACGCGGTTGGACATGAGGTAGAACTACTGCTGGCCCGTCCAGGCGATATAGATGGCCTGATCGAGCGCGTATACCCCCAAAAGGGCCGCGTTGGTGAGCTGCTGGTGACGCAGGAAGTGATTACCCGCGACGAACTGCGTCAGGCCATACGAGTGCAACTGCGCGAGGGCAAAAAGCGCCTGCTGGGTGAGGTGATTGCCGAGCTGGGCTTTGCCACCAACGAGGAGATAGAAAATATCTTGCAGCAAAACCAGGCGGTCATCCCTGGCAGCAAACTGGAAGACACCCTGGTGCAGTCGGGCAAGCTCAGCCCCGAAATGCTGGCGCGCTCGCTGGCAAGCCAACTGGGGTATGAGTACCTTGACCCCCACACCAATGCACCTGACCCAAAAGTCGCGTTATTGGTACCTGAGGCCACCGCGCGGCGTTACGCCGTCATACCTATGCGCCTTCAGGGCAATCAGCTTGTAGTCGCCATGAAAGACCCCCGCAACGTGTTTGCGCTTGATGACCTCAAGCTCATGACGGGGCGCGACATTTTGCCCGCCGTCATGACCGAAAAAGACATCATACGGCTGATTGAGCGTTACTTTGGTGACAAGGACATGGCGGCGCTCAATGATGAGCTGACCAAGACCAGCCGTGCCAAGGAACAAGAAGCGACCGAGAACCTTGAGCTTTCGGCGCTGGATGACAACGCTATTGTGCGCGTGGTAGACAGCATTATTCGTGAAGCCGCCTTGCAAGAAGTATCTGATATTCACATTGAACCCACCGAGCACAATATCAAGGTACGCTTCCGCATTGACGGCACGCTACGCGACCACATGGAGTTGCCGAGGGGCGCAGGCCAGAGCATGCTGGCGCGTATTAAGATTATGGGCAAACTTGACATCGCCGAGCGCCGTTTGCCCCAGGACGGACGTATCCGCTTTAAGCGCGGCAGTGTAGATATTGACTTGCGCCTTTCTACCCTGCCTACTGTGTACGGCGAAAAAGCTGTAATGCGCCTTTTGCAAAAGGCCAGCAACATCCCCGAAGTAGAGCAACTGGGCTTTTCAGAGTACAACTACAAGCGCTACACCGAAGTGATTGAAAAGCCCAACGGCATCTTTTTGGTCACCGGCCCCACAGGTTCAGGTAAATCGTTTACCAGCTTTTCAACCCTAAAGCGCATTGCTAGCCCCGAAAAAAATACCACCACCATCGAAGACCCGATTGAATACGAGATTCCTGGCATCGTACAGTCACAGGTAAATAACGCCGCTGGTATGACCTTTGCCCGTGCACTGCGCGCCTTTTTGCGACAGGATCCTGACATCATCTTTGTGGGGGAAATCCGCGACCAAGAAACGGCGGGCATTGCCGTAGAAGCGGCACTCACAGGTCACTTGGTGCTGGCGACTCTGCACACCAACGACGCGCCTGGGGCGATTGTGCGCCTGGAAGAAATGGGCCTGGAAGCCTTTAACATCGCTGCTGCGGTTGTCGGTGTGCTGGCCCAGCGCCTGGTGCGGCGGGTGTGCAAAGACTGTAAACAGCCCACCACCGCAGACCCTGATGTACTGCGCCGACTGGGGCTGACCGACGCCGACATTGAGGGCGCCACCCTGATGCGCGGTGCGGGCTGTCCACGCTGCAACGGCACAGGCTACAGAGGCCGTATGGGTATCCACGAACTGATGGTGATAGATGAGCCGCTGCGGCGCGCCATCAGTGCGGGCAAAAGTGTCACCGAGGTTAAAGACATTGCCATCAGTCAAAGCGGTATGACTACCCTGCGCGACGACGGCATTCAAAAAGCGCTGCAAGGCTTTACTACGCTAGAAGCGGTGCTGGCGGTCACTTCTAGCTGAGTGCTGGGAGGCTGTTGCTTTCTGTACCTTACGCCTACCTTCAGATCTCACAATGAGACTATTGCGCTGAGGCACGTTGTGCGCTCCAAGCTGCCCTTCACCGAAGCCTGCGCCTGCCTGGGTAAGTCTTTCGCAAGTTCTGAGTTGCTAAGCTGTACGCCTACGGTTTTCTTTACTCGCCACGTTTTACCTTTTCCTAAAGTTGTTAAGGAGTTACCATGACCGCACCCGGCCCCGACATTACTGACATCCTGCGCCACGCCGCCGAAAAAGACGCTTCTGACATCATTATCGCTGCCAATCTGCCCCCACAGTTTAAATTTAGTGGCAAGTATTCCTCTGAGGGCATGGCGCCGATGGCCCCCGCCGAAACCCGCAAGCTGATGTATTCGATGATGAATGACAAGCAGCAGCGCACTTTTGAAGAAAAGCGCGAGCTGGATTTTTCCTTTGCGCTGGGTGAGCAGGCCCGTTTCCGCGTGAACGTGTTTATGCAGCGCGGCTTTGTAGGCGGCGTGATGCGACTTATTCCCACCAAAATTAAGAGCGTGCAGGACCTGAACCTGCCTCAGACGGTGATTGACATTGCCAACGCCCCGCGTGGATTGGTGCTGGTCACTGGCCCCACAGGTTCGGGTAAATCCACTACACTGGCGGCTTTGATCGACTACATCAACGTCAACAAAAAAGAGCATATTCTCACCATTGAAGACCCGATTGAGTTTGTACATACCAACAAAAACAGCATCATCAACCAGCGCGAAGTTGGTGCGGATACCTTAGGTTTTGAGCCTGCCCTGCGTGCGGCGCTGCGCCAGGCCCCCGATGTGATTCTGGTAGGCGAAATGCGCGACTACGAAACCATCAAGGCGGCCGTTACCGCCTCAGAAACAGGACACTTGGTCATGGGTACGCTGCACACCAACTCTGCGCCCGAATCAATTGACCGTATTGTAGACGTCTTTCCTGAGGAGCAGCAAGAGCAAATCCGCGTCCAGCTCGCCAACAACCTGGTCGCCGTGATGACTCAGCAATTGGTTCCCCGCTTAGACGGCGGACGCATCCTGGCCTATGAGCTGCTGATTGCCACGCCCGCCGTGCGCGCCCTGATTCGTGAAGGCAAAACCCACCAGATTATCTCAAGCATGCAAACCGGCGCCCGCGAAGGCATGGTCACCATGGACACCTTTTTGGCGGGGCTGTACCGCCGCCGCCTGATCTCACACGAAACGGGCGTGGAGCGTGCGGTAGACCCCAAAGAGTTTGCCCGCCTCGCCGCCGACACAGGCAGCGCCATCAACCCCCATGCCAACGTCACCGCGCCGCAGCAATTTAGCAACGCGCCCTCGGCAGGCGCGGCAGCTGGTGCGGGCATGGGACGCGGCAATGCAGCTGCCGGGGCGAACCCCGCTGCGGCTGCGGCTCCTGCCAGCGAAAAGCCTAATCCTTTTGGGCGGCGCTAAGGTGGGCGGTCAGTATTCAGCCACCGGCCATGAGCAGCCATCAGTACGCGCCAGCACAATGGGCCGCGCCAGTACGCTGAACACTCTATAAAGCCCCTCTTCATGTTGCAGCGCGTACACTGGGTACAAAGGACGTACTGGATTGGTGTTGTTCCAGGTGCGCCCTTCTTTGACTTATGACTGCTTCTCATTCTGATTCTATGGCCCCGTATTGGACGGCACTGTTATGCTTATGCTAACCATTGCTCTGGTGCTGCTGGGGCTGACCATCTTGAGTGCGCTGTATGTCGCAGCGGAGTTTGCCACTGTAGGAGCGCGGCGTACCCGTGTGCAGGAGCAGGCCGGCGCAGGTGAGGGCCGTGCTCAGACGCTGCTGGATATTTTGCGTGACCCCAAGCGGCTTGATGACTATGTAGCGGCCTGTCAGGTAGGCATCACCCTGTCTAGCCTGATTTCGGGCGCGTATGGTCAGTCGGCACTCGCGCCTTTGCTGGTTCCGTATCTGGGGGCGGTGGGCGGTGAGGCGGCAGCAGCGGCCGT
This sequence comes from Deinococcus sp., assembly GCA_018260375.1. Taxonomy (GTDB): domain Bacteria; phylum Deinococcota; class Deinococci; order Deinococcales; family Deinococcaceae; genus Deinococcus. Next base: position 6,723 of record JAGLBF010000080.1, read on the forward strand.
GGTGTTGTTGCTGATTACCACGCTACAGGTGGTGCTGGGTGAACTGCTGCCCAAAACGGTGGCGCTGCGCTACCCCGAACGTATGGCCTTGCTGCTGCTGGCGCCTATGCAAGTCAGCTTGTGGATCTTCAGGCCGCTGATTACGCTGCTCAACGGAAGTGCTACGGCCCTGCTGGGTGCCTTTGGCCTGCAAAGCGAGCACGCACATACCCACGTTCACTCGCCGGAAGAGTTGCAAGACCTCTTTACCGCCAGCGCCAAAGGCGGCCTTATTGACGTTGTAGAGCGCGACATGGTGGCGGGCGTGCTGAATATTGAAGAGCGGGTGGTGCGCGAAATCATGACCCCGCGCATCCGCATGGTTACGGTGGGCCAGCACGAACAACTGGCCCAGGCGCTGCCCAGGTTGTCACAAAGCGCCTACACCCGCTTTCCGGTGGTAGGTGACGGCGGCATGGATGACGTGGTGGGCATCCTCAACCTGCGGAGCCTCTACCTGCAAGCCCGCCTGCACCCTCAGGCCACCATCAGCGACATCATGTATCAGCCGCTTATTGTCTCAGACGCCACCGCTGTGCCAACACTGTGGAAAAAACTGCGCGAGTCGGGCCGCCACAGCGCCATTGTGGTGGACGAATACGGCGGCGTGGCGGGCATGGTGACGCTGGAAGATGCACTAGAAGAGATATTTGGCGATATGCAAGACGAATTTGACCAGGAAGAAGATCCGTACATTTATACCACTGGGCGCGTTAGTGTGCGCGGCGACCTGCTGATAGATGATGTCAATGATCACCTAGAGCTTCACCTGCCCAGCGAGGAGGCTGATACGGTCAGCGGGCTGGTATGGGCCGAAATGGGCCGCTTGCCACTGGTGGGCGACGAGGTGCAAGTGGGCAACATCATGCTGCGCGTAGAGAGCATGGAGCGCCGCGCTGTTCGTCGCGTGAGCTTCAATTATCCGCGCCAGGCAAAGCCTGAGGCCTCCCTATGAATGCCTGGTTGAGTGACGTCTTGCTGCCTGTGGTGGTTATTGTGGTGCTGATTGGATTCAATGCTCTTTTTGTCACCGCCGAGTTTTCGCTGCTATCAGCGCGGCTCTCGCGCATCGCCGCCCTGGCCCAGTCAGGAAGCGCAGGCATGCGCTGGCTGGCCCAGCAACTGCAAAGTCCTGGCAGTAAAGACCGCTATATCGCTGTGGCCCAGCTGGGCATTACCCTCGCCAGTATTGGGCTGGGGATGTACGGTGAACATGCCATGGCCCTGTGGTTTATCGCGCCTTTTGAAAAGTTGCATTTGGGTGAGGCGCTGGCCCACACAGCCTCAAGCGTATTGTCTCTTATCCTGATCACCTTTATGCACATTGTCTTTGGCGAGATGATGCCTAAGGCAGTGGCACTCAACCAGCCTGAAAAGAGCATTTTGGCCATCAATCCCCTGATGCGGGTCTTTAGCCTGGTATTCGCCCCCTTTGTGTGGCTGCTCAGCGGGCTGGCGGTGGGTATCATGCGGCTTTTTGGCATCCGTGACCCCGATGCGGGCAGCTTGCTGTATTCCAGCAAAGAGCTGGCCATTGTCACCCAGGAGAGTGCCGAGGGCGGCGAAATAGATGAGCTGCAACAAAGCCTGATACGCAACATTTTTGCCCTAGAAGCCCACAGTGCTGAAGAACTGATGACCCCGCGTACCCGCCTGCAAGCCCTGTCACTGGCCTCTAGCCCTGAAGACATTCACAGCCTGATTGTGCGCAGCCAGCGCAGCCGATTCCCGGTGTATGACGGCAACCTGGATAATATTTTGGGCGTGCTACACGTCAAAGACTTTATCAGAGCGCGCAGCCAGCAGTACGCGCAGCCCGTGAACACGCCCTTTGTACTGCGGCGATTGCTGCGTCCTTTGCCCAGTGTCGCTGCCAGTGAAAGCGCCGAAGATCTGCTGGCCCTCTTTAAGCGCGAGCGGGTGCATGCCGCGCTGGTGATTGACGAATACGGCGGCACGCTGGGGTTTGTGACGATGGATGACCTGATACAAGACGTGATAGACCAAGATGACGAAAGCTGGGTGGTGCGTTACAGCGACGGCTCGTATGGCCTAGACGGTGAAGTGACGCTCACCGAGCTGCGCGAAGAAGGCCTTAACCTGGTGTCAGACGACGCCAACACCATTGCGGGCTTGCTGCTTGCCGCGCACGGCACCCTGCCTGCTGTGGGTACCACGCTGCACATTCAAGGGGTAGACCTGACCGCCGAAGCCGTAGAGGGCCTGAAAATTACACGGGTACGCCTGCGGCCTGTGGAGGGGAAAGCCACTCATACAGATGCTGGTTTAGTCAGAAACGACCTGATTTAAGGAGCGCGGATGAGAGTGGAAAGATACGGGTGTCCTGGTATGGAAGCACAGTCGGCGGCTTTCCTAACTGTACCTTTCTGTCTGTACCTTCCTAACTGTGCTGGAATGAAGCGCAGTCCGTATTACCCCGCTGCCAACGCCGCTCCAATCACCCCCACATTGGCCCCCAGTTGAGCGCGGCGTATGTTGGGCACGGCAAAGGGTGCGCCGTATTCCTGCGCCGCTGCTTCTATGCCTGCAAAAAAGTAGTCGCCCACTGCCGCCACGCCGCCGCCTATCACAAAGACTTCGGGGTCAATGATTTTTTGTAAGTCAGTCAGTGCTATCCCAATACGGCGCAGCGCCAAGCCCACAATTTGCCCTGCTACCGCGTCACCTGCCTGGGCCAGTGCAAAGGCTTCGGGGGTACTAACGCGGCGGTTCAAGGCGTAGCTTGTGTCTCTGGCAATGGCGGTACCGCTCGCTACGGCCTCGAGTGAGCCGTCTAAGCCTGCTCCGCTGATGGGGCCACCAGGCAGCGCCATGATATGACCCACCTCGCCTGCCATGCCGTTGTGCCCGTGCCACAGCCGCCCGCCTATCACCACGCCCCCGCCGATGCCGGTAGACACTGTGATGTACATGCTGCTGTGGGTGCCACGCGCCGCGCCCAAATGAGCCTCGGCAAGCGCGGCGGCGCGGGCGTCATTCTCAAGCACCACATGCAGGCCTGCCGCTTGCTGACCGGCTGCCTGCTGCCCCGCTCCTGCTTCAAAGCCTAGGCGCTCACGCAACCCCGCGACCACAGGCACGTCATTAAAGCCGTAGATGTTGGGCGCAAACCGCACCCTCTGACGGTCGGCGCTCAGCGGCCCCGGCGCCCCCACGCCGATACGTTGTACTTCAGGGTGCTTGGCGAGCAGCTCACGCACCTGCGCCGCTACCGCGTCCAGCACCGCCTCCCAACCCGTGTCCGGCGTAGCAATGGTACTTGCGTCTTGCACCGTCTCGCCGCGCAGCACGCCGCAGGCGATTTTGGTGCCGCCAATATCTACACCAATACTGACTAGGTTGTTAAAAAAAGGCTCTGTTGTCATATAAACCCCTAAAGCGAATTGTGTTAATGATAATGAATGAACGGTGGTTGATAGAAACAGCAAATCTTGACTTTGCTGGTGTGTTATCCAGTATAACCCCTGCCCACAAGTTAAAGCTCTTCTTCGAGCAGCGCCTCTGCTTCGGCGTACTGTACTTCAGGTACATAAAGCCCCACGTCCCCCAGGTAGCCGCCTGTTTCTATCTCGATGACGGGCGAGGCCATCACCCACTGAAACGGCGTGCGTACCACACTGACCACGCCGTGCTGGGCTAGCAAACGGCGCACGCTTTCGGCAATCAGGCGCGGCAGGGTGTCAAAGTGCACCCAGTAGTCGCCCTGGTACAGCACGCGCTCAGGCACTGCTTTAGCCACAGGCAAGTCAAACGGGGTAAGGTCGCTCATGTCAGCCGTAGTGTAGCAAGGCGCTACTCACGCCAGGAATCTGGCCTGATGATAGCGGGCTGTTGCTGGATATGACGCGCTTAG
>JAGLBF010000081.1 GCA_018260375.1 Deinococcus sp.
ATTCAGAACTGTGCTGGAATACAGCGAAGTCCCTAAATGACCACAAGCCACCGCCACCATCAAGATCAACCATCAAAAAAGGCTTCCCTTGTACAGGAGAAGCCGTTTTATCAGGTGTTCAAAAGGGACGTTAATCTGTTCCCCGTTTTATGTCACCGCTTAGCGGTTGCCGCGCAGCAGTGAGCTGCCGATAACACCCGCTAGGCCCACCAAGCCGGCTTTAAGCAAAGGATTGCTCAGCGCTCCGCCCTGGCTAAACATGCTTTCCAGGGGACTTTGTCCGTTTTGGGCGGGGGCCTGGGCCGCTTGCTGGTAGGCGTGAGCCAGTTCACTCGGGTCTTGGGGGTTTACATGCTGCACGGGGTTATTGGGGTCTTGAACAATGGCATTACCAATCTGCTGGCGCTGCCCTTCATCCATGTTCTGAAAGTAGCCGCTCAGCACGCGGTTACGCTCTTCGGGGCTGGCTTGTTGCAAGTAGGCCTGTACATACGCGGCGGCCTCTTCAGGGCTCACCACGCCGTCATTGTTGGTGTCGCGCGGGTCGGCTTGGGCCATGCGCTGGTGAATTTCTTGTCCCTGTGCCGCGTTGCCAAAAATAGCGCTCAGGCTGTTGAGATCAAAGGCCATGTGTGTTTCCTCCTGTACTGGTGAACAACTATCTGTGAATCAAACTGCTTTTACCCTAGAGTTCCGCTGCACGGCAGTGGTGAGGCCCAAGTAAATGCCAGTTAGGAGTTGCAGGCCGCCGCGCTTATGCTAAAGGGATGCTCGCCCCCACGCCCTACCCTGATATCCGCACGGACAGCCACAGCGTGCAGCATGTCTATGTGCATGTGCCGTTTTGCCCGAGCATCTGCCCCTACTGCGACTTTCATGTGCTGACCCGCAGCAGTGGCATGGTTGAAGCGTACCTAGCGCAGCTCGAGCGGGAAGCGGCGTATCTGGCAGCACAAACCCACTACCGCACCGAGCTTGATACGGTGTATGTCGGCGGCGGCACGCCCAGTTTTTTGCGCGACCATGAGCTGGCTACCGTGGTAGACACCATCAAACGGCACCTGGGTTGGGGCAAGCACGAAAACACCCTGGAGATCAATCCTGGCACCGTCACCCCGTCCCGCGCCATGCACTGGAAGGCGCTCGGCTTTGACCGGGCCTCGGTGGGGGTGCAAAGTTTGGATGATGCCACCCTGCGCTTTTTGGGCCGCCAACACAGCGCACAGCAAGCACGCACAGCGGTGACTACCTTGCTGGATGCGGGTTTTGCGGTGAGTGGTGACCTGATTACAGCGGTCGCAAGACAGCCACTAGAAGCTGACATCGCGGGCCTGAGTGCGCTGGGTGTAGGGCATATCAGCGCGTACACCCTGACTATTGAACCCGGCACGCCTTTTGCCCGTCAGGGCGTACAGGTCAGCGAGGCTGACGAGGAGCGTGGCTTTGGCCTCAGCGCCCGCTTGCTCACCCAGGCCGGCTTTGAGCGCTACGAGGTGAGCAATTATGCCCGCTCAGGCCAGCGCTCACAGCACAACCTGGGCTACTGGCAAAACCACTTTTATCTAGGCCTCGGACCAGGCGCTGCTGGGCATTATCCTGCCGGGCAGCTCGGTGAAAGTGCTCAGCGCCGCAGCAATCCGCCGCTACACCAGTGGCTACAGCATGATTATTCTGCCCTGGATGCTCTGCCTGCCCTGGCATCTGCTACTGCTGCCCAGCAGGTTAACGGGCGTGTCACCGAGCATCTGACCCCCCATGACACCCTTACTGACGCCCTCTTTATGGGCCTGCGTACTGCTCAGGGCGTTGACCTCGCCGCTTGGTCAGGGCGCACGGGGCTTGACCTCAGGCCCTTACGCGCCGCCGCCCAGCGCTATGAGGCTCAGGGTCTGCTGCTTCAACAGGGCGACTGGCTCCGCGCTACACCGGCAGGCTGGTGGCATCTAAATAAGATACTGAGCGAATTGATGGCTGTTGGGGATGATACGGATTCCGATTGATTTGGCGTACTTCCGAATCAATCCAAGCGGATGCGAGTGGGAACAGCATACGGACTGTGCGGTATGGAGCCGCAAGCGGCGCTTTTCCGACTGTGGTGGAATGGAGCGGAATCCGTATGATATCTAAAGGAACAGTACGGACTGGGCTTCCGTATCACCCAGTCTGTACTGTTTCCTACGCCTGTCAGCCTGCTTTCATCACGTGTGTAAAAGGTTCAAGCTGCAATCTGTATCAATGAAGCAAATAGCCCTGTGCCAGTTCGGTATATTCTGCCACTTGCGCTGTTTCCCAGGTTTTGTCTTTAACCAGCTCCTCAGCGAGAATGGCGGCGACGCGGGGCGCGGCTTCTATGCTGGCGCGGGCATTGAGCAGCAGGGCGCGCAACCGGCGGGCCAGCACATCCTCTACGGTGCGGGCTTGTTCGTAACGGGCGGCCCAGCGCACTTCAGCTTCGCTGTAAGGCAAGTCTGGGTGAATCTTGATGTCTGCGCCGTCTTGGGCCTGCACACGCTCAGCGTCACTGCCATACACGCGCCAGTGGTCAGCGCGGGCCTGGGTTTCGGTGGTGCTGCTCCAGCCGTGCAGGTGCAGCACTGGCGTCAGAGTCAGGCGCTCAGGCAGCCCGCCCAGCCTGGCGGCGCGGTTGATGGTGTCTTCCCCCATGCGGCGGTAGGTCGTCCACTTGCCGCCCGTGAGGGTCAGCAGCCCACTTTCTGAAATACGTATCACATGGTCGCGGCTCAGCGCTTTGGTGTCGGTGCCTTCGGCCGCCTTGACCAGTGGGCGCAGACCCGCGTACACGCTTTGTACATCCTCGCGCTGCGGAGCGGGATCCATGTACTGGCCAGCGGTATGCAAAATAAAGGCAATCTCTTCTTCAAGCGCACGCGGCTCTAGGCTGGCCGTAGGTACGGGGGTGTCAGTGGTGCCGATAACAGCGTGATCGTGCCAGGGCACGGCAAACAGCACTCGCCCGTCATCGGTGCGCGGCACCATAATGGCGCTGCTTTTGGGTAAAAATTTCTTATCTACCACCAAATGCACGCCCTGGCTCAGTGACAGCATAGGCTTGGCCTGCGGATTATCAAACTGACGCACCTGGTCGACATAGACCCCTGTGGCGTTGATCACCACTTTGGCTTTTGCCGTGTAGCTTTTGCCGCTCTCTTCATCGCGCCAGGTGGCGCCCGACACCTTGCCGTCCTCTTTGAGTAGGCCCGTTACTGAAGCGTAGTTGAGGGCCACACCGCCCAGGTCTTCAATGGTACGCAGCAGGGTGATGGCGAGGCGTGAGTCATCAAACTGCCCGTCGAAATACAGCACGCCGCCCTTAAGCCCTTCTCGTTTGAGGGTCGGTATTCGGTCAAGCGCGGCGTCACGGCTGATTAGGCGGCTAGGTTGCAAGTTGAGCTTGCCCGCTAGCGCGTCATATACTTTGAGGCCAATGCCGTAAAAGGGCTGTGACCACCAGGTATAAGAGGCGACGATAAAGCCCAAATCATGCACCAGGTGGGGCGCGTTATGTTTAAGCAAGCCGCGCTCGTGCAGGGCTTCTCGCACCAGCGGCACATTGCCCTGTGCCAGGTAGCGCACGCCGCCGTGTACCAACTTGGTGCTGCGGCTAGAGGTGCCTTTGGCGTAGTCATGGGCCTCTAGGAGAAGGGTTTTATAGCCCCGTGAGGCGGCCTCAACCGCCGCACCCAGGCCAGACGCCCCGCCGCCTATGATCAGCACATCCCAACTGGTGGGAGCAGTAGCAGCTTGCAGCGCGGCAATGCGGGTATCAGGTTGTACGGTAAAAGTCATACTTAAGAATATCGCACTTGACCCAGAGGGATTTTTTATATGTTTACATTCATAAAGTCTAATGTATGTGTGTTTCTACACGGGCAACTTTATACCTTAATCTAGTAGATTAGCCTTGGGTGACGAAATTGTATTAGGTGCTCACCTATGCTCAGCAGGCCTCTTGATTTTGCCTAAAGATTAAGAGACGCATCTTGGCCCCCTTTACTGCTGCTACCAGTCGGGGGCCATGTTCTTGGCGTTTGCACGCCTGCGCCTCACTGCCTCAGCCGGGCTTATATCCTGTGGTGCGCCAGTTGCAACCTGACCTGACTAGGGTAACCGTGCCGCGCAGGATGTTGTTTTCGCGCTTGCCGCTGATACGGTTGGTGCCTTGTACGGCGATATTGCCCACCACATAGGCACTGTTGCCGTTGATCACCGTTTTGCCAGGCAGCACTTTATACACAATGTCGCTGTAGGCGGTGGCATAACCCAAATAAGCCGCCCGCAGCGCGGCGTTAGCGGCATTCATGGCGCTCAGGCGGGCGTTGGCAGCGTCTTGCGCGGGTTTGATGTTGCAAGTGGCGGCCTGTGTAGGGGCTACCAACATGAACACGGTAGCGAGGAAGAGCAAGGGGCGCGTAAAGGTGAAGTTCATACTCTGGGTTGTATCACCCGCAAGCTGACGGCGTACTGAAAAAATACAGGCAGGTTCTCACAAGCGCGGCCGGGGTGTTATACGGATTCCGATTGATTCAGTGCAGTTCTGAATCAATCCGAGCGGACGCGAGTGGGAACAGCATACGGGTTTCGCAGTATGGAGCCGCAGGCGGCGCTTTTCCGACTGTAGTGGAATTTAGCGCAGTTCGTACTACCATCTGCCCGCGTTTGCTTCGCGGGTGTAGCTGAGGTTAAGGCTGCCCACCGCTACTGTACCGCGCACAATACCGTTGCGGCTGTAGCTGAGCAGTACCGTGCCGTTGGAAAAGCCCATGAGGGCAAAGTGGCCGTTGAGCGCTGTCTGGGTAGTAGGATTGCTACCGCGTACCTGCCAGACGTAGCCGCTGCGCGCGCCCAGGGGGTCGTCTTTTTGGGCGGCTTGCAGGGCGCTGATGTACACGTAGTCAGGACGGGCCGAAAACCCTTCGGGAAAGCGCATTTCGCCACTGCTCAGGTCAATAGAAATACCGCGCAGCAGCGCCGTGCCGCCCATATCGCCGAAAATCAGGCGGTTGCCGTCGCGCTGCACGCTTAGGCGCAGCATCTTGCCGCTGGGCTGCAAGGCTTGGTCAAACACCAGATAGCGCCTGAATTCGGCCTCGCTAATTTTTAGGCGCGGGTCGTAACCGGGCAGTTGCCCGCGCTGCCCTGACCCTAATACTTCGTTAAGAATCTGTGCGTCGGCCCCGGCTTCAGCGGCTTTGCGGCGCAGTTGCACCAGCGAAAGCTGTGTTTTAATCTCTAGCACCTGCGCTTGTTGCCCTGTGGCAGGAAGGAGCGTCACGCCCCTGATCTTCCAGTCATTGCCCGCAGTGTTGCTACTACTGCCTGCCGTTGCCAAGGCCATGAGGCCCAGCGAGGTGCAGAGCAGCGAATACAAAAGCGTGCGGCGTGCCAGCATGTACCCGTCAGCATAAGCCCCTGAGGTGAGAACTGTTTAGAAAAAGGGGACGGTTTTCTTAGAAACTGCCATGAGGGGTTGATAACTAGAGTACGTTTAAGAAGGCACGCCATACTACGGACTGCACTTCCATACCGCAAAGCCCGTACTGTTGTCTACGCCTCGCCCCGAACAGACTGCCCCTCATCACCAGCCGACGCGGCTAAATGCTCAGCATCTTCGCGCAGCGGTACAGGTCACGGCTGACATCTTTGCGCTTTTCCCAGGTTTCTTGAAAGGGGGTGTAGGTGATGCCGTTAGAGGTGCGGCCTACCATCACGCCGCTTTGACCGGCTATCAGGGCGCTTACTGCCGCTTCACCCAGGCGCGAGGCCAGCACGCGGTCGCTTGATACAGGTGAGCCGCCGCGCTGGATGTGGCCCAGCACAGTCAGGCGGGTGTCTACGCCCGTTTCACGGCTGATGGCGTCAGCAACGCCCTGCCCGCCGCCGGGGTAGCCTTCTGCCACGATGATGATGCTGCTGCTCTTGCCACGCGCCTCACTGTGTTTCAGGGAGGTCAGCAGGTCAGCTATGTCTTTTTCATCTTCGGGCAAAAAGACTTCTTCGGCCCCGCCCGCTACGGCAACATCAAGGGCAATGTGTCCAGCGTGGCGGCCCATGACCTCTATCACAAACACGCGCTCGTGGCTGGCGGCTGTGTCGCGCAGTTTGTCTACCGCGTGTAGGGCAGTTTCAACGGCAGTAAAGTACCCGATGGTGTGGTCAGTGCCGTACAGGTCGTTGTCAATGGTGCCGGGCAGTCCCACGACCTTGATGCCGTGTTCTTGCTCTAAAAAGTAACCGCCGTGAAAGGAGCCGTCGCCGCCAATCACCACTAGGGCGTCTACATTCCAGTCTTTCAGGTGTTGTGCGCCGCGTGCCCGGCCTTCGGGGGTGCGCCAGGTGGTGCTGCGGGCGGTGAGCAGCATGGTGCCGCCGCGCTGGATGATATTGGCGACGTCGCGGGGGCCGAGGAGCCGCATATCGCCTCTGTGCAGGCCCGAAAAGCCGCGCCGCACGCCCACCACTTCTATACCTTGAAAGGTCGCGGCACGTACCACTGCGCGTATGGCAGCGTTCATACCTGGTGCGTCGCCGCCGCTGGTCAGCACAGCAATGCGCCTGAGGCTATGGATTTGGGGCTGGGGTAGTTCGGTGTGGGGGCTGGTCATTTAGTCCTCCGTGTGTAGGGTAGATGGGGCCGTGTGGGCAGGAGTAACAGATTGTACGGCAAGCGACAAACTGTAGGCTTCATTTTTACGCATACCGCGCTGTTGTAACAAGGCCCGAATGTGCCTGGCTTCATGGCCTTGCTGCGCCAGTTCACGGGCCAGAGCCACAAAATCAGTTTCAGTCTGGCCCGGCAACAGATCGCCGCCGCCCGCATGGCCCGCCACCACAATCACAATTTCGCCGCGCACGTCCTGGGCAAAGTACTGGCTCAGGGCTTGCAGGTTGTCGCGGCGGGTTTCTTCAAACCGTTTGGACAGTTCACGGGTGACGCTGGCCTGGCGGTGATCGCCGCACACCCGCGCTAGGTCTTGTAAGGTGTCACCCAGGCGGTGCGGACTTTCATAAATCAGCGAGGTTTCTGGGCGAGCGGCAATAGCTTCTAGCCGCTCGCGCCGCTCACGCCCGCTGCGGGGCAAAAAGCCCTCAAAGGTAAAGCGGGCAGTGGGCAGGCCTGATACCACCAGCGCAGGCACAAAGGCGGTGGCCCCAGGCAGGGCTTCTACCGCTCCGCCCAGCGAGAGGGCGAGGCTTACCAGCTCAGCTCCAGGGTCACTGATACCAGGAGTACCCGCGTCGCTGACGTAGGCCAGGCGGGGGTAGTGTTCCAGCACGCGCCCCGCCCGCGCCGACATGGTATGCGCGTCTAACCGTACCAGCGGGCGGCTGATGCCCAGGTGAGCCAGCAGTGTTCCTGTGCGGCGGGTGTCTTCGCAGGCCACCGCGTCGGCAGCGCGCAGCACCTCAACGGCCCGCAGGGTGATATCCCCCAAGTTGCCTACAGGCGTGGGTACAAGCCAAACATGCACACCCGAATCGTTGGCGTGTGCCGCGCCCGCATGGTCAGGGTTGGCGCCGCTCACGAAGGATCAGACCTGCCGTGCGGCATAGGGTGTTGCAGGTAGTGTTGTAAAAGGTAATTTTGAAACTGGGTGCTCAAGCCGGGCAGTGGGCGCAGCTTAATTTTTTTGCCCAGCTTTTGGGAGCCGCCGCCGATAACCCCGACAATGGTCGCCCGCAGCAACTCGCCCTCGCCCACCGTGACCGTAACAGTCGTGCCTTCGGGCAAACGCGCTCCGATGACGACCACAACTCCGTTTTCTACGATTCCTTTGTAAGCTTTCATATGTCCTCGCGGTGGGGGGAAATTAAAGAGGGGCGAACCTAGCGTTACTGTACCCGAAATATGAAGGCGACAATGCTAGGGCTAGGCAACAACGTCCCGCAATAAAGGCCCACGCCAAAAGCACCTATCTACGGACTGTGCCGCTGCTTTTTGGCGGTTTGGGCAATGGCTTCGCGCAGCGCCACAATCTCTACTTCGGGTACACCACTCAACTCGGCATAGCGGTCAGCGACTTCGGCAGCCTCGCGCCTGCGGCCTACGCGCAGCAAGGTGGTCACCAAGTGCTCGCCCTCTACAAAATATGCACGGGGGCTTTGGGGTTGTGCGGAAATTTGGTTGCGGGCCGTTTCTAGCCGCGCCGTCAGGTGGCGGTAGCGCAGCACCTGCCAGCGAATAATAGAGGTAGCCAGGACAAAAATCAGTGCCCCGGTCAAAATGCCTCCGCTGACGGTGGGCGACACGCCGTACAAACTGGCGACACGTATGCTCAGCGGAAAAAAGAAGGTCAGCAGCACCACCACTGCCAACAACGCGGCGTAATTCACGCTCCACAGTGTAAGCCAGCCGCGTAAGGGTTGTGTAAGAGCAGCGCCAAATCAGGGTGCTTTATCCTCTACTCACTATCTTGCACGCACTGCCTCGCCCACTGGGACACAAATAACTGGCACACAAATGACTGGCACATAACTGGCCCTGATACGGATTCCGACTTGAACCGTATTGAACACGCGGTAAATGCTGAGAGGTAGGCGTACAAACCGGGAAGCAAGCGTAGAACACAGTAAGGACTCCGTGATATGACGGCGTAGTCCGTATCTTTTGCCACTTATACCCGCCCTGATTGAATCAAAGTGCGCAGTACAAGTCAGAACAAGCAACGGTAAAGAGGTTGTACGCCCCTTTCCTCTGTTTGATTGCTTCTATCTGACAGCCCCATGTCATAGCTGTGTCATCTTACAGTTATGACGACCACCATGCACCCTGACCCCGTATTGGCCAGCTTGTGTCAGCAACACGGCGAGCTTATTCGAGCTGTAGAGCAAGAAGCCACGACCACCGTGCAGGCGTGGCAGCCCTGGATTACGCGCCCCGCTTTTAGTGCGAGCGCGCATAACTTGGCGGCATATCTGTCGCTGCGGCGGCGCAACCTGGGCGACCTTCAAGAAGCGCTGCGCCGCTACGGAGTAGGCACGCTGAGCTTTACCGAGCGCCATGTGTTGCCCAGTTTGCATCTGAGTCAGCAGGCACTGGAGGCGCTGGTAGGCCAAACGCCTGACCACGTTGCAGGTGAACAGGCCCGTGCCGAGATGGAACAGGTTCGCCAGCAGCTTAAGCACAACGCCGCAGAGCTGTTTGGTAAGCGCCCTGCTGACAGTCTTGCCATACCTGATATCATGGTGACTTTGCCCAGTGAGGCCGCTACCGACCCCACGCTGATCAGTCAGTTGCTGGCGGCAGGCATGACCATTGCCCGCATCAACACCGCCCACGACGACGCGGTGGCCTGGGCGCAGATGCTTGAGCACCTCAGGGCCGCCGAACAAGAGCAGCACAAACGCTGCCGCGTACATATTGATTTGGCTGGCCCCAAAGTGCGTACCCAGAATGTGCGCCTGCCGCAGATTCCCAAACACAAAGCCGCCAAGCACCATAAGGACAAAGACGGTAAAACCAAAGACCCCCAGCGCCTGTACATCAACGACACGTTGCTGGCAGCCCACAACTCAGAAAGCGCCTATGCCGCCAATGACCACCTGATTTGCGTCAGTTGTACGCTGCCCGAAGTGAGCCAGATGATAGCCCAGGGCCAGATAAAAGAGGGCGAACAGGTGTGGTTTGACGACGGCAAAATCGGTACGGTGGTGCAGCAAGTGACCCCGCACGGCCTACTGCTGCGTGTCACCCATGCCCGCAGCAAGGGCGAAAATCTGAAAGATGAAAAGGGCATTAACTTCCCCGACAGTACCCTTAAGCTACCGGCGCTAACCGACAAAGACGTGCAAGATCTGGCCTTTGCCGTAAGCCACGCGGACACAGTGGGCTATTCCTTTGTGCAAACCGTAGACGACGTAGAGCGCCTGCTGGGTCAAATGGAGCGCCTGGGGGCCAAACCCGAACTGGGTATTATCCTCAAGATAGAAACCCGCGAGGCCGTCAACAACATCGCCCCCCTGATGGTACGCACGGCAGGCGCACGCCCCTGTGGTGTGATGATTGCACGCGGCGACCTGGCAGTGGAGCTGGGCTTTGGTCGTCAGGCTGAGATTCAAGAGGAGCTGTTGCAGCTATGTGCCGCGGCGCATGTGCCTGTGGTGTGGGCTACGCAGGTGCTAGAGAGCCTGGTCAAAAAAGGCACGCCTTCACGCGGCGAATTTACTGACGCTGCTATGAGTATCCGCGCCGAAGCCGTGATGCTCAATAAGGGGCCGTATGTGGTGCAGGGCGTAAAAGAGCTTCAAAGCCTGCTTATCAGAATGCATACCCACCAACACAAAGACAGCCTTCAATTTCGCGCGCTCGGCATCGCTGCCCTCAGTAAAGAGGTGATGACCGCACAGACGGTAAACTAATACAGACTGCGCTCGTCAGAGGTCAGCGCGTTTTGACTACAATCCAAGTCAGAAGCCTTATAAGAGCGGATTCCGATTGATTTGGCGTACTTCCGAATTAATCCGAGCGGATGCGAGTGGGAACAGCATACGGACTGCGCGGTATGGAGCCGCAGGCGGCGCTTTTCCAACTGTGGTGGAATTTAGCGGCAGTCCGTATAA
>JAGLBF010000082.1 GCA_018260375.1 Deinococcus sp.
GGAGCCGCAGGCGGCGCTTTTCCGACTGTGGTGGAATTTAGCGCAGTCCGTATCAGCCCTCTTTGAGCCAGCGGGCGGCATCTAGTGCGTGGTAGGTCATAATCGCGTCGGCTCCAGCGCGTCTAAAGGCGGTGAGGGTTTCTAGCACCGTGCGGCGCTCATCAAGCATACCCAGCTGAGCGGCGGCCTTGAGCATGGCGTATTCGCCGCTGACATTGTAGGCCACCAGCGGCAGGTCAAAGTGGTCGCGCACCACCCGCAGCACGTCCAGATAAGCCAGTGCAGGCTTAACCATCAGGTAGTCGGCACCCTGCTCCACATCCAGCCTGGCTTCGTGCAGCGCTTCGCGGTACCCACCTGCAGGATCCATCTGATAGGTGGCGCGGTCGCCCACGCTGGGCGTGCTGCCTGCTGCCTCGCGAAAAGGGCCGTAGTAGCCGCTGGCGTACTTGACAGCGTAGCTCATGATGGGAATGTGACCAAAGCTCTCTGTGTCTAGCGCACTTCGCAGGGCGGCAATTTGCCCGTCCATCATGGCGCTGGGGGCCACCACATCGGCGCCAGCGCGGGCCTGAGCGACGGCCGTGGCTGCCAGCAGAGGCAGGGTCGTGTCATTGTCCACCGTCCAATTTGGGCCGTCTTGCACCAGCACGCCGCAGTGTCCGTGATCGGTGTACTCGCACAGACACGTATCTGCCATAACCACCATCTGCGGAAACTGTGCTTTCACGGCTCGTATGGCACGCTGCACAATGCCCTCATCGGCGCGGGCTTGGCTGCCCACGGCGTCTTTGTGACTGGGAATGCCGAACAAAATAATGTTGCCAATACCCAAATCTGCAGCTTCTTGTACTGTGGCCAGTAGCCCTGGCAGGTCGTGGCGCAGCACCCCTGGCATGGTAGAAATAGTCTGGTTGCCCTCACCCTCATGTACAAAGAGCGGCAAGATAAACATATCGGCCCGCAGGTGGTGCTCACGGGTCAGTGCACGGAGAGCGGGGCTACGGCGAAGGCGGCGGGGTCTATCCATGCTGTACAGGGTAGCGCGGTAGGGGCTTAGACGAATGTGGTTTGGGAAAGCTGAGGCCGGTCGCCCCTCATCAGCTTATACGGCTTCCGGTTACATCAGGTCGTTTCTGATTTAATGGGGGCGGATGTGAGTGGCAAAAGATGCGCGTTCCCTGATAGGCAAGCGCCGTCCGTATAATACGGATTCCGATTGATTTGGCGTACTTCCGAATCAATCCGAGCGGATGCGAGTGGGAACAGCATACGGACTGCGCGGTATGGAGCCGCAGGCGGCGCTTTTCCGACTGTGGTGGAATTTAGCGGCAGTCCGTATGAGGCGGCTAAACGCTCAAGCGTTGTGTGTCTTAACCAGCGCCTCAACCAGCGCCTCAAGCCTATGACTTTTACAGTTCCAGCTGTATCGTGACAGGCCCGTCATTGACCAGGGCAATCACCATGTGTGCGCCAAATACGCCTTCTTCTACCCGCAGGCCCAGGGCGCGTAGGGCCACGTTAAACTCCGCATACAGGCTGCGTGCCAGTTCAGGCGGGGCAGCCTGGGTATAGCTGGGGCGGTTGCCGCGTGAGGTATCGGCAAACAGCGTAAACTGCGAGATGCTGAGCACCGCGCCACCAACATCTTGCACTGACAGATTCATTTTGCCTGCGCTGTCATTAAAAATACGCATTTTGGCTACCTTGGCGGCGAGCTGATGCGCTGTTGCCGTGGTGTCGTCTGGCCCTACGCCTAGCAGTACCAACAGCCCCGCGTCTATGGCGCCTGTGGTGCGGCCCTCCACCTGACAACGGGCCTGTGTGACCCGCTGAATGACGGCCCGCATCTCAGTTAACCTGGTTTTGTGCTTCAGCAGGTTCAGTTATATCTGTGTTGCTTGTATCTGTGTCGCCTGTATCTATGTCACTCAGGCGACCGCGCAGGCTTGCTACTGCGTCACCCAGTACCTGTGATTCGGTGAGGTCAAGGTTGCCACGTGTCTTTTCGGCGAGCATGCTGAGCAGCCTCAGCGACCGCTCGGCGGTGTGACGGGCGCGCTGCGGGCTGAGCAAGCCGTCGCGCTGGGCACTTGCAGAAGCTGCGTTGAGGTCGCCCAGGGCCGCCTCTGCGGTGGCCTGAAGTGAGTGAACCAGTCCTAAAAATTCGGAGTTAGCCATTGAGGGATGATAGAGGAAGGGCGGGACAGAAGGTAGATGGTGGACGGCGCTGGTTAATACGGCGCTGATTACTATAGTGCTGGTTAGGGCGGTGTTGGCCTGTTGCGGCCGCTGTGCTTCAGGCAATCCATCACCCATTAGCCCGCCTCATTCACCTGTACACTGACCTCGTGGCAACCTTGCAAGAACTTCAAGACAAGTTGCGCCGCCCGCTACAGCTAGAACAGCAGCGCGGCTACAGCAACCGCGCCGTGTCGGGCGGGCTAGAAAAGCTGCTAGCGGGGCCACTGGCAAGTCCATTTCCCAAAGTACGTGAAGCCCTGCGCGGCTATGACAGCCTGGCTGCCCCCGAACGCCAACAGGCGCTGGAGGCGGCTCTGGCACTGTTGCAACCTGCTGCCCCTACACCGGACTCGCCCACCTCTGCACCGCTGAATGTCAAGCGGGGGGCGTTGCCCGCACCCGCCAGTAGCGCCCCCCACACTGCTCCCCCCAAAAGGAAGCCGGATACGCCCCTGGCCCAGCTAGACTGGGGACACGGCGGCCTAAAAAAGCTGCACGGCTTGGGCCTGCACACCCTGCGCGACTTGCTTCACCATTACCCGCGCCGCCACGAGGACAGGCGCGCTTTGCCCAGCCTCAGCGACATCGAAGACGGGCAGAAAGCCACCGTATCGGGCGTGGTGGTTGCTAAGAATCGCCGCGTGCCCAGAGCGGGCCTGCTGATTTTGGAAGTCACGCTGCAAACGGCCAGCGGCGAGCGGGTCAAGGCCACCTGGTTTAACCAGCCCTGGGTTGAAAACAACCTGAAAGAAGGCCAAAAACTGATTCTTACGGGCCGCGTCAAACGCTTTGGCCGCAACGCTCAGCTTGGTGTAGAGCACATGGAAACGCTTGAGGGTGGGAGCAACAGCCTCAGCACAGGGCGCATTGTAGGCGTGTATGACAGCAAAGACGGCACCAGCCAGGACTTTTTGCGCAAGGCGGCCTTGAACGCCCTGAGCAGCTGGGACGGCGGTGATTACCTGCCTGCCCACTGGCGACAAAAGTACGCCCTCACCGACTTGGCAGACGCGCTTCACGGCATTCATTTTGCACACGACGAAGCGCACCTTACCCGTGCCGAGGGCCGTTTGCGCTTTGACGAGTACCTCTTTTTAGAGCTGCGTATGCTCTTACAAGGCGAGGACGCGGTGTTGCAGGGCAAGCGCTTTGGGGCCACTGACCGCGACATGCAGACCTTTGAAGCCTCGCTCCCTTTTGCCTTTACCGCAGCGCAGCGGCGGGTACTCTACGAAATCGCTGACGACATGCGCCGCGATACCCAGATGGCCCGCTTGGTACAAGGCGACGTAGGCAGTGGCAAAACGGCGGTAGCGGCCTGTGCACTCTTTTTGGCGGTACAAGACGGCTACCAGGGAGCGCTGATGGCCCCCACCGAAATCCTGGCGCGGCAGCACTTTAGCAACCTGCAATCTTACCTCGCACCTCACGGCATTCGCGTGGGCCTGCTGATTGGCGCGCTGACCCCCAAGCAAAAGCTGGAGATGCAGGCCACCATCCAAAACGGTCTGGTAGACGTGGTGGTGGGTACGCAAGCGCTTATTCAGGAAAATGTAGGTTGGAATAATTTGGGCCTGGCTGTGGTCGATGAAGAGCACCGCTTTGGGGTAACGCAGCGCCGTAAACTCCTGGCAAGCCGCCCTGATGTGCTGGTGATGTCTGCCACGCCCATACCGCGCAGCCTGGCGCTGACCGCTTACGGTGACTTGGAGCTGAGCATCATCGACGAACTGCCCCCAGGCCGCACGCCCGTAGAAACCAAGCTGCTGCAAGATACCCACCGCACCCAGGCGTACGGCTTTGTCATGACGCAACTTCGTGAAGGGCGACAGGCCTTTGTGGTTACGGCGCTGATCGACGAAAATGAAAACTTAGAACTCCTCGCCGCCACCCAACTGGCTGAAGACCTGCGCGTTATTTTGCCCGAAGCACGCATAGAGTTGCTGCACGGTAAAATGCCTGCCTCCGAAAAAGACCAGATTATGGAGCGGTTTCGTGCCCATGAATTTGATATTTTGGTGTCTACCACGGTGATTGAGGTGGGTGTCGACGTACCCAACGCTTCGGTGATGGTGATAGAAAACGCCGAGCGCTTTGGCCTCAGCCAGTTGCACCAGCTTCGCGGGCGGGTGGGGCGTGGCAGTGCCAAAAGTTACTGCCTGTTGATAGCAGGCGAACATTCCCAAAAGACCCGCAAACGCCTGAAAATTATTGAGGGCAGCACCGACGGCTTTGTTATTGCCGAGGCCGACCTCAGGCTGCGCGGCCCAGGTGAACTGCGCGGCACCCGCCAAAGCGGTATCCCCGACCTCAAGCTCGGCGACTTGGTCAATGACGTGGCGATTATTGAGCAGGCTCGCGAACTCGCCAAGTACATCCTGTCGCACGACCCTATCCTCAGCCACCCGCGCCTGAGCGGGCTGCGGGCCGAGTTGCAAGCCCGCAGCGCTCAGGTGGCCTACCGTGAGGTGATTTGATGCGGGTTCCGAGTCATACGGACTGCCGCTAAATCCCACCACAGTCGGAAAAGCGCCGCCTGCGGCTCCATACCGCGCAGTCCGTATGCTGTTCCCACTCGCATCCGCCCTGATTGATTCGGAAGTACGCCAAATCAATCGGAATCCGTATCAGTCAGGTTCTTGTTGATAGGCTCACTTGCCGCCCGCCGACTTCTTCTTGCGCTTGCTCCCTGCTGCCGCTGCCGACAGCAACTCCTGGGCGTGGCTCAGGGCCGCTTCAGAGGTGTTGCCGCTGAGCATACGTGCTATCTCTTGCAAGCGCTCTTCGGGTGCCAATAGACGGACGCGGCTGACGGTGCGGCCTCCTTCTATCAGTTTTTCTACCTTGTAGTGCCAGTCGGCACGGGCGGCAATTTGGGCCAGGTGAGTCACCACCAACACCTGTTTGCCGCGTGCCAGGGCCGCGAGTTGGGCCGCTACTGCCAGGGCCGCCGCACCGCCGATGCCCGCATCCACCTCATCAAAGACTACGCTGGGGGTCGCTGCGCCCAGCACGGTGCTGATGGCCAGCATGACCCGCGACAGCTCGCCGCCTGAGGCCGCCAGCGCCAGGTCACTGAGGTCTTCGCCGGGGTTAGCACTGAAAAGCAAGCGCGGGTCGTCTAGCCCGTGTGGGCCGAGTTTGTCACCCGGTCGCAGCTCAAAGCTGAGGCGGGCGTGGGGCATACCCAGTTCGCGGATAACGTCAAGCAGTTGCTCAGCTAGGATCGGGGCGACCTTCTGGCGGGCAGTACGCAGTGCCAGAGCTGCTGTGCGCGCCGATTGCTCTAGTACACGGACTTCCTGTTGCAAGGTATCCGCGTCTTGTTCATCGCCTTCTAGGGCCGCCAGTTCTTCTCCGGCTTGCACCTGAAACGCCAGTACGTCCGCTACCGTAGCGCCGTATTTGCTTTGCAACCGGTTGATCAGGGTCAGCCGTTCTTCCAAGCGGCCCAATTCTTCAGGATCAGGGGCGCGGTCTTCGGCAAGCTGGGCCAGTTCGTTGGCAACGGCTTGTACGCTGTCTAGGGCGTTTTGTAGCTCGCTTTGCAGTTGCTCGGCAGTGTCGTCATACCGCGCTGGTATGTTGAGGGCGCGAATCGCCTCACCCATCAGTCCCAGCGCCGTCATCTCACCCTCGCTGAGCAGCTGTAGCGCGTGGGCGGCACCCTGGGCAATGGCTTCTACGTTGCTCAGGCGCTTGAGGTCTTGTTGTAGAGGTTCTTCTTCACCCTCTTGCAAGTCTGCTTCTGCCAGTTCTTTAACCTGAAAACGCAGCAAATCAAGCGCCCGCACGCGCTGCTGCTCGGCGGCCCGCAACTGCTCTAGGCGCTCGCGGGCAGCCGTGTACTGGCGGTAAGAGGCGGTGTACTGCGCGGCGACCCCGCCGACTTGGATGTCCACTTGGGCATCTAACAGTTGGCGCTGGTTGGCAGCGGATAGCAGGCTGTGTGCGCTGTGCTGCCAGTGAATAGTCAGGCGCTCAGTGACACGCTCGCCCAGTTCGCGCAGAGATACCACCTCGCCGTCAAGCCGCGCCGTAGATCGCCCCGCGTCAGTGAGGCGGCGTGAGGCGCTGTCTTCGTCCCAAAATGCCGTGACCAGTAGCTCATGTTCGCCGCTGCGTATCAGGTCGTTGTTGCTGCGCCCGCCCAGCAGCAACCCCAACGCGTCCACAATGATGCTTTTGCCCGCGCCCGTCTCGCCCGTAAAGGCTACGAAGCCTGCTGGCAGGTCTAATTCCAGGCGATCTATGGTCGCTAGGTGGCGGATTTCCAGCCGTGTCAGTCGGGTGCTGGAGATAGAAGGCTGACTTGCTAAATTCACACCTGGCAGTTTAGCGCACAACGTAATACAGTAACTGATGGTAAACAGCATTCAGGTGAGATGAAGCAAGGGTGGCTGGGTGGTGCCTGCTCCGCTTTTTTATAAATCAGCGCCTGGTATCAACCTGAGTCACAATACCTTGCGCTAGCTCACGTTATTAAAGCTTGCTTTATCTGCTCACCGCCCACTGGTCAGGCTGGGGCCGCTAAGCTGGTACGTATGAAAAAAATACCCCTTCTCATTTTGGGCCTGGCGCTCACGGCCTGCGCCCCACAAACGTCTCAGGTGAGCCAAGTGCGTGTCCATGAAGCCCTGATTTATGGACAGGTGCACGACCATTTGGCGTGGGTGTACGGCGAACTAAGCGGCGCGAAAAGTACCATAAATATTGCCGGGCAAACCCAGGAACTGCGCCCAGGCAACCCACAAGACCCGCTGTACACCCCCCAAAGCCTCATGGTGGGCGGGCGGGCCGTGTTTACATCTAGCAGTAGCACACAAGTTTCTTTGCCCGTAAGCGTGTTGCGCCAGAATGGAGGGCAGTATCTGGTGACGGCAGTGAGCGACTTGAGTGCCGTCTACCTGCTTGAAAACGGGCAGTGGTTCAGCCTGACAGGTGGCCTGAGTGCTGCAAGCAGCGTGCAAACGGTCGCCACCCCGCTGGACGCCGGCAGCTTAGGCAACCTGACAGGAGCCGAAGCCAGCGCTCTGGCCCGCGCTCTAGCGCCCCAAGGCGCACTGGTAGTCAGCGTGTTGCCTACCCTCTCTGAAAGCACCTTTACCGTAACGCCCAAACCCGCCGAAACTCTGACTACTGCGCTGTATGTGCAGCCTGTCAGTGTTGTGACGAGTGTGGTGACCACCAGTGCTGACGCTGTGCCTAGTGCCGCCACTACGCCTGGTGCTACTCCTATGCCCAACACGGTTTCTCCTGCTCATACGGCTTCGAACAACTTCCGCACGGTCGCCAGTGGCAGTAGCGCCGCCGCAACCACCCCCAGCGTGCAGCTTGCCAGCACCCAAAGCAGCTTTGACGCCATCTGGAACATGGCTTACGGTCGCCAAAGTCCTATGCCAGTAACCCCGCTGCTGGGCAACCAGAGCGCAGTCGGCATCTTTTTGGGAACGCGCCCCACAGGCGGCTATGGCGTGCAGGTAGACAGTGTGCAACCCGCTGGCAACACCCTGACGGTGCGCGTGACCCTGAAAGCCCCTGGTGCGGGAACCATCACTACACAGTCTATAACCAGTCCCTGGGTCATCTTTTCAGTGAGTGGTAAATACAGTGACGTGCAGGTTATTGACCAAAGTGGCCAGCAGCTTAAGTAGAGTTGGTTTTATCTTGGTCATTTAATCTTTTTAGTCTCTATTCTTTATAGTATGTGGACTGCAACTTTAACCTTATTCACAATGTGGTAAAAGAAGGGCAGCAGGCGTAGCAAACAGTACGGACTTGGCGTTATAGGCGGCGCTTTTCTTGCTGTGCTGGAATAGAGCGCCGTGCGTATCAGCAGCAACGCCCTAGATGGTAACGCTGCGGTAACGGGGCCGCTCTATACTGTCTGGCATACTAAGGAGGTGGCTTCTACCGTGTCTCAAACTGCGCCAATGTTTCAAAATATTCTGGTTCCTCTAGACGGAAGCACAGCCAGTAATTCTATTTTGCCCCACGCCGCTGAAATTGCCAGCAAGTTTGGTGGGCGTTTGCTGCTGCTGCACGTGATACCTGACTTGCCTAGCATCATGGCGGCTACGGACGGTGTTGCCTATGTGGGCAACCTGAGCGATGAGTATAGGATCTTGGAACAAGAGGGCCACGACCTGCTCGCCGCGGCCAAGGCGCAGGTAGAAAGTGAGTACCAAGGGCTGAATATCCAGCTGATACAAGCGACCCTTCAGGGCCACACCATCGCCGAAATTATCGCCAGTGTTGCCAAAGAGCGCCAGGCCGACTTGATGGTGATGACCACGCACGGACGCAGCGGCATCGCGCACATGATGATGGGCAGCGTAGCTCAAGCGGCCCTCAAAAAACTGAATATCCCCGTATTGTTGTTGCGGCCTAGTAAATAAGTTCGCCCATATTTTAAAAGAATATAAGGCTTTATCTTACATATTACCTGTAGTTTACTAAAGGGTTCACCTTTTGATAATGCGCTCTCTGCTGTTGTGGTTATCCCTGTAGTGCAGCCGTGTGCCGTCATTCCTTATGGACGCTACACTGGCCTTATATGCCGCCCGAAGCGACCTTACTGCGCCCCACCGAGCCTCTGGTCAGCAAGCCAGCGGGCTTCTTAGAACTGGCGACCTACAGCAGCCTGATGATGTACTGGCGGTACTTGGCGGGCGCAGACGCTCAGGGGCGGGTCGTGAGTGTGGTGCGCGGTGGCACCCTAGCGCGCTGTCGGCGGCGTGTGGCGGGCTACACCGTCTCTGGTGCGGGTGTGCTGCTCGATGAACACCGCTTGCTCAGCGCGCTAGATCCCAGCTCAAAAGATGACTTAGAGCCTTATCCCGCCCTCCTCGCCTTGCTGGACGGTGACCGCCTTCCCCTGCGCGAGCTGCTCAGCACTCAATACCAGTTACAGGTTCATGTTGTGCTGGCGTTTACCCGTAACCGCGACCTGATACTGCGCCCAGAGCTGACCTTTGTTCCGCTGCACGGCCACATCCTGCCGCGCGATCTGCCGCTGCACGCCAAACGGCTGGGCCGCGATGAACTGCATGTGCTGCTCAAGCGGGCATGTGGGATGTAGGCTAAAGCAGTTTGAGGTAGATGTACTGCGCTCTATTGCAGCAGGGCAAGACAAGCGCTGCCTGGGCCATGGCGAAATGCGTACTGTTTCCTAGCCTCGCTGCCCTTCTGCCACCACGTTGTGAAGAAGGTTCAAGTCGCAGTCTGTAGTTGAAGCTGGTCAGGGTTGGTCAGAGTGGTGAGCCGTGGATACAGTTTTTGGTTCATCTGTTTGGCAGCAGCTTCCCTGCACACCCCCGCCTCAACCCTGCTCCACTGCTTTACACTGTGCCTCATGACTCAAGTTCCTGAACTATCCCGCACCGAGTTGGTGGCGTGGCTGAGCGATTACCTGCATATTGACACCTTCAAAGACCCCAGCATGAATGGCCTGCAAATTGAGGGCGTAGACACCATTCGCCGCATTGCCGCCAGTGTAGACACCTCAGCGCGCACGCTGCAAGATGCGGCGGACAACGGAGCTGACCTGCTGCTGGTACATCACGGCCTGTTTTGGGGTAAGCCCCTAGCCGTCACAGGGCCGCACGCCCAGCGCCTGCGTATTGCCCTGAGTGCGGGCCTGAACCTCTACGCCGCTCACATTCCGCTTGATGCACACCCCGAAGTGGGCAATAATGCCATGATTGCCCGCGCCCTGAGCCTGCAGCAACTCCAGCCTTTTGGCGAGTGGGCTGGCGGCAAAATTGGCCTAGCGGGGTCGCTTCCCTTAACGCTGAGTTTGCAAGACTTTGCCGACCGCATCCAAAAGCTCACGGGTGAAATCTGCCTGGTACACGGCGGCGGTAGCCCCCAGGTCAGCCGTCTGGGGGTGCTGAGCGGCGAGGGTGCAGGCAGCATTGCTGAAGCTGCCGCAATGGGCCTAGACACCCTACTCACGGGTGAACCTGCCCACAAGTATTTCTATGACAGTTTTGAATACGGTGTTAATGTGGTGTTTGCAGGTCACTACGAAACTGAAGTGTTTGGCGTGCGTGCCCTCGCTGCCAAGATAGAAGACACGTTTGGTATTCCCTGGCAGTTTCTGCACCACCCGACGGGGCTGTAATACGGACTGCGCTCCATTCCACCACAGTCGGAAAAGCGCCGCCTGCGGC
>JAGLBF010000083.1 GCA_018260375.1 Deinococcus sp.
CGGATTGATTCGGAAGTACGCCAAATCAATCGGAATCCGTATTATACGGATTCCGGCTACATCAGGTCAGTTCTGATTGAATGAGGGCGGACGCGAGTGAGAAAAGATACGGGTTTGCTGGTATAGAGCGCGGTTCGTATAAAGCCAGCAGAGACCTCACTTTTTTTCACTCTCTTGCCCCTGGAAGCTGCCCGAACCATGGATCAGCCCTGACCATTGACCCCTGACCGCTTTTAACCTTCATCGCGCAGGCCGCGCAGTATCCAAAAGCCCACGGCGTTGAGCAGTAGCACGCGGCCCACCACCAGCAGCGCGTGAAGCCACTCCTGCCTGCTCAGTGCAAGGACAATGTTGATGGCTTCGCCGATATCGAGCAGCACCATCAGCACCACCATCAACCCCAGCAAGCGGTTCATGGCGTTGGTGCGGCAAGTACTGCCAGCAGTTCGGGGTGCAAGAGCCCGTTGCTGGCGACAATCATCTCGGCGTAGGGGTCTGGTTGCCCGGCCGCGTCTGTGACCTGTCCACCTGCTTCTTGCACCATCAGCGCGCCCGCAGCCACATCCCAGCGTTTTAGCCCCAGCTCCCAGTAAGCATCTAGTCGCCCACAAGCTGTGTAGCACAGGTCAAGCGCGGCAGACCCAGGGCGGCGCACAGGAACGCCCAGCGCCAGCAACTTTTGCAAGTGACCCAGGTTGCGCGGGTCTTGCTGTACGTTATAGGCAAAGCCGGTTGACACCAGTGCGGGGGTTTGCAAAGTGGGTGTACCCGACACGCCTAGAGGCTGGTCATTCAGGTAGGCACCCTGACCGCGAAGCGCCGTAAAAAGTTCTCGGCGAGTTGGATCATAAACCACGCCCAGCACAGTCTCGGCATCACTCTGGGAGGCGCTGCGAGTGGTGATACGCTCAAGCGCGATAGATACGCAAAACACAGGAAAGCCGTGCGCGTAGTTCACCGTGCCGTCTAGTGGGTCAACCACCCAGCGCCACTGACTTGCCGCCTCATGTGACGGCGCGCCCTGCTCGCCTTCTTCTTCACCCAAAAAGCGGTGCTGAGGGTAGACACCCAGCAACACGCGGCGAATCAGTGCCTCGCATGCGCCGTCTACCTCGGTAACCAGGTCGCTAAAGTTGCTTTTGCTGCGTACCTGCGTCAGTTTGCCCAGGTGGCTCAGCTGTAGCTGCCCCGCTTGCTGGGCCGCGTCAGTGGCAACGCGCAGGGCGGCGGTGAGGTCAGGAGTCATAGGGTGTAGTTTAACGCGGGCAAAGGTGCAGAGGATAACAGGCAGCGGGCAGCAGGTGGCAAAAGGGTGTATAAACAAAACCCTGTATAAAAAGGTGTCATACGGACTGCCGCTAAATTCCACCACAGTCGGAAAAGCGCCGCCTGTAGCTCCATACCGCACAGTCCGTATGCTGTTCCCACTCGCATCCGCCCTGATTGATTCGGAAGTACGCCAAATCAACCGGAATCCGTATCATACGGCTTCTGGTTGCAGCTAAAAACGCCATGAGCGCAGGCGGCGCTGTTCCACCTATGCTGGAATGAAGCAGAATGCATCTAAATGAGTGGTAGCGGCAGTGTAGCCTTGCTTCAGCCCATACCTAAAACCGCTATCCTGTACGCCATGACCAAAGACGGCAGTAAACCCAAGCAAGACAACAAGGCCCAGCAATACGGCGTTACGCCCCAGAGTGTAGATTTTAATGACTGGTACAACGAAGTGGTCAAAAAGTCTGACCTGGCCGACCACTCACCTGTGGCAGGCGCTATGGTGGTGCGGCCTTACGGCACAGCACTGTGGGAAAATATTCAGCGTGGGCTAGACGAGCGCTTTAAGGCCACGGGCCACCAGAACCTGCTCTTCCCCACGCTGATCCCCATGAGCTTTATCATGAAAGAAGCCGATCATGTGGAAGGCTTTGCTCCTGAACTTTTTACGGTGAGCAAAATTGGCAGCGATGTGCTGGCAGAGCCGTATGTGCTGCGCCCCACCAGCGAAACCATCATCGGACACATGTGGTCGGGCTGGCTCAACAGCTACCGCGACCTGCCTTTTTTGCACAACCAGTGGGGCAGCGTGTTCCGCGCCGAGCTGCGCACCAAGCCCTTTTTGCGCACCAGTGAGTTTTTTTGGCAAGAGGGCCACACCGCCCATGCGAGCGAAGCCGAAGCCCGCCATGAAGTGCGCCAGCAGCTTGACGAGTACCACAATTTTTGCCGCGACGTACTTGCCCTGCCCGTGGTGCGCGGCGAGAAAACTGCCTCTGAGCGCTTTGCAGGGGCCGAAAATACTTATTCTATTGAGGGCATGATGCGCGACGGCAAGGCGCTGCAAAGTGGCACCAGTCACTACCTGGGCCAGAACTTTAGCCGCGCCTTTGAGGTCAAATTTCAGACCAAAGAGCAGCGTGAAGAATTTGCCTACACCACGTCCTGGGGCCTGAGCAGCCGCATCATCGGGGCCATCATCATGACGCACGGCGACGACTTTGGGCTGATGATGCCTCCCCGCATCGCCCCCATACAGGTGGTTATTGTGCCTATAGGACAAAAAGACAACTTTGATGAGATGGTGGTGCAAGGCGAAATACTGGCGAGTGAACTGCGCCGCCTAGGCCTGCGCGTGCGGGTAGATGGACGCGAAGGCGTGACCAACGGCTTTAAGTACAACGACTGGGAGCTTAAAGGCGTGCCAGTACGCTTAGAGCTTGGCCCCCGCGACCTCGAAAGTGGCGTGGTGGTCGTCAAAAACCGCAACAGCACCCATAAAGAAACCCTGCCCCGCGCCGAAGCCGTAGCGGGTATGCCTGAGCGCTTAGAGACCATTCACCACTGGCTGTACCAACGCGCCAGCGATTTTCTGCTGGAAAACACCATCAGCGTGGATACGTATGATGAATTTAAGGCTGCCATTGAAGCGGGCAAATGGGTACGCGCCTTTCACTGCGGCGATCCAGAATCTGAGCGCCAAATTAAAGAAGAAACCAAAGCCACCGCCCGCAACATACCCTTTGACGACTCCGAATTTTTTGCCGAACCCGAACAGGGCGTGTGCGTGCATACAGGCAAGCCTGCGGCCTATGGTAAGCGGGTGCTGTTTGGACGGCAGTATTAGGGCTTATACGGCTTCCGATTGATTTGGCGTACTTCCGAATCAATCAGGGCGGATGCGAGTGGGAACAGCATACGGACTGTGCGGTATGGAGCCACAGGCGGCGCTTTTCCGACTGTGGTGGAATTTAGCGGCAGTCCGTATTATACCGGTATGCATGCCGCTGTCTGGGCGCTTGTCTGGGCGCTTTGAAAGCTGTTTGCCTGTAGCGGCACCTGACCGTCCCAGCCGTTTCTACGAATAGCTGCACTCACGTTAAGTAGCTGCACTAGGAAAGCAGTCTTTTTTAACGCTTCCCCAGCTGCCTATACTGGCACCATGTCACGCCAACCTACCCAGCTTTCTAGCGCCAACGATAACCAGCGCCACACCACCACGCCACGTGTGTTGGCGCTTATTTTGGCGGGTGGACGCGGCTCACGGCTCAGTCCACTGACCGACAGGCGGGCCAAACCTGCCGTGCCTGTTTTGGGCCACTACCGCCTCATTGACTTTGCGCTGAGCAACCTAGCCCACAGCGGAATTAGTGACGTGTGGGTCTTGGAGCAGTACCAACCGCACCGCCTCAATACCCACCTATCCGGCGGGCGGCCCTGGGATCTTGACCGCACACGCGGCGGCCTGGTGGTGATGCCGCCCTTTACCGCGCCGCATCAGGGCGGATTTTCGCAGGGTAACGCCCACGCGCTTGAGCTGCACGCCCAACTGATTGCCGAGTTTGCGCCCGATGTGCTGCTGGTGCTCAGCGCTGACCATCTGTACACCCTCAACATCCAGGAAGTGATCGCCGAGCATCTGACCCAGCAGGCCGAAGTAACGATGGTCACCACTGAGGTGCCCCGCACAGACGCCACACGTTACGCCAATGTCAACGTCAACACCAAAGGCCGCGTTACCCAGCTTGATTACAAGCCCAAAGCCCCGCTAGGCACGGGCAACACCACCACCATCACCGCCGAAATCTTTGCATATGACCCGCAGGTACTGCTGGCCGTGCTGCAAGAACTCGGTGATAGAAAGGGCGGGCCGCTGGGCGACTACGGCGAGGAACTGTTGCCCGCTTTGGTGCAACGCGGGAAGGCCCACGCCTTTTCGCTCAGCCAGTCAGCCCTGAGTACCTACTGGCGCGATGTAGGCACGCTGGGCGCTTACCTCGCCGCGCACTTAGACCTGTGTGAAGGCCGGGGCGTAGCACTTGACCTGCCTGGCTGGCCTGTGCTCACCACCGTACCACCGCTCGCCCCCGCACAGATTGAACGCACCGCCCGCCTGGACAGAGCGCTGGTGTGTAGCGGCGCACAGGTGGCGGGCAAAGTGACCCGCAGCGTCATCGGCCCAGGCGCGGTGATAGAACAGGGCGCTCGTGTGAAAGATAGCGTGATTTTGGCGGGCGCCGTGGTGCGCTCAGGGGCCAGCGTCACCCGCAGCATCATTGACGAGGGCGCTGTGGTCGGCGAAAACGCCCAAGTGGGCCGCGCCCGCAAGACAGATGACACCGAAACGGCCAAAGATATCGCCGTCATAGGTCAGCAAGCACACCTCAAGGCTGGCATGCGGGTCAAGGGCGGCGAATACCTAGCTGCTGGTGGACGCACGGTACGGCAGCAAGAAGATGAGGACGTAAGTGGAGCGTAGACCGCAAACCATAATTAAAGAGGCCTACGACGCATTCCAGCTTGAATCTTGTTAAAAACGCGGTGAACTCTGAGAGTCGGCAACAGCAAACATACAGATTTCGCGGTAGCGCAGAGCGGCGCTTTGCTGACTGTGCCTCTATACCGCGAAATCCGTATGCTGTTCCCACTCGCGTCCGCTCGGATTGATTCAGAACTGCACTGAATCAATCGGAATCCGTATTACGCTTTGCCGCCGCTGCCCAGCACGCCGATTTTGTGCTCCACGATGGTGCTCATCACATCGCGGGCCTTGCCAAAGACCTTACGGGGGTCAAATTCTTTGGGGGTGTCACGCAGCACTTCACGCACGCCAACGGTGCTGGCAAGGCGCAAATCGGTGTCTACATTCACCTTGGCAATGCCGTGCTGGCAGGCTTCGCGCAGGTCGTCATCGGCAATACCAGCCGCGTCACCAATGTCGCCACCCGCGTCGCGAAAGCGCTGCACGATCTCGGCAGGCACACCACTAGAGCCGTGGGCCACCAGGGGAATACTCAGCAAGTCACCAATTTTGACAATGCGGGCCTGATCAATATAGGGCCGTCCTTTGCCTTTGTAGGCTCCGTGTGAGGTACCAATGGCAATAGCCAAGTAATCTACCTCTGTTTCTTCAACAAACTGTACGGCTTCTTGTGGGTCAGTGAGGAAAGCATCTTTTTCATCGACTATCACATGCTCTTCAATGCCGCCCAGGCGTCCTAGCTCGGCTTCTACACTGATGCCCATGGCGTGCGCCGCTTCAATAACGCGCTTAGTTTCCTTAACATTGTCTTCAAAAGTATGGTGAGAAGCGTCAATCATCACCGAAGTAAAGCCCATTTTGATAGCTTTGAGGGCCGATTCATAACTAGAGCCGTGGTCAAGGTGCAGGGCCACAGGCACCGTAGCGCGGTGAGCTAGGTCGATGACGATGTTTGCCAAGTCCTGACCACCGTACTTGATGGCCCCTTCACTCATCTGCACGATAACGGGCGAGCGCAGTTTTTCGGCGGTGTGAATAATCGCCTGGGTAATTTCCATGTTGTTGGTGTTAAATGCGCCTACACCGTACTTGCCAGCGCGGGCAGGAACCAGAATATCTTTACCAGTAACGAGCATGTGTGCCTCCTGAGGCGAGATTGGATTGTTGTACAGCTACAGTTTAGCGCAGATATTGAGCCTTCGGTGTGCAGACAACATGTACAAGCGCTGACAAGGTAACTGACTGTCAGGCTACCCCAGCCAGGGCAACCGCAAAGTCAATCAAATGTAAAGTTAAACTTTTCGTTTGAAAATCGCGCTTCGCTATGCCGAGAGCATTTGACAGATGGATACAGCAAAAAGAGCCAGCCTACTTACTGGCTACTTATCAAATGTTAGGCAGCTTCCGACTTTGCGGTTGCCCTGCTACCCCAGCCACTTATTCTAGCTCCCGTCCCCTGCTTGCGGTACAGTGAATTATGATTGCTACACCAGTTTGGAACCAAGCCACTTTTGAGGGTCTGATCAGTCGCAGAGGCACTAGCATGAAGGCCAGTACCATCCGCGAACTGCTCAAAATTACCCAGCATCCCGATGTGATTTCCTTTGCCGGTGGCCTGCCCGCGCCCGAACTCTTTCCGCTCGCGGATATCAGCGCCGCTTTTGAGCGGGTGATGGCGCACTACGGGCCCGCCGCCATGCAGTATTCCACTACCGAGGGCCACGCGCCGCTGCGCGAGTGGATTGCCGAGCGCCACAGCATTGCGCCTCAAAATGTGCAAATCATGACAGGGTCGCAACAGGGGCTTGACCTGCTGGGCAAAATCCTGATTAACGAGGGTGATGTAGTGCTGGTAGAAAGCCCCACTTACCTGGGAGCGCTGCAAAGTTTTCAGCCGTACCTGCCACAGTACCTGCCTATGCCCACTGACGATCAGGGCATAGACGTGATGGCACTTGACAAACTGCTCGCCAACCACAAGGGCAAGGCACCTAAGGTGCTCTACACCATCCCCAACTTTCAAAACCCCACAGGCATCACCCTGAGCCTAGAGCGGCGCGAACAACTGCTTGACCTGACCCTGCGGCGCGGCATTCTCATTTTGGAAGATGACCCTTACGGGCAGCTGCGGTTTACGGGCAAAGGCCTGCCCAGCCTCTTTGAGCTAGCCCTAAAGCGTACGGGCGACATAGAAAAGGTGAATGTGGTGTACTGCTCTAGCTTTTCAAAGGTGCTGGTGCCTGGCATGCGCGACGCCTGGGTAGAGGCCGCCACTCCTATTATCCTCAAACTGATACAGGCCAAACAGGGCGCTGACCTGCACACCCCCACCGTGACCCAGATGATGGTCACCGAGCTGCTGCCCGACGTGCTGCCGCGCCAGATTGAAACGGTGCGCCGCGCCTACGGTCAGCGCGCCCAGCACATGATTGCCCAGATGAAACAATTTTTCCCGCAGAGTGCGCAATACACCGTACCTGAAGGCGGGATGTTTTTGTGGGTCACGCTGCCCCGCACCGCCAACACCGCCGAGCTGCTGCCCCGCGCCGTAGCCCGCAAGGTAGCCTACGTGCCTGGCACACCCTTTTTTGCCCTGGGCGGCGGCGAACATACCATGCGCCTAAGCTACAGCAGCGCCACCCCTGAGCAAATCACAACCGGCATTCAGGCTTTAGGCGACACGCTCAGGGACGTGCTGGAGTAAAGGCAGGTCGGGAGGGTTGAGCGTCATCCTGTTATCATAGCGACTACTTATACAGAGGCCAGGCTGAAGTCTTAGTCAAGTCTACTTCAGCCCATTTGGGATGCATGCCCTGGCCTTCTACCAGCTCTGAGAGCTTAGATTTGGCGCAGTTTTGGTAGGCCAGCAGTTGCTGATGGCGCTCAGGGGTCTTAAAGTTGCGTGTGACCAACAGGCGCTGCACGCTGTAGGTCGGCACCGAGCTGCCAAACTGAGGGTAAATCAGGCGGGCAGGCTGATAAAAGTCTTTGAGTTTTTCAGGGGCAATGTCCACAGGAGCCAGAACGTACTGCTGAGGACTCAGGGCCTTGACCCAGTCGGCAGGCTGACCAACGACCGCCAGCACCGCGTCTACTTGGCCGGCATTCAGCGCGTTTATGGCCTGTTCTCGCTCAGGAAAGGACAGCACCTGCATAGCTACGCCCGATTTGGCCCGCAAAATGTTAGCAGTCACAAAGCTGCCACCCCAGGCGCCCAGACGCTTGCCTTTCAGGTCACTGTACTTGGTGATGCCTGTGGTACGGCCCAAAAAACCCTTTTTGGGCACAGGTGCTATAAGGTGTAGTTCGTCAGGATTTAGGGGCAAGAGGGTGCGAATCTCCTTGGCGCGTGGATCGTGGTCTACCTGGTCACGGGCCTTGAGCACGTCAAGCTGCACAAAGGCCAGTGACACCTTGTTGCCTAGCAGCAAATCCACATTTTCTATACTGCCTGAGGTATGCACTTCGCGCAAAAACGCCGCGTTGGTACATACGCGCCCCAGGTCTTTGTACATGGCGTTAGAGGTGGTGCCACGCGCACCTGTTGCCACGTCCATAAAGCTGACGGGGGCGGCTTGCACACTGCCGAGCAGGGCGATCAGCGACAACAGCTTGATATAAATGGTATTCACTTTATCCCTCCATAAGGATCAGATGCACCGCCACCTGAGCTGGGTACGGGAGCCGCGCTGGGCGTGCCAAAGCCGCTTCCCGTACTCACCGCACCACCAGAGTATCCACGCCCAAATAAGCCCATCTGGTCAGCGACGACAGCGCCGATACAAAGCAGCAAAATCAGCCCCAAGATGCCCAGTAGTAGGCCAGGGCGGTTCATGAAGACCTCTGGTGATCAAGCAGGGGCGTCGTAGTAGGCTGGGGGCGCGTTTGTTGGGAGACCAGGGCCGCATCCAGCAGCTCGGCGGTGCGGCCTGCGCGGCGGGTAATCTCGGAGAGGGCCGCTTCGGTGGTGTGCTGCTCACTGGGGCTCAGCTGGGCCATTTGCAGCGCCTGGGCCATGTTGCCGCGCGCCTCGGCAAGGCGCATATCCACCCGCGCCTTTTTGATAATCAAATCAAACTCGCGCAAGTCCTCTTGTAAAGTGAGGTGATAGCTGCGGGCCTGGTCTAGCGCGGCCTCACCAGCACGCAGTTCTTCGTCCCAGCGGGCAATATCAGCGTCGGGCAGCACACCCCTGCTTTCGTCAATGGTGCGGCGAAAATCTTGCATGTAGCCGCGTGCGTTGGCGAGTTGTTGGCCCTTGTTGACAATCATCTTTTCCATGTCACTGCGCTTGGCAAGCAGGGTTTCCAGTGGCAAGGCGCGGGCTACACCTTCTTCCATTTTGGTACGTGCAGCACGCAAACCCAGCATGATGGCGGGCCACATCACCACGAAGGCCACCACCGCGATGATGTACGCGGCGATGGTCACGGTGGTCAGCGCCACATTAAAAATCGCCACCGCTGCCGCCGCCAGTGCCGTAAGCGCCAGCACGCCGCCCACAGTGGTCAGCACAATGGTCGCTGGGGTAACGCCACCTGATTTGCTGGTGACGATGGTCTGGGTTCCAGGTTTATCTATCATCTTTTCCCCTTTAGGTACTTATTTGGCAGTCAACAGTTATGCTTTTGCCTGCGGCTCAGGTCAATATTAGAGCGGGTGGTCAAGGTAATGTCAGACGGTGCTCACAGGGGGATGGTGTTCACAGGGGTGAAGAATAAAAAAACGTTTGGATATCTAAACTGTAGACATCCAGAGTATAGTCATATACATTATAATTATCTAGGCTGTGAACATCCACATTATGGTTTAAATGAACAGCTACTCAAAATATGCTGACAGTTAATCTGGCTGCATATTTGGTAGCCTAGTTTCAGATCCTTCAATGCTCAGACACGCAGCGCGTTTACTTTAAATATTGCTCAAACTGTTTGCGGAACTTGATCACTTTGGGGGCAACTACAGCACGGCAATACGGCTGGGCAGGGTTATGGGCTAGGTAGTCTTGGTGATAGTCTTCAGCGACATAAAAGGTCGTGGCTGGCTCTAGCGTGGTGACAATAGGTGCGTCAAAGATGTGCTGACGGCTGAGGTCGTCAATGATGTGCTGGGCCTCAGCTTTTTCCTGTTCACTGTCGTAAAAAATAGCTGACCGGTACTGCGTGCCGATGTCGTGGCCCTGGCGGTTCAGCTGCGTGGGGTCGTGGGTGGCAAAAAAGATGCGCAGCAACTCGGCGTAGCTGATGAGGTTAGGATCGTAGCTCAGGCGCACTGCTTCGGCGTGGCCCGTCTTGCCGCTGCACACCTGCTGATAGCTAGGGTTCGCCTGTGCACCGCCAATATAGCCGCTTTGTACGCTGTTTATGCCGCGTACCGCCGAAAACACCGCCTCAGTACACCAAAAGCAACCGCCTGCCAAAATTGCCGTTTGCTCAGAAGAAGTAAGGTTTGTCATAGGTCTATTGTGCGCCTGAAAGCGCTCAGCTGACCGTAGTCAGCAATGCAGTACGTGAGCCCAGGCAAAGGCCCGGTACCCTGGTATCTTATACGGATTCCAGCTTAAACCTTGTCATACGGACTGCGCTAAATTCCACCACAGTCGGAAAAGCGCCGCCTGCGGCT